>CAYSRY010000138.1:0-9153 GCA_964433395.1 uncultured Armatimonadia bacterium | reverse complement strand
CGCCAGAAGCTGCATAACATCCCCGACAGCTTTGGAGAAGATATAGAGGTCTTCTGTGGTTCTTCACACCCGCAACTGGCCCAGGATATCTGCAAATGTCTGGGCATACCTCTCGGCGAAACATATATCGACCGCTTCGCCAACGACAATCTCTACGTGCAGATCCAGGAAAACGTCCGCGAAAAAGACATTTTTGTCGTCCAGACCGCATCTGCGCCGGTCTCCGAGCATCTCATGGAGCTTTTCCTCATGATCGATGCACTGAAACATGCGTCCGCCCGGCGCGTTACAGTCGTCATGCCCTATTTCGCATATGTCCGGTCAGACAAAAAAGACGCCCCCCGCATATCCGTAGCAGCGCGTCTTATTGCTGACCTTCTTGAGGCATCCGGCGCCGATCGCCTGCTTACATTGAATCTGCACTCCGAGCAGGTTCAGGGCTTCTTCCAGGTGCCTGCTGACCATCTTACCGCAGTACCACTGCTGTGTGATTATTTCCGCGACAAGATCGGCCTGCCTGACGATCGCGACAACTACGACTCTAATTTTGTCGTCGTCTCTCCCGATGCTGGCAGTGCCAAACGCGCTGGACGGTATGCAGAACGCCTCCATCTGCCGCTTGCCATCGGAGATAAGCGCCGCGTCCCAGGCTGTAAGGACGAGGTCGCTGTTAATCGCATCGTTGGTGACGTTCGCGGTAAGAATATCATAATCTTCGACGACGAAATCGCCACTGGCAGCTCGATGATAGAACTCATCAACTGCCTCAAAAATGATTATGAGGTCGGCGACATCTACTGTGGCGCAGCGCATGGCGTATTGGTTGGAAAAGCCATCGAACGCTTCGCAGCAGCCCCGATCAAAGAACTTGTCATCACCGACAGTCTGCCGCTGCCACCAGAGAAACAGATCGACATCATTAAACAGGTCTCCATCGCCCCGCTGCTGGCCTCAGCCATCTATGCGATCCACACTGGGGCATCGGTCAGCAACTTGTTCCGATAGATTGCGTTTCATCAGCCACCAAAAAGCCCTCCCGATGCCGGGAGGGCTTTTTTTCATGCGCATTCTACAGCACTTCATCCATTCGTTATAGGCTGCCTGTATGTCTCCCAAACAGGCCCAAACGCCAGATCTCCACCCGTGCCATCCCATACCAGCCCCCGGTCATCATCCAGATCCGGCCCCACGCTGTACAGCGTATATGCCTCATCCTCCCACAGACCGGGCCGTTCATACCTGAAACTGTCACCGCTGAACAGGTCCGCTGGCAGCTCCTTGATGTACTCCGCACAAGCTCAGAAAGCTCATCAGGATAGCTGCCATTCTCGCTCTGGTACGCCTCAAGTGCGCATCGCAGACTCAAACCAGCAAGAGACGCATCGTTTATTTCCCGCCTCTGCACATATTTGGCGTATACCGGGCTCAGATCGTTATCTTCTCCCCGCTCTGGTGCAATACCGCGCTCCCATGCTGGCTTCTTAGCCCAGTCAATTGCCTGACACGCAAACTCGGTATATTCTTCTGATCGCATTTGCACTGTCTTATCCTCATTGATTGCCGGCAAAAAATGCAGCACTTCATTTGCAATCGAACCAGTTGCCGATTGCCAGCTCTTCCGGTTTGCTTCATTCCATACCACAAATTCCCGCAGCTTTGCCGCGTCTGGCCTCTCAACATTCAGCGCAGTGCTCAGGTACTTGGCTGCTATCGAGCTGCAGGCAATTGCGACAAGATTATGTATCAAAGCGCCATTCTGCGAGATGTTCCGAGCAAGTCTCAGACTATCCTGACACGATGCCAGCGCTTTATCAGCCTCGCCCACTCCTACATATCCGCGAGCTTCCAGGATCAGCACTCTGGCAAGTTGTCTGAATCCAGTGTATACCCGTAAATCGCCATAGGGGTCTAGCATGTCTGCGGGCGTTACACATTCCTTGTAAAGCCCTTTCCGCAGTTCAACCAGCGCCTCCCCATAGGCATCATCAACCATCTGCAGATCCACTTCTTCAACATTGCCTGCCGATGCGTCAGCAAGTATCGGCCAATCCGCGTCCAAGTCGACCTCATTAGCTAATGTACCAGCCCGGGCCATATAATCCCAGGCATTATCTTCTGGCACCACGTATTTCGGTGCCTCCGCCTGAAGTATCTCCATTGGATCGGCTGCCAGACACCCGCTGGCCAACACTATCACGAACAATCCAATCCACAATACCCGTGACATGTTCTTACCCACTTTCTCCAAACAGGATTCGGCTACATAAGTATGCTCTATGGAGATAGTGTGTCCTGCCCTTCGATTTTGTCTTTCAGGCCCTCATCTACTTATACAATTCCTCAAGCACTTCCAACGCACAATCAGTTACGAGGTCCAGCGCGGCAGGATCAAAGCGCGACCAGATCGCCGTCTTTGTCTCGTAGCCGCCGCCTTTGAATGCCTCTCTCGTCGGCAGATAACCAACATAACCGTTCGCCATATGTGCGGGCCATGTATACGCCCCCGGCGAGCCTGCTTTGATCTTGAACTGCCCCTGCACAAACGGCTCTCCTGTCAGTGCTACAAGTGCAATTTTCCCTATTCTGAATGCCTGCACTTCATATTCATAGGTCGCTTCCCGCTGTGCGAGCGCATGTACATCCAGCACGCTGGTTGCGTAGCACCAGGCCCAGTCCACCCGCGTTTTCTCCTCATTCAGCCACATTGGCTCCGGGTGCTCGGCAAGCAGGCGGCGCGAATTTTCCAGCTCTTCCGGGTCCACCTGCCGGTATGGCACGGTTACGTATTTCGTGATATGGCGCACAGTCGCATCGGCCATGCCGCCCATACTCCGCATCACAGCCCGCGTCGTAGCTGCCAGGCTTGCTCCAAGGACCTCCGGCGCATCGTCATACGTTGGGTCCAGCCAGTTGCGGTGAATAATGTTCCCACAGCAGCCGTTCACCACCATTGGCACTCCTGCGCCGCCCATACCCTCGCGCACCTGCCTTGCCCATTCGCCGGGCCAGCCTGCGGTAATTGCGCGTCCGCCCACTCCGTGCACAGGGTGACACGTATAATGCAGCAACACCGCCACGGAATTAAGCGCCTTGCCAGTCAGGCACGCCACCCCAACTTCGGGGTCTGCGCTGGTCTCGCGGTGCAGGATGTTCGGCAGGTCCGATGGCTTCGGCTGCGTCACAGTCGTCCCATCGCGCATTACATATCGCCGACAGAATGCCACGCGGTCATTGAAGCCACGCCCGACAGTTACGCTCACAGGCTCAAGCCGATCAATCGCCTGCCCGATCGCCTCCATAATCCGCTCGACTGCATACGGGTTGAAATCCCCGGCATCATTCAGCAACCACTCGCCATTTTCCGGCAGCCAGTCCACCAGCTCGCGGGGCATTCGCGCGCCAATCATCGGTGCCGCATGATTCTGCACTGTATGGATCATCAACGCCTGCGGCTCCAACCCGAAGCGCTTCTGTGCCTCTGCTCTGATTTTTGCCACCCAATCATTGGCCACGGCCAGCAGTTCCAGCGACAGGAAACAGACCCGCGTGCCGCCATTTTCCACCACCAGCGCTCGCGCATGTAATGGATCCAGCGTCACCTCCGCAGGTCTGTACAACCCGATCATACCGGCGAGATTCGTTCCTTCCGGCGGCGTAATGTCGACTTCACCGGCGCCTGCACTCAGTTGCCCGCTGCATTCGGCCATGTTTCGCCACTCCCTGTTCTGGCTCCGGCCTGCCCCTATGCCATCTCCCGACTCACATCAGCCATCGCTATGAAATTCCGAGCTGCTTTCTCGGTATATGTGCCGGAAGCCGTGCCGCCCAATACAAATCCAGTCGGCCCGGCTTCTTCAATCCGCTGCCGCGCCATCGCACGCACAGTTGCTTCGTCCTTCTTATCAATTATCTCCATATCATCCAGATTTCCGACTATGCACACCTCGCCCCGTAGTACTTCTTTGGCGGCGCGCAAGTCGGCATCACCCCATGGAGGGGCCTCAAAGCAGTCGCACGCGTCCATGCCTATCTCCACAAACATTTCCAGATATCGCATTACGGGCCCATGATTGTGATTATACGCAATCGCCCCGTATTCATGCATGATGTCGCACATCTGCCGGTCCGGGCCCACGACGAGCTCCCGAAATGCTTTCGGCCCAAGCTGAGTCGAAGCATACTCCCCGCCGATAATGCGATAGCCGTCTATACCAGCTTTGCATGCGGTCTCAAGTGATTCCAGAATCCGCTCTGTCGACACATCGACAAGCGCCTTCATCGCATCCGGCGCATCAATCCACAACAGGCAGAAATCCTCTGGCGAAAAGAAATCCGCAGGGACGCAGATCGGATCGATTATCCCGCACAGCACCACGCCTTCGTCCCCCAGCCGGTTCTTCCACGCATTGAAAGCCGTCACATTCGGTGAAAGCGGCTCATAGGGGATCGCCATCAGTTTTTCAATATCATCTGCGGTCTTACACGGGAATGTGGTGGTCGCCGAGGTGATGTCGGTCCGCGTTACGACCTTTCGCAAGTCCCCTTTCGGGGTGTGAATCGTTGTAATTACTCTGTTCCCCTCATCCACAACGTCCATATCTGCGGCCGCACCCGCAAACGAAGCTCCGGCAAACCCCGCCTGAATGATAATGTCTGTCTTCTCAATAAGCTCGGCTGCAATCGCAGAATCCGGGTCCAGCACTCCCAGATGAAACGGCGCCACCGGCACCCTGTCTGGCGTCCCACATCTGAATGCAGTCATCAGTCTCGCGCGCGAAGTCATCATGTGCCAAGTCCTCCACTTTGCGACTATTTCGGCAAGCTTGCACTCCCGGTAGATTCCCCGCAATCTTTGTTCTACCTGCGAATTCACATCCTGTCACGCACAAAAAAAGCAGAGCGCCATGTGGCGCTCCGCACGCATTCCATTCTCTACCTGCTTCATCACAAGAAGGCGGCTTCCACAGCTTCGTCTTACCGCGGCGGCCGTGGTTGAATGTGCGTGTCCAGACCATGCGTGACACTGTCGGGCCATACGTGCAGCACGAAGTCCGCGGTACCATAGTCTGGATGTGACACGCGCAATGTGTAATCCCCTGCCTCAATTCCGAAGAAACCATAACTGCCATCGCTCGAAGTGGTCGTGGTTTTATCAAGCTCAACAATCGTCACCGTGGCCCCGACCACTTTGTACAGAGTTGGCCCAATCGTCACCCATGGCAGCACTTGAAGCGTGGCGCCTGCCTGCACACTCGCAGGTGCCAGGTCCACATAAACATACCCTACTGCATCACTACCCTCTGGGATAGTGTAACTACCACCGCACCCGACAATCAGCGTCAAAAATAATACTGCAATCAACCCAATCCATTTCTGCATGGCTCGCACCGCTTTCCACCCAAGGCTCAACTGCTGTCTGCAATAATCCATCCTACTATCATGTATAGTAATTGCTGCCATCTATATTGTCAAGGAAACTTCCCCACCATTTCCCGCCAAAAAAAACGGCTCGCGGAATGCTTCCGTGAGCCGCCCGTAAACTTATCATTACATGACCTACCGCTTCAACCGATACAACTTCGGCCCTCGCGCAAAATACAGATTACTCTCAAGATCGGCCGCCAGAAAACTGCCGCCCTCAGAGGCGATCTGCCGTATCGACCAGTCTGCCGGGTCAATCTGCACGATTTCAGCCCCATTTATACCGTAGATGTAGCCATCGGAAGCAACTACCATCGCTGTGAAACTGGCGCCAGAAATATCTGCCTCTGCCACAAAATCCAGCGTCTCCGGACAGAACACTTTCAGTCCCGCCTCACTTGCCATCACGACATTCCCGTTCGGTGCCATGACCATGCTGGTCACCGCAAGACCACTTTCATAAACTTTCTCGTTCTTCCACGGATCCCAGACAAAGAACTTGCCGCCACCGGCGCCATAGACATACCGATCGTCCGAGACACAATGGTAAACTGCCCCTCCGGGCACCAGATCAATCCAATTCGTCTTCTCGCCGGTCACAGGATTCACACGGCTGAAGGCTCCCGACGGGGCCGAATTATACGATGGAATTGATCCCACATACAGCATCCCATCCGGACCTTCCGCGATGCATTTGGTCCTGTATTGTCCTGCGCCGATTGGCCCATAGCACCGCGGGTTACTATCCGCATCATCTCCAAAGTTCCACGGCTTCCCGGGGTCATACACGTTCACCGTCGCCCGCACGTACGCACCGATGAGTATTTTCCCGTCTCGCCCTCTCGAAATCGAATCGCCCTGACCGCCCCATTTTGAGATGCGCCCGAGGTCATGCAGCCCACCGGTCTCCGGCTTATATCCAAACAGGTGCATATTGATATATGTCGGCCCATAGATATGCCCATTTTCGCCAGCGGTCAGGCACATGACATTCATGCCGTCTTTTGATTCCGCGAGTTTTACCTTGGCGAGCTGTTTTTTATCGACGAAATCATAAATCACCAGATCCTGATCATTCGTCGCATACGCATACCGATCGTTCACCACGTGATAGCAGATACCCAGCCTGTCAACCAGTAGTGTCAGTGTGTCGGTATCAAGCTCGTAGCGGTACAGAGAATTGCCAGGATAGGAATACAGATAGAACGTATTCTCATCGCCACCCCGAGCATTCAGCCAGCCTTCTTCACCTTCGACGGGAGGCAGCGTCTTCACGACTTCCTCAGTCGCGGTATCGAATATCAACAGGTCTCCTACATAAAACACCAATGCGCTTATGTATTTCCCATGCCGTTCAAGACTGTAACAGATCGAATTACTACGATATTTCTCCGGCAACACGTCGTGCTTTTCACCAGTCTCCGGGTCCAGCACCATCAAGTGCGCGTGCGTCCCGACGCCGGCCCACACTTTGCCATCCTCGGCCACTCTGACTGCCCGCGCGTACTGCTCGCCCTCCTGCACTGATCCAAGCCACCGCATCTGCTTCGATTCAGTGTCATATTCCAGTATGCCGGCGGTCGGATAGCATGAGCCGTAGAGTTTTGTCCCCGCGTCATTCGCCGCAATGTCCCAGATATACGCGTTCCCGAATTCTGAGCCGCCCAGTTTTACAATTTCCTTCGCCACAGGATCGTATTTATACATATCACCGGGGTTGACGCCGCCCACATAGAGCGCCCCATCAGCTCCCTGTGTAAGCCCGTAGCCGCCGCTCGAACCGAGATCTACGCGGATGCTCTCACCGGTCTCCTGATCGTAGCCCACAAGCTCACTGCCACTCGATGAATAATACGGAATATAGAATTGTTTCCCCCCGCCGGGCTTATCAATGACAAGCCCGTGTGAATTGCCATAGACCACTGCTTTGATTGGCACGCCCAGATATTCAATTGTCCCTTCAGTCGCTGCCATACTCTCGGCCATCATGCTCACCATTCCAAGTATCAATGCGATTACAAGTCCATAAGCATGCTTCATCATCTCTACCTCCGGCTCAGCCCCCGGCTCCCAAATACATCTCCGCATATTTTATGGTCGCTCGCATGACCATCCACATAACACCCAGTGTCACGACAAATGCAAGACCGCCCACAGCCGCCATCCACAGCCACCTTCCACCCATTTCCTTCTGTTCAGCCATCCGCCGCACCGAAATGCCAATGGCACCGAGAGCTGCCACTGCTCCGACGATCGGCATCCAGATGCCCGGAGGCGGATCTGGCACAGGCAGGTCGGCAGTCGGCTCATCCAGATATGCTTCCTGCTGCATCCCCTGCCATACCGGCCGGATAATCAGCACCGGCACAACCACGTTCAATGACCATGCGACCACAAGCAACGCGACCGTCACAGCAAACCAATAATCCGGTCCTTCCTCGGGCATGGTCACCACCCTTTTCACTGCAAAATGCCATGGTATGCTGTTTCGTCAGACTATCCAATCAACCGCGACGCTTGCCAAACCACTTCCGCAATTTCTTCACAGTCCAGGTGTTCAGCACACTTTTCGCTTCGGTCCATCCACGCCGAGCTGTCATCACGCCATAGCGCATCTGCCCAAGTGTCGCTGGTTTATGCGCATCGCTGTTAATCACCAGTTTGCATCCGTGTTCTGTCGCATACCGCGAATGTACATCATTCAAATCCAGTCGCATTGGCGACGCGTTAATCTCAAGCGCCACATCATGTTTCGCACAGGCCTGAACCAGTTCCTCAAAATGCAGCCCATATGCCTCGCGGGCCAGCAGAATTCGCCCTGTCGGATGGGCCACAATATCCGCCATTCCGCTCTCCACAGCTTTCACCATCCGCTCGGTCATCCGATCTGCATCTGCCGAGAAACCCTGATGAATTGAGCAGATCACGAAATCCATCTGCTCATAGCACCCATCGGGAATATCAAGCGAACCATCCAGCCTGATATCCGCTTCAGTCCCATGCAGAATTACAAAATTACTTCCCTCAGCATCCAGCTTTTCCTGCACTGCCATGACTTCCTCATGCGCAGCCATATACCGCTCGGCGTCCAGACCGTTCGCTACTGCGAGGCTTTCTGAATGATCGGTAATCGCCAGATACTCATATCCATGCGCCAGCGCCGCACGCGCCATTTCCTCAATCGTCGCGTGCCCGTCGCTCCAGGTACTGTGTACATGCAGATCCCCGCGAATATCGCTTTCCTCAATGAGTTTCGGCAGCTCTCCATTCTCCGCTGCCGCGATCTCGCCCCGGTCTTCGCGCAGTTCCGGCGCAATCCACGGGAGTTCTACCGCCGCATAGACGTCTTCCTCGCTCTTCCCGGCTACCATTGCGCCCTTCTGCTCATCCACATACTCAAAAACCCCATACTCATTGACTGTCAAACCCATCCGCTGGGCACGCTCGCGTATTCTGATATTATGCTGCTGCGAACCGGTGAAATACTGCAGCGCAGCGCCGAATGACTTCTCTTCGACGACACGCAGGTCAACCTGGCGTCCTCCTGGCAGTCGTCCGCTGACCTTTGTATCGCCCGCCATCGTCACATCTTCCAGCACACCCAGCTTCGCAAACCATGCGCAGACCGCCGCAGGTTTCTCCGACGTTGCCAGCAGATCCAGGTCCCCGATGGTCTCCCGACATCGCCGTGTACTTCCCGCATATTCGGCCTGTTTCACATCAGGATGCTCG
>CAYSRY010000137.1:5336-9174 GCA_964433395.1 uncultured Armatimonadia bacterium | reverse complement strand
GGGTGGCGTGCGGACAGATGGTCGTGAACCCGGCATGTATCTGCGCGGGGTGACTCGTGGGAAAGTCGTCGGTGCGCTCAAGGACCTGCGGGTGAATGTCCGCCTGGTCGGCGACCCGGAATATGCTGACATCATACTGACAACCGAGCACAGGCTTGGCGAAGTGCTGATGTGGGATGACGGCGAGCGTGAGATCATCACAGTACGGAGCAATACATACCGTCAGCTTCACGAGGCCTTGCAGGAGGCTTTCGGCGGTGGGGACACGACGTCGTCTGGTGAGGAGTTCGCGCTGCAGCAGGTTGAGGAAGCGATGGAAGAGGCAACGCAGACGAATCGATCTGTTGAGCTGCTTCCGCAGAACGCTTATGTCCGGCGCTTGCAGCACGAGCTTGCCGGCAAGCACAATTTTCGCTCCGGGAGCGTTGGCAAAGAGCCACGGCGGCGAGTTGTAATTCATCCGGACTGATATTTGCAGTGAAAATCATCATATGTGAACAACCATAGACTGCCCGTGTGTTATAATGCGGGCAGTTTTGAGTTTCGCGATGGTGGGAGTTCTTATGGCAGGACTGTTCATCGTGCTCGACGGTGCCGACGGCTGCGGCAAGACGACGCAGACACGTCTGCTTGCGCAGGCGCTGGAGGCGAAAGGCATTGACGTGTTGGTTACGCATGAGCCGGGTGATACACGCGCCGGGCTGCGGATTCGCGAAGTGCTGCTCGACCCTGCGACAGGCGATCTGGATCCGCTTGCAGAGGCATTCCTGTTCTGTGCAGACCGGGTGCAGCATGTGAATACCGTCATCCGGCCCGCGCTTGAGAGAGGGCGTACCGTTGTGTGCGACAGATATGCTTCGGCGACGGCCGTCTATCAGGGATATGCCGGGGGGCTGGGCTTTGAGCTTGCGCAAGAGTTGAATGCAATCGCCACAGCGGGCGTTGAGCCGGATCTGCTGATAGTGCTTGATATCGCATTAGAGCAGGCGGCCGATCGCATGGCCCAGTCACAGCTGGATCGCATCGAACAGAATGGTGATGACTACCACGAACGGGTGCGCGAGGGATTCCTGCATTATGCGGAACTTCGAGGCGAGCGCGCGCGAGTTGTTGATGGCGGCAGGGATGTAGAGGACGTACACGCAGAGATCCTGGAAATTGTGGAGACAACATTTGGCCTATGAGTTTCAGCGATATAGCCGGGCATGAAGGGGCTCTCAAAGTCCTGAGGCGAGCGATTCTAACTAACCGCGTCCCGCAGGCGTATCTGTTTGTGGGGCCAGCGAACGTTGGGAAGACTTTCGTAGCGATGGAGGTCGCCAAGGCTCTCAACTGTGAGCAGATAGTGGATCCGCAGTCGCCCGAGGATGTGAATCCGTGCGGTGTATGTCGCGAATGTGTTGCGATTGAGCGGGGTAACCACCCCGATATGCTGGTTATCAACCCTGCAATGAAGCTGAGCAGCACAGCGGATGATGACGCCTCAAATGAGGATCAGTTCGTGGATATCGAAGGGGCGCTGATCCGAATTGAGCAGATTCGTGACCAGTTGATTCCGCATACATGGCTGAAAAGGTCTCGGGCCCGCAGAAAAGTGTACATCATAGTGCGCGCGGACACGATGAACGCTTCGTCGGAAAATGCGCTTCTGAAGACGCTTGAGGAGCCGCCGCCAAACACGACAGTGATTTTGACAGCGACAAATTCCGCTAATCTGTTGAATACGACAGTCTCGCGCTGTCAGGTAATAAATTTCTATCCGGTACCCAGTGAGGTATCGCGGGCGTATCTGGCGAGCAGCTATCCGCACGTGGATGCCGCGCAGATAGCTTCGATTGTGGCGATGTCCAGTGGACGGCTGGGGTGGGCGATCAGTCTGCTGCAACGGCCTGAGGTGCTGGGCATTCGGGAAGACCTGCTCGATCTTTGTGCAGAGCTTTCGAGTGCCGAATGGGTCGAGTGCCTGCGAGCAGGCGAGCGACTTGTTGACGCCGCAGAGCGCTGGTGGCTGGCGACGAATGATGAGGAGATGGCCGAGCGGGCACTCAAATCAAGCCGCGACCGTGTTCTTCGCACAAGCATGCATGATATTCTGGATATTCTGGCGACATGGTTCCGTGACATGCTGCTGCTGTCGTCAAGCCCAGGCGCTGAGGGGCTCATCAATGCGGATCGAGCTGAGCAATTGAGGGCGCTGGCGGTGACACATGATCCAAAAAAATGCGCACGCGCATGCCAGCACCTGCAGGAAATGCAGGGGCAGCTCAAGCAGAATGCGAACCTGCGGATGGCTGCGGAGGCGCTGGCATTGCGGTTGATTGTGACCTAAGTGTCAAGCCATTCGAGCGGATAGCGTCCAAACCTGTAGAATGCTGCGTAGAGGGCCTCGATGTTTTCGAACGGCACATCCTGGCCGATTTCGCCATGCAAGATGCAGCCCCCATCGTGAGCACCGTATGCCTCGACGGCTTCCTGAACGGCGGCCTCAATGGATTGTGGTGTGCCGAAAGGAATCACCCATTGTCGGTCTATGTCGGTGCGAATGCAGCAGCGGCCGTTGACGATCTCGCCGACGCGTTTTGTGCCCATGCATTCGTGCTGCGGGTTGAGGACAGTCACTCCGATTTCAATGAGGTCGTCGATTATCTCCAGAATCCAGCCGTCCACATGGAACCAGACCTCAATGCCAGCGTCTCGCACGGGTTCAAACATTTTCGCATAGCGGTGCTTGAAGAAGCGTCGCCAGTGATCGGGATGGATGAGAAGGCGATCCTGCGCCCCCCAGTCGTCACCCCATGATATACAGTCGGCCCCCGCTTTTATGTAGCGTTCGATCGAGTAGAGGTTGTGCTCGACCATGCGATCAGCCAGTTCGTGGACACCGTCATTGTCTTCGGCGAGATCAATGAAGTAGTTGGCAGGCCCTCGCATGTGCTGCATGAGCTGGAAGAAACCGCCCCCGCTTGCCATCACGAATTCCTGTGGGTGCTGGTGTTTGACCTCTGCGGCAAAATCCTCAAAATGTTGATCGGAAGGAGGGGGAGGAAATTGGTAGGTCTGCCACGCATCCCAATCGGGGATGGCAGGGGTATACACCTCTCCGGAAGTGTAGCCGCGCAGCCTGCGCCAGATTGTGCCCCAGGCATCCTGCCATTCGACAATATCGTCGGCGCTCTGTGTAACGTCGAGTGGCTCTGCATTCTGTAAGCTCGCGAGTGTGTTGAAATCGTCCGGATATTTGCGAACGAGATCAACGAGGCGCTGGCCGTGGCGCCAGCGAGCTCCCGGGAAGATGTAGTGGTGGACAGGGCAGCGATCCGGCCCCTGGAAACGTATAGCAGCCAGTATTCTTTCGCGCGAGGTCATGGATGCTTCCATGTTTGTTTACCCCCATAATGCTGCTAAGCTGTGCGCAGTTCTGCCATATATCGATCATCAGAGTGTATCGCTCGGCGATGTGCAGAGAGCTTCATGGGGTTGGCAAAGACGGGGCAGAAAGTGGAGAGGTAGCGGACGGATATGTGCTGGAGTGTTGCACGCTATACTGTGTGGCATTGCGGTGACCCCAGTGTCTGTTGGAATGCAGGTAGTGATGAACAGAATTTGGCTACGAACAGCCTAATTGAATTTGTTCATCGCCGCGTCAATACCTTCATCAAGGAGGTATTTGACGCACTGGGTCGCGTCGATGACAACGTCATCGACGAGTTTGCGGTCGGCAGGCCGGAATGGGGACAGGACATACTGGCGCGCGTCCTGGCCAGACGTACACTGGCCGATACCAATGCGCAATCTGGAAATTTTGTCAGTGCCGAGGCAGTCCATGACGTCCTGGATG
>CAYSRY010000137.1:0-5326 GCA_964433395.1 uncultured Armatimonadia bacterium | reverse complement strand
CTGCCGGATCAATTTTGTAAAAGCGGGCAATCAGACTGGCTGATTGCCCGCTGCTGTTCATGAATGTCTGAGGTTTGACGAGCACGACTTCGTGCTTGCCGATGAAACCTTTGCCAAACAGAGCGCGGAACCTGCGTCGATCTGCAGATATGCCGTGTATCTCGGCGAGTGCGTCAAGCACCCAGAATCCGACATTATGCTTTGTCTCGGCATACTCTCGCCCGGGGTTTCCCAGACCTACAATGCAAAACATACAGGTTTCCGTTCCCGGGAGTTGTTACTCGGCGTCTTCGGCAACTTCTTCGGGTGCGACTTCGTCCTCGGCGAGTGCGAGTTCGTCGAGCTCGCCTTCCTCATCCGTGCGCGTCTCGAGGTCTGCAGCAGTGACGGACCGTGCGATGGTGACGATTGGCTCTTCGGGGTCGGTGACGAGCGTGCTGCCTTCGGGAATGTCTATTCCACCGGCGAAGCGGGTCTCACCGATCTTCATGCCGTCGATGCTGAGCGCCAGTGAAGCTGGCATGGCCAGAGGAGTGCATTCGATGTCGACATCGTAACGGTTCTGGTTCAGTGAACCGCCCGCTTCGACACCGGGGGCCGCCCCGACGAGTTCGACGGGAATGGTGATCGTGATCTTCTCAGTCATAGAGACCCAGAGGAAGTCAACATTCAGCGGTTCTTTGTGCACTGGTGACCATTGAATATCACGGACCATAGCGCCTACTTCTGCATCCACGTTAACACCGGGAATCTGGAGCGTGATAACGGACGCGCTGCCTGCTGTTTTGTCAAGCATGGCAAAGAGGTCGCGTTTCTCGATGGCGAGTTTGAGCGGTTCCTTGTCGAGGCCGTAAGCGATACAGGGGACTTTCCCATCCCTGCGGAGCTGTCTTGCAGTCGTGGTGCCGTTACCGTCTCTCATCTCGGCGATAAGTGTAAACTGTTCCATTCTCGGTTGTTCCTCCTGAGGCTTGCTACCGTGAGACGAGCTCAAAACATCCGCTTTTGCCGCACCGCGCGCGTTGCCAGACACGAGGTCATGGACTGGTCGCGGTGGATGCGGTCAATGGCGTCAGCAAACAGCGTCGCCACGGTAAGAATCGTCATATTGTCCAATTGCTTTTCGTCGGGTACGGGTATTGTATCGGTAAATATAACCTTCTGAAATGCGCTGTCTTTGAGGCGCTGGTATGCAGGCCCGGAGAGTATGGGGTGGGTCGCTGCGCAATATATTTCGCTTGCTCCCCCCGCATTGAGCATCTCTGCGGCCATGCATATAGTGCCCGCTGTATCGACCATATCGTCGATCAGTATAGCTCTTTTGCCTCTGCAGTCGCCGATAATTTCGATTGCTTCGACCTGATTGGCTTTGCGCCTGCGTTTGGCAATAATGACAAGGTTTGAGTTACATTCGTCGGCCAGTCGTTTTGCACGATTTACGCCGCCGACATCGGGAGAAACAATAACGGTGTCCTCGCCTTCCCATCCTTCAGCACTGAGATAGTCGGCGATAATGCGGCGTCCCGGCAGATGATCAACTGGCATGTCAAAGAAGCCCATGATCTGGTCTGCGTGCAGATCCATAGTGAGGATACGGTCTACACCGGCGGTCGTGATGAGATCCGCGACAAGCCTGGCGGTAATTGGTTCGCGTCCGGTCGCTTTTCTGTCCTGCCTGGCATAGCCATAGTAGGGCATGACTGCGACAACGCGGCCAGCCGAGCCCCGTTTGAGGGCATCGATCATGATGAGAAGTTCCATGAGATGAGTGTCCGTTGGAGGGCAGGTCGGCTGTATTATGAAACAGTCGGCACCCCGGACGCTCTGGTTGATCTTCACATGTGTTTCGCCATCGGAGAAGCAGGTGACATCGGCGTCTCCGAGTTGCATCCCGAGTGCGTCAGCTATAGCCCTAGCCAGCTTTGGATTGGCGTTGCCTGAGAACAGCATCAATTCGCCGTGGTCCACACTGGCCTCCTCTTCACTAAGCAGCAATAAAGCCAGCCCTGCGCTGTTCCCCACCATGCAGGCCCGGTGAGAGTGAACTTGGCTGGGGCGGAAGGATTCGAACCTTCGATGCCAAGATCCAAAATCTTGTGCCTTACCGCTAGGCCACGCCCCAACTATCTTCGTTCATTGTGCAACGGGGTAACGATCAATCTGAGCGGTTGGCAGCCCACTGTTGCGCTATCTGCAGATCGCTTTGCTTGTCAACGTCAAATGCGACACCGGCAAATGGGCTTATGACCACAAGTGCCTGGCATCCGATAATGTGTTCGGCTCGTTTGACAATAGAGACAAGAGAAAGCTTTCGTAATATTAGTTTAACCACAAATTGCCAACCTAGCAAGTTCCCAAGTGCAATTTTGCTTTTTCGGAGTTCAAAGACCTCGCGGAGGCGGTCCATATTGTTGTCAATAAACCGCCGCGTCATGGCCCCGAGGCATCCGCTTGAGAACTCACCTTCGACAAGTTTGATGGTAGTTCGCTTCATCTCTGGAAAGTCCTGTTTTGCGACAGATGCCTTGACTATGGCGAATGCGAGGTCCGCGCCGGGACTGTTATGGCATGTCTGCACAAAATGTGAGACTGCCTCAGCAGTCAGCATGGGTGCGTCGCAGGTGCAGATGAGAATGTAGTCACATTCGCTGCAGGCATCGGCTCCCGCCTGAATGGCATCGACGAATGTATCGCCATCGGGTGTAACGACGGGTATGTCAAGCCGAAGATGTGGCAGTGCGCCTGACGGGTGCGCTACCACGACGACTTTGTCAAGTTCCGGACACTGCGTGAGAGCGTCAGCGACGAAATTTATCATCGGGGTGCCATTGAGGTCAATGGTGGCCTTGTGTGGCGCTCCGACTTTCGTCGCGAGCTTATCAGCGCCACCGCTGGCCAATATGACTGCGGCAAAAGTTGCCATTCTTGCTTCAGGCATTGCGATGACCGTCTCCGTCTGACAAACTCCGTTCGCAGGGGGTATAGTCTATCATGTTTCCGCAATATGTCCAAGACCCGTTTTCGGAGATATGCTGTGCAGCCGTCTGTGCAACAGTGAGATCGGCGAATATGCCGAATACAGAGGAGCCGCTTCCAGACATGAGGGCGATGTTGGCTCCTGATGCGATAAGGGATTCGCGTGCTGTGCGGATGGCCGGGTATTCGGCCTCGATGATGGGCTGGAAAGTGTTGGTCATGAGGCCAGCGCATGGGAGAATGTCGTCGCCGCTCGCGATGCGATTGAAAAGCTCTTGCGTGGTTTGGCCGTCGGACCAGTCGTGCGGCGAGATGAGCCCATACGCTGATTTTGTGTTGACGGTTACGCCCGGGTTGACAATGACGATGTTGTTGGGGAGTGAATGGTCGGCTTGGGTGAGTATTTCACCTCTGCCAGTGCCCAGCGCGGTGCCCCCGTGGATGAAAAATGCGCAATCGCTGCCGACTTCTGCAGCTATGGCCATGATGTCGACGTTGGCGCCTGTGAGGCGTTGCAGGGCGCACAGCGTGGCGGCAGCGTCAGCGCTCCCGCCGCCGAGGCCGGCTCCGACCGGGATCCGCTTTATGACGCGGATTGCTGCGGCTGGTTTGAGGCCTGCTGCGTCGAAAAATGCCCGGGCAGCGCGAATGCAAAGATGATCCGGGCCGTCAGGGACAGAGAAGCGGCCAATGGTTCTGACTTGCAGGTCGAAGCCGCCAAGTTCGATAGTGATGTCATCGGCCAGATCGATCGTCTGGAACACTGTGACGAGCTCGTGAAAGCCGTCCTCGCGTTTTTTGATAATCTCAAGCCCGAGATTTATTTTTGCACATGCGTGGACGGTGAGTGAGCGCGCTGGAGCCATCAGGCATCACCTGCCCTGAATTCGGCAATCTGTGCGGCAATCCGTATGAATTCATCAATGCCAAGGGTTTCAGCGCGCGCAGTCCCATCGACGCCCGACGCATCGAGGGCAGCCTTGATCTCGCGCTTGCCCAGAGCGATATGTGGGCTGGAAGTCATTGAGTTGCGGACCGTTTTGCGGCGATGGCCGAATGCGGCACGGATTGTTTCGATGAGTGCTGCTTCGCCATTTCGTGATAACCCGAAGTGCTCAGCAGGATTAGTGCGTGGGTGGAGGGTGACCGCTATGGAATCCACGCTGGGGGGCGGCATGAACACGCCCGGGCGCAGCCGCCGGATCACGCGGACTTGTTCGAGATAGTAATCTGCGAAGACTGTGAGGATGCCGTACTCGTCGTCTCCCGGCTTCGCAATGAGTCTGTCGGCGACCTCGGCTTGCATGGTTGCCATGCAAATGTCGCACCTGTAGCCGATTTCCATGAAACGCCGCAGCAGCAGGCCTGTGAGGTGGTAGGGGAGATTGCCGGCGATGGCGAGGCGGCGTCCCGGCTGCACAGTGCCGAGGTCCTCTTCGGTGATGTCCTGGTGGCGAATAGAGACCTGTGGGAATGCTGACATGAGCGTTTCAAGCGGCTGGATGAGGTGCTGGTCAGTTTCGTAGGCGATCAGGTCGCGGCCAGAGCGTGCAAGCGGTACGGTAAGCGCGCCGAGGCCTGCGCCGATTTCGATGAGAAGCGTGTCAGGTGCGCAGGCACCCGTGACTGATTCCGCCAAAGCTTCAGCCGTCTCATCGTTGATGAGGAAGTTCTGGCTGAGCGCTTTGCGCGGTCGGAGGTCGTAGGAATTCAGCAGGCGCTTTGTGCGCGCCAAAAGTGAGAGTTCGAGCAGCACTGTGGCGGATAGATTGCTGTGTGGCCAGTTTTCAGGTTCTTGGGGATTGTCGGGTGTCATATGTGTGAGCTATGCGGTGCGCTCTGTGAGTTCTCACACGGAGTGCGATCGCGTTCACTATCTCCTCTGATGTCGGCGGGGTCTGACTCGACGTATGGCGCCGTGTGGCTCGTTCTTTCCGCGGCGTCAGGACCATCTGACTATCTATTATTCTGCGCATGAATGGCGAAGCCCTCCGACAACTACGGGGCCATCTGCCATGCAGTGATGAATGCGCCAACGGCATCGAAGACTCCGGGAGTGGTTTTGTAGAGCAGTGAAATGCCCGACAACGCGAGGATGGCGTAGGCGAGTTTGCGGAATGTGTCTTCGGGTAGTTTGTGATGCAGATAGTCGCCTACGAAGACAGAAAGAACAATGAATGGAACAGTGAGACCTGCCAGCGACCAGACGGTCGGGGTGAGGACGTCATTTGCTATCCAGCCGCCCGCCATGACTATGTTCAGCGTCAGCCAGACCATGGCGAGGGTGACGCGGAAAAGACCTTTGGTGGCCAGTGCGCGTGTGGCATAGACGACGATGCAGGGGCCGCCA
>CAYSRY010000136.1:7430-9204 GCA_964433395.1 uncultured Armatimonadia bacterium | reverse complement strand
AGAAGCTTTGTCTTCCAATGGTTTTTCTTTTTCACCTCATCTTTTTCAGCATCATAAACCGTATCATAGGCAGTGGCCAGATCGGTCGCGGTGAAGCACTCCCAGATTGTCCCCTGTATGCGCCCTTTGCCTGAACCACCACAGGAAATGCAGAACCCGCGCCGGTGAACCTGGGGATTGTAGTCTATCTCGGGGTAAAAATCCGCGATTCTCGCAAGCAGGATGCCGCATTTGCGAGCGTATCTCACATCATCAGTCAGAGTGTAGGCTTCTGCAAGTGCTTTTGCTCCCCGGATGCAGTCAATCCATCGGTGATAACCGTACAGCGCGATGAACGTCCATTGTTGTCCGTCGGCATTGGTAAAACCCAGACCGTCATCTACGCCATACATGTGCAACGGGTCCTCTGGGTCTGGATGCTCTTCATTGTACAACAACGTCTTATCACCAGCGCCTTGGTGATACACACCATGTTCATCCAGCGCTGATTCATAGTACGCTCCAAAATCATTTGTCGGGAAGACGTCGTGGCAGTTGTTGCACCAGATTTTCCAGGGCCTCTTATCCATGTCCAGACCCCAGTAGTCACGCTGCGTGAATTGTTCCTTCCCACAGTTGGGACAGCCGATGCCATCACGATTGGCGCTCGAATTACGCGGGAAATCTGGCGAGGGTACCGCCCCCCACAACTCGCGGTCACTCTTGTCCAGCCATTTCTCCGCTTGCCTGACAATATTGGCGCGCTGAGCTTGTGCCCAATCGTACCGTTCTGCATTGCGAATGGCATTTCCGCGCATTGTGGCGGTCACGAGACTGCTTGCTTCCTTGGCCATAGCGGAATTCACGCCTCCAAATGCGAAAATGGAACCAACCAGGAACGCGCTCAGCAGGAAACTGTGATATCTACCCCTGTTACTGCGCTTCATTGGGCTCCTCCACACTTTTCCAGCGGTTGTGCAACCACAGCCACTGGTCGGGATACTTGCGGATTGCTTTGGCAATGGTGTCATTCACAATCTGAGTATTCGTGAGGACATCTGCTTCCCGATTACCTGTGTTAACCAACTCGAGAGGCTTCCATATCTCGACATGCATGAGGCCATCGTCTGTGTATCTGCAGAATGCGGGGAGGATTGCACAGCCGGTTCGGGCGTGGATGCTCGCAGGGCCCGCCGCGGTGCGGGCTGGACGTCCCATGAAATCGACGACCACTGCCGGACCTTTGATATGCTGGTCTGGGAGAATGGCCACGAGAGCGTTGTCGTTCAGTGCACGTATCATACGACGAACGTCATCACGCCCAACAACCTCAACACCACCGCTGTTGCGGGCCGAATTTATAATTTGGGCTGTCGCAGGGTGTTCCGCATCGCGAGCAACGGCCACGATCCGGTATCCTTCGGCCGCAATGCGTGCACCCATCAGTTCCCAATTTCCAAAATGTGCTGTCAGGAGAATTGCCCCACGTCCGGGGGCCAGTGCCGATTCGAGGTGCTCCCAGCCATCAACACTCACCCGTGACTGGAGTTCGCCTTTGCGTGCTGCCGGAAGGTGAAAAAGCTCAAACATGGTACGGACAATGTTGCGGGTTGAACGGAATACGATGCCGGTCAGGAGGGGGGAATCTTTAAAACCCGGAAGTGCAAGTTTGATACTCTGGGTAGCGCGCGCTACCCTTTTTTGCACAAATGGCCACAGGAGACGTGTCAGACGGTCTGAGAGCGCAGGCAGGCATCTGGCAGGCATGTGCCTCACCCCCCAGGATAAAGCCGCA
>CAYSRY010000136.1:0-7420 GCA_964433395.1 uncultured Armatimonadia bacterium | reverse complement strand
GCTTCACACGACGTCCGAAGCTGGCTACGAGAGGTTTTTTACGCGTTTGCGTCCCCGCCATCGTGCTCCCACGGCACAGAAAATACGGGCAGCAATGCTTGCCCGCATGGTCTGACTATGTCATCCTGCTGGTATGATTTCCGCGCGTAGCCAATCATTCCTCACACGCGTCATAGATACCTGCATTGTGCTACGGGCATCTCAGAATGCCTGAAAGCGAGCGCTGGTCATGCGTTGTTTTCAGCGGGCTTACTGGGAAGCGTCTCAGTGCCTGTGAGTTTCCAGCGATTGTGCAGCCACAGCCACTGTTCGGGATATTTACGGATGTACGCTCCGATGGCGTCATTGATACGCTGCGTATTTTCGCGGATGTCGGCGTTACGATCGCCAGTCTCAACCATATTCAACGGTGGCAATAATTCGGCGCACATGGCTCCAGCGTCATCATAGCGGCAGAATGAAGGTATAACTGCACATCTGGTTCGCGCTACGAGATTCGCTGGTCCCGTTGCGGTGGCCGCAGGTCGTCCCATGAAATCCAGAACTTCTGCACGGACGTGTGCACGCTGATCTGGAAGAATCGCGAGGAGCTCATTGTTCCGAAGTGACCTCAGCATACTGCGGGTATCATCACGCGATATGACATGCAGGTTTTTGCTCTCGCGAGCATTATTGATAATTGTGGCTGTGACCGCATGATCTGCATCACGCGCGACGGCACTGATTGGCAAACATTCCACTGCAACACGTGCCCCCAGAAGCTCCCAGTTGCCAAAATGAGCTGCCAACATAATCGCACCATTGCCAGCATCACGGGCATTTCGGACATGCTCAAAACCGATCACCGGCACTTTGGCTTTCAGTTCATCATCGCTCAGCACTGGCAGGCGGAACAGCTCAAGCATTGTGAGAATGATGTTTCTGGTGCTCTTAAAGACGATTTCATCGCATCGCTCATCTGACATATCAGGACCAATTGCAAACCGGATATTCTCGTGAGCAAGTGCGCGGCGTCTGCCTATGAATCTGAGGAGCAATCGGGCGAGGCGATTTGCAGCCGGAGGGAGGCTGCCGGCTCGCATATGGCGGACGCGCCAGGCCACGGCGCGCACTATCCAGCTCGACAGGACATGCCGTATCCCTCGGATGCTCCATCCATATGGTTGCGCCTTCCTCATCGTCGTTCCTCCCTGGCGATTGGTTCCACAGCAATTGTGCAGAGCCTCTCAATAAGCTCGGCATACTCGGACTTTCCGCCATCAATGCGAAGCGTGGGGCTAAGCACATAGGCACTGATTCCAGGAGGTACAGGCGGCAGCTTCACTGCATCCTTCGGAGTGGTCACCACAATTACGTCATTCGGATCTGCTGCACGTGTGCGTATCGTCTCCCAGTCGTCGGGCGTGTACTCATGGTGATCCCTGAAAGGCATCGGGATTACTGAGGTGCGCAGGAGATCCTCCAGAATGCTGAAAAAAGACTCCGGATTCCCAATACCGGCGACACCTATAATGCACTTTCCACGAAGTGTATCAAGCGCAGCCGGCGTTCCTTCCAGCGTTTGTATACACTCAAATGTGTGACTTGTCAGCGTGACTCCCGCACCACTTGCATGTCTTTTGGCCTGCTCCATCAAGCGGGCTGCGCGTTCGGGTCGGCCTATATCAACGTGCGTCAGCCAGATATCGGTAGCACGGCACAAATACCGCAGAGGTTCACGCAGAAAGCCAAGCGGGAACACGTGGTCAGAGGTTGGTGGTGTATATGCATCCAGCAGTACAATGTCTGCGTCTCGGGCCATGCGGTAATATTGGAAACCATCGTCGAGGAGGGCGATACGCGCCTGAGTGTGGTCGGCGAGCAACTGAACAGCGTCCTCGCGGCGTTTGGCGACCGCAACCGGGCAGCCCGGAAGCTGGTTCGCAATAAGCGCGGCCTCGTCCCCAGAAATGTGGGAATCGACGAGGACGTTCGCACCATCTGAGACGAGAATTGCCCCGCTTGAGGCTCGGCCATACCCGCGAAGCACAATGCCCGCGCTGACGCCGCGAGCCGTCAGTTCGCGTGCCAGATAGATGCACGCAGTGGTCTTGCCCGTGCCCCCCATCGAAATATTACCGACACTTACGACGGGAAGCGCGGCACGTCGAGGTCGCTTGAGCCCAATAGCGTATATCCACTGACTGGAGCACACGACAAGACGCCACGGGAGCGAAAGAAGCCAGAGAAGAGGTACGGCAAGCCACCAGTACGGAACGCGGCGCGATACAATGTCGCGCCACCAGCCTTCAGCGGAGCGCGTCCTCCCACTGGAGGTCATGTCTGCATCGCACCCGTTTTCCGGCTGAGTGACAGAAGAACATCGAGGTTCTTTGCGCACCGTTCTGAGGCGCCTGCATATTTCAGTATCATTTTGGGACACTCGTCCGCCAGACGTTGACGTTCTGCATCATTTCGAAGAAGCTCATCGACCTTCACAGTCAACGCTTCGACATTGGAGACCTGAAAAGCAACGTTCTCGCGCAGCGCAAGCTCCATGATGTCCATGCTCTTGTACATGTGAGGGCCAAATATCACAGGCTTTCCCTGTGCGATAGGCTGGAGAATATCATGCCCACCAATCCTGGCGAAACTGCCTCCCATCATAACAACATCGGCTGCTCCGAAAAGGGCTGAGAGTTCACCTATGGTGTCGAGGAGCCCGACCCGGACAATCGCCGGACTCGAACTGCCGGCCTCCACACCGTCTCGCAGGAAGACTGTTCTGCGCGTCACTTGATAACCGCGCTCGCGGATTTGCCCCTCGACTGCATCACCGCGCTCCGGATGGCGGGGCGCAATAATGAGCTGCAGATCTCCATGTCGGGCACGCAGCTCCTGAAAAACGTGGAGAATTATCTCCTCTTCACCAGGATGCGTACTGCCGGCAAGCAACAGTTTGTCACTCAGCTCAAACCCAAAATCCGCACGCCACTTGTCGCGTTGTGCGGCATCCCCAACGGGGAAATTCTGATCAAATTTGGAATTGCCTGCCAGAACAATGTGTTCCGCCGGAGCGCCAAGTTTCACAAATCTCTCGATGTCGATGTCTGACTGGGCGCAGATAACCGTAACGCTTTCAAGCATCCAGCGGTAGAATGGCCGCAGGAAGCGGCCGGCCTTCCATGATTTGCCGGAAAGACGCGCATTCACCATAGCCACTGGAATGCCACGGCGATGGGCTTCAGCCAGTGCATTGGGCCACAGTTCAGTTTCTACCATGACGAAGAGAGACGGGTTGATGACGGAGAAAACGTGACGAATTACAAAAGGCACGTCGAACGGAAAGAAGAACACGCTATCGACATTATCAGCGATTCGTTTCGCTCGACTCTGTCCAGTTGGTGTGACAGTGCTGAGGATTATTTTGGCCAGCGGCTGGCGCTTTGCAAATGCGGCAATGATGGGTTCTGCCGCTGCGACTTCCCCCACTGAGGCCGCATGGAACCACACAACCGGGTCACCGGTGCTGCAGACTTGGATGAGGTCGTGCGGAAGATGACCGACTCGCTCGTTAAAGCCATCTCTTGATTTGCCGCGGACGAGCATTCGCCATGCCAGCCATATGAGCAGGAGCGGTGATATAAGTGCCAGAGCAAGATTATAGATCCAGGTACCGAATGGTCGGTATGGTTGCTGCATAGTTCTGTCACTCATCGTTGACGTTCTCGCCCCCCTTTGTCATATCGATTACGTTTTCATACTGCGTGGTCATGGAGGATTCATACAGACGGCGATACAGTCCATCCACAGCCATGAGCTCGTCATGGGATCCCTGTTGGACGACGCGTCCGTGATCAATGACGAGTATGCGATCTGCGTCACGGATCGTAGAAAGTCTGTGAGCAATAATAATTGCAGTCCGGCCGTGAAGCAGCCTCTGCAACGCGGCATGGATGGAGGCCTCAGTTTTTGCGTCAAGTGACGAGGTGGCCTCATCGAGGATCATGATCTGCGGTGCGCGCAATAGGGCTCGTGCCATCGCAATGCGCTGACGCTGACCGCCGGAAAGCATTACGCCCCGTTCGCCTGCTGGCGTGTCATAGCCTGCGGGCAACGCCGAAATGAACTCGTGTGCATGAGCGGCCTTCGCGGCTTCAATAACCTCTTCACGGGTCGCTCCAGGCTTGCCAAACGCAATGTTTTCACCGAGTGTGGCGCTGAAAAGCGAAGTCTCCTGTGGAACGATGCCCATGATAGACTTCAGGAATGTGTTCTTCAGTTTGCGCACATCGACCCCATCTATACGAACTGAGCCAGACGAGACGTCATACAGGCGCGCGACCAGATTGGCTACAGTGCTCTTGCCCGCACCAGATGGGCCAGCGATTGCGATGGTCTCTCCGGGCTTGATGTCTATAGAAAGATCAGTGATTACGGGATCTTCGGCGTTGTAGCTGAAAGCCACATGCTCGAATGTAACGTGACCTTTGAGGTCGGGAATGTCCACTGCATCCTCGGCCTCAGTGATCTCCGGTACGACCTTGAGAATCTCATCAATGCGTCCGGCAGCAGCTTCAGCCTGCTGGATAGTCAGGTGAAGTCGCGACAGGCGGTTGACATTTGTGCCGGCGAGCTGCAGCAGAAGGATAAACGCCATAAGGCCGCCAGAACCGCCTTGGATGCGGTTCGCCGCCAGCTCATGACCTCCGTAAACAAGCGTTGCACACAGTGCGGCGCCGATGAAAGTCATGACGAATGGAGCGCTGATCGCTTGCATCATGACGGCTTTCATCTGGGCTCTGTAAACGTCGGCGTTTTCTGATTCGTAACGATTCGAAAGCGGTACCTCGAGGCCGAAAATCTTCACCACGCGAATAGCGCCGATAGTCTCTTCAGCTACGGAGGTGAGATCGCCTAATTTTTCCTGAACCCGACGCGAGTAGCGCCGCATGTGGCGACCAATGAAAAGAGTGATCCCCGCCACAACAGGAAGTGCTACACAAATTGCAAGTGTCAGGCGCCAGGATGCGTGCGCCATCGAGCCGATCGCGAAAAGTGCGATGAGCGGTGCCTCGACAATGCGCACGAGCTGGTCTCCGAGCGTCGAGCGTAATACGCTCGTGTCATTGTTCAGGCGTGAAAGCAGATCGCCTGAACGGTGGCGATCAAAATAACTCAGTGAAAGTGTTTGCAGTTTCTCATAGACACGTCCGCGCAATTGGTACACGATGCGCTGTCCTACAGATGCGCCGACATACATAGCACCACCATTGGCGATGGCGGCGGCAGCAGTATAAAAAAGGAGGCGCAACGAGGCGTGCAGAAGCTCTTGCAGATACAGTGCCTTCTGTTCGGCAGTGGCAGCACGCGAGAGACTCTCAAATAACGGGTTGAAGACGTCGTTAGTCTTCCAGACCGCCTGCGTGTTCAGCAGGGCGGATAGCCCCATGAGCAGTAACGCAAGCGCAAACGACCAGCCGATGCCGTGAACATACTCCCTCAATTTATACAATGACGATTTTTTCAGCATCGATGGGGTGTATTCAACTCCCGTCCGGTCTGTGACCGACCGGCTATCTGGTCCAAAGTCTGCATTGCAAGTTGGGCGGCACGCTTTGCTGCCCCGGGCTTACCGAGAAATCCTCGTACGTCAGCCAGGCTTGCCCGGACCGAGGCGAGCAGTGCCGCATCGCCGAGATATTCACTGACAGTTTGTGCCAGTGCCACAGCAGTGGTCTCCGATGGGGTGATGGTCTCGGGCACCACACGCCTGCCTGCGATTATATTCGGCATTGCATATAGGTCGGTGGAGACTTTCATCATACGCCACTGAAGCCACATCAGCGCTGTACCACGGTATATGGCAAGCATTGGGCAACCTGCAGCTGCGGCTTCAAGTGTGGCTGTCCCGTAGGACGTGATTATAAAATCTGCCGCCTGCATGAGGCGAGCACTGTCTTTGACGCGCGTCACCCGCCCTGCAACCCCAGAAAAATCAAAGCCTCGATCTGTCCCACCTGCGGCGGACGGCGGGGGCGAGAAGAGCACATGCAGGTTTTCAAAGCGTTCAGCAAGCAACCGCGCAGCGCCAAGCATCTGAGGCGCGAGCAGCCGTCGTTCGAGTAATCTTGAGCCCGGCAGCAATCCCAGACACAATGCACCATCCGGAATGCCAAGTTCGCGTCGCAGCGCCGGGACATCCGGAGCAGGGTGAACTCGGTCAATGACCGGATGACCGGTAAAATGCGCATTCACGCCCTGCTCGCGAAGTAGCTGCTCGCTCCACGGAAAAGGCGTCGCGACACAGTCAGTCAGTTGCGCCATGTCAGAGCGATCGCGCGGCTTGTGATCCCATGAACTCGGTGGAAAATAGTAAAAGCAACTGGGCCGTTGAGGACCAAGGGCTTTGAGCAACCGCATGTTGAAAGCGCCGAAATCAACGAGCACAAGCAAATCTGGCGGCTGCGCCTGTAAATGGCGTTGTATCCGGCGAAATGCGTGCAGATACATCGGGAGTTTGCGCAGCGCCTCGGGGATTCCCATTGCACCCCAATTTCCGCTGTCAATGAAAATCCGAGCGCCCGTTGCCTCCAATGCAGGCCCGCCAACTGCTTCAACCTCAATGTCTCCGCGACGGAGCAATTCGCTGACCAGCAACGAGGCGTGGAGATCACCGGACGGCTCACCGGCGATAACGAAGACACGAGAGTGCTTCATGCTTCAGACTCCGGTATCCGGTATGTGGTGGCTAATGAGGGTTGGCCTGCCGACCGGCATAGCCGGCGTCGACGCGCTTGAGAAAATCGCACAGATACTCGAGCTGTTCGATGTGCGGAAAATCCCGGCGAATAATCTCAATAGCATCGCTGACGTTGTGCTCTGAACGGAAAAGAAGACGATAGGCCTTCTTCATGATTGCCCTGTTCTCAGTGGATACACCCCGCCGTGAAAGTCCACGCCAGTTCAGGCCACGAGGTTCCGCGGGAATGCCGACCATCATCAGGTATGGCGGAACATCCCGGACGACACGGGACATGCCACCCACCATCGCCATTGTGCCAATGGTGGTGTACTGATGCACACCAACCATGCCCCCGAGGTTTACGTAATCCTCAACGATGACATGACCACTCAGAGCTGCCGAGTTTGCCATGATCGTATTGTCACCAATCTCGCAGTTGTGTCCTACGTGGCTGTAGGCCATGAGCATGTTGTTATTACCCATGGTGGTGGCGTTGCCCTCGCCAGTGGCCCTGTGCATCGTGACATATTCACGAATATGGTTGTTGTCGCCAATCCTGAGAAATGTCGGAGCACCATCATACTTGGCATCTTGGGGTGGCTCTCCCAGCACGGCACCGGTATGCACTTGGGTATTGTTACCAATTATCGTGCCGCCACGGATGATAGCGTTCGGACCAATCACGCATTTTTCACC
>CAYSRY010000135.1:0-9260 GCA_964433395.1 uncultured Armatimonadia bacterium | reverse complement strand
TCATGCGGTCATTTTGCTGGCTGATTCCGATGACCCGATGCGAGAGATGTCTACCGATGAGATCAATGCCAGGCTCCGTCGCGAGCTTTACCACGACTCAAACACAGGTCTCGTTGATCAGAGTACTATCGCGCGAGCTGAGGCGATGCGCAGGACCGAGCCGATCAAAAGACCTGCCGAGGGTAGATAGAGCACTACAATTACACATATTGCTTCGTATATAGTCGCCCCTGTTTTCGGGGGCGTTTTTTTTGTAGCCTGATAGATTGCGTGTCAGCTTGAGGACAGTCGTGTGTTGTACTATCAAGCGATCGAGCCATCCCGTATGGTTGCAGCGTCGTGATATCTGAACATTTCTGCCGTGCACCTGCATTTTATTGCTCGCGATGTATCTGTTCACCATAGCACGCTGGACTGCAAAGGCAACACAGAGTATATTTATACTGTGGGACAGATTACAGACACCACATATGTATTCAGTATTGAGCATGCAGCACTTACCAGTCGCCTCCGGAATATCCGGTGGCGTAAACGTAACGGGCGACTTACTATGGGAAAGCATAAAATCCGAATGCTGCAGACGGCTAGCGGAGCTGATATTGCCGATCAACTCGAGCGCCTCAACATCGAGCGCATATGGGCTGAGTACATGGCCCGCAAAGGTGAAATATTGCCCCTGCGCATCGAATCGGTACGGGGCAAAGCCGCCTCCCTGTTGAAACAGCACATGCTGGCCGTTGGCGGCGAGTGCGCCGTTGGTCGGCAGGTAGCCGCATTTGACGATACCTCTGCGCCTGTAGTTCTTCTCGGAACTACGCGTCACTATAAGGAACTTCTTACGCGTCTTCCGATGCAGCCATTCGGTTTGGTGCGCATTGGTGAAGAGATCGCGGAAGCTCTCAAGCATCTGACTTCCACCCCAGAGCCGATGCACTGCATTGGCCACACCCTGTCTTTCGCCCATCACACGCTGGTGATGGGCATCATCAACACCACTCCGGATTCGTTTTCAGGCGATGGGCTTGACGCCTCCGTTAGTGCAGCCGTTAAGCAGGCGGAGAGCTTTGCTGAAGCCGGTGTTGATATTCTCGACATCGGTGGCCTTTCGACCCGGCCCGGGAGTGACGAGGTCTCCGTCGATGACGAGGTCAGACGGGTGGTTGAGCCTATCAGGGCCATAGCCGAAGCGGTTGATATCACTATCTCGATCGATACCTATCGCCCTGAGGTGGCGCGGGCTGCAATTGAAGTTGGGGCAGGCATGATCAATGACATCTGCGCGCTCCAGCAACCGGGCATGATTGAATTGGCTGCTGCAACTGGTGCTGCCGTTTGTCTCATGCACATGCAGGGCAAGCCGCGTACGATGCAGTCTGCTCCGCATTACGAAGACCTTATCACTGAGGTATATGGTGCTCTCGCCGACTGGATTGAGGCCGCAGTATCCGGTGGAGTGGCCGAGACGCAGATCATCATTGATCCCGGCTTTGGTTTCGGAAAGGATGTCGACCACAATCTCGAAATAGTTCGGCGCCTCCGTGAATTCAAGTCACTTGGCAGGCCCGTATTGATGGGGCCGTCCCGCAAATCAACCATCGGCAGTGTTCTTGGTCACGAAGATCCTGTTGACCGCGTGTGGGGAACAGCTGCCGTGTGCGCATTCTCTATCGCCAACGGGGCGGACATCATACGCGTCCACGACGTAGAGCAGATGGTCCAGGTCGCCCGCATGTCTGATGCAATCATGAGCGGATGGACTGATTGAGGTGACCAATTCGTTTACATTCAAGAAGCAGTTACGACGTGAAATGCTCGCAATGCGCGATGCCATTCCACAGGAGGAACTCGATCTCAACAGTCGGCGCATAATGCAGGAACTCTCGCGGAATCCAGACTACCTCACTGCACGCAATGTCCTGCTCTATGCGTCGATCCGCAGTGAAGTCAATACGTGGTCCCTCATAAGGCACGCGCTTGCTTCGGGCAAAAACATTCTCCTGCCACGTGTTGAACGAGCAGAATGGACATTATCATTGCGACGCGTTGAAAATCTCGACGCTGACCTGAGGTTCAGCCGATGGGGGATTCGCGAACCTTCACAGGAGTGCGCGGAAATTGAGCCTGGGCGCGTCGACTTCATGCTCGTTCCGGGGGTGGCTTTCGATGCCCGGGGGCATAGGTTGGGTTTTGGCGGCGGTTTCTATGATGAATTGCTGACCAGAATGTATGCACGGGAGCGCCGTCCTGTCATCCTGGCTGTTGCATTCGACTGCCAGCTTGTTGCAAAGGTCCCAACATGGGAAGGCGACGTTCCGGTCCCTAAAGTTATAACTGAAAAACGTATCATTCACGTGCCAGAAATGTATTGGAAACACTGAAATCACGGAGGGCCGAATGGGGCGCGACGTTATTCGCATGACTAATATGATCTTCTATGGCCACCATGGAGTTGCCGAATCCGAGAGAACCCTTGGTGGCACGTTCGCCATGGACGTCGAACTCTTTGGTGATCTTTCTGAAGCCGGCAGGACAGATGATCTGTCTTGCACTGTCGACTACAAGGCCGTCTATGACCTTGTGAGCCTCATCGAGTCCGCCCATAAATACATGTTACTTGAAGCACTGGCGCACGATGTCGCACAAAGCCTGTTACGTCAGTTCGCTGTCGACGCGGTGACCCTGCGCGTCCGCAAGAACAGCGTGCCACTTGGTGGGCTCATTGACTATACCGAAGTCGAAATCCATCGCACGCGCGACGATCTGATCGATTAATCGGGAGGCATTTCATGGAGAAGCCAGTAGTACTGCGCAAAGGCGAGGGTGAGATGCTGTTCACCGCTGAACAGGTCTGCGCACTCGAAGACCAGAAAATTGATTTTCGGGATTGTATGGTCAATAGCCAATCCCTCATACCGGGCGGGGCGTTGCCACTTGGCGTGCATGACGACAAACTTGAGGTAGTCACCCCAATTGCTCTGGGCGCTGTCGATGGGCCAGTGGTAAAATACACCGATGACGAGGGCGGCTACGAATTCGAACTGAATTCCTATGATAGTATTGTGATCGGGCGGGGTATCAAACATGCCGCCTACAATCTCTGCGATTGCCGGGTCGCGTTATACATCACGGATTTTCGATATTCGGACTGACTTGCCGAGGCTGTCGCTTGATGCTTAACAACTGCACCTTTCGTGTCGATTTCGCTCGCAAGGAGTGACAGCGATTGCTCACTACACTGTCTGTGGCTGAATATACCGCCTGCCTCGCCTCTGGCGCGCCGGCACCTGGTGGTGGGAGTGCTGCAGCACTGGCTGGGGCACTTGGTGCGGCGCTTGGCGAAATGGTTGCCAATTTCACTGTTGGCAGAAAAAAATATGCGGACGTTGAAAAGCAGGTTCAAGCTGCCCTTGATGCTCTTACTGCATGGCGCCAGGAGCTGCTTCAACTCACTGACGCTGATGCCGCGGCCTATGCGGCAGTCGGCGAAGCCTATGCAATGCCAAAGGAATCTGATGAAGATCGAGCCGCTCGCACCGCCGCCATTCAGATCGCCCTCAAAGAGGCTGCTGGAGTACCGTTGCGTGTTGTCCACGTTGCCACATCTGTATTTGACCATCTGCCTCTCCTGTTAGAAAGCGGAAATCAGAATCTTATCAGTGATGTCGGCGTCGCCGCAAAGCTTGCGCTGGTTGCCGTAGAGTGTGCGTGGCTTAACGTTGAGGTTAATCTCGCGTACATTAAAGATCAGGACTTCAACGAAAACTTGCGCGCCGAGGCCTCGGAAGCACTCGACGCAGCGCGGGAGTCTGCCGCGCGCGTATGGGATGGGACAGTTCGGCGCGTCTGCCTGTAGGGATATGAAAGGGTTGATGTGAGTGGGCGCCAGGATGCTTGAGGGTGCGCCGATTGCTGAGAAGATCAAGGCCGAGTTGCGAGAGAAGATAGCGCTACTCAAAGACACGCAGCCGCCATATCTTGTCGCACTGCTGGTCGGCGAAAATGCAGGTTCAAAGTACTATGCCAAAAGCCAGCAGCGTGACTGTGAGGCTCTCGGCATTGGCTATGAGCTCCGAGAAATTTCAGGCGACATATCCGAAGAGGACATGCTGGCAGTCATTGACGGTGTCAATCGCGATGACGCGATCACTGGTGTCATTCTGCTGGTGCCAGTACCCGAACAGCTTGATGCCCGCACCCTTCAGGCCGCCATCGACCCCGTGAAAGACGTTGACGGAGTCCACCCTGCCAATCTTGGCTGTGTCGTGCAGGCTAGTACATTCATTCGGGGGCCGCTTGCGCCATGCACTGCTCAGGCAGCTGTTCGCATGGTCGAAGAATCTGGCGTCGATGTTGAGGGCGCTGAGCTTGTTGTTGTCGGTCGCTCCGAGATCGTTGGCAAGCCGGTCGCGCTGCTGATGCTCGAAAAGCGTGCTACAGTCACGGTTTGTCACACCGCTACCCGCGATATTATCGGCAGGACGTCGCAGGCCGATATCCTCGTAGTCGCGGCCGGACGGGCGCATCTGGTCACTCCTGAATGGGTCAAGCCTGGGGCGCTTGTCGTTGATGTTGGCATCAATCGCATCAAAGATGAGAATGGGAAGTCAAAAATGGCGGGTGATGTCGATCCCGCTGTGGCCGAAGTCGCTGGGATCCTTACGCCGGTCCCTGGCGGTGTCGGTCCGGTCACCGCGGCAATGCTTATGCGCAACGTCGTAGTCTCTGCCGCAATTCAGGCCGAACGCAGGTAACCCCAATGCACGCAGTGAACATTTGACGAAAAGAGGGCATGATTCAGTGTTCATACGCCAGGCTATTCAGTCAGGTAAATTCATAGTGACCACCGAAGTCGCGCCTCCGCGTGGAGCTGATTTTGACGACATGGTCGCCAATGCTCAACTCTGCGCTGATTGTGTGGATGCTACAAACGTCACTGACATCCCCCATGCCACTTTGCGGGCGTCGTCACTCGCGGGATGCATCAAGCTTAAACAGGCTGGTATGCGCCCAATTATGCAGATGGTCTGCCGAGACCGCAACAGACTTTCTCTGCAAAGTGAATTGCTCTCTGCTGCTGCCATGGGCATTACTGATGTACTCTGCATGACTGGCGACTACCCGACACTTGGTGATCACCCGCAGGCCAAACCTGTATTTGACCTCGATTCGGTGCAACTCATCCAAGTGGCTCGCGGCCTCTGTGAGGGGCACGACATGATGGGGCACCCCCTTCACGGAGCAGCACCGGATTTCTGCCTGGGCTGCGTCGTTAACCCTGGTTCTGAACCACTCGAATTGCAGATCATGAAACTGCACAAGAAAATTCGTGCCGGAGCTGAGTTCGTTCAGACACAGGCTGTGTACGATCCGGAGGTATTGCTCCGGTTTGTGGATGCTGTTGGCGACATTGGGGTTCCCGTGATCGCGGGCATTGTCATGCTCAAGTCCGCCCGTACTGGTCAGTTCCTCGATAAGCACGTTCCCGGGGTTCACGTCCCTGATGACCTCATCGCCAGACTCGAAAACTCCTCCGATCGCGAGGAGACTTCCATTGAGATTACCTGCGAGCTCATCGAACGGTTCAAACCAATGGTCCGTGGCGTCCACATTATGCCTATCGGATGGCACCGTCAATGTGCAGAGGTATTGAAGCGCTGTCCGATATAGGCGGTGCTGTTGGTCGCTCCTACAGCAGCTGGTGCCGTTTCTATTGGCTTTCGCTCCGCAGAGGACTACAATAATGACGCTTCATACTGTTTTAATGGCGCGGCATCTGACACTTTGATCGCGCCAGGAGGGATAGATATGGCTGGACAGATAGAATTGCAGTTGGCACTCGACTTCGCCAATCTCTCGCAAGCGCTGCGTGCTGCTCACGAAGCCTGGGAGGGCGGGGTCCGTCGTCTTGAAGCTGGCACTCCGCTCATCAAGAGCGAAGGTCTTGATGCAGTACGAGCGCTCCGCAAAGAGTTCCCCGAAGCCACCATCGTCGCAGATATGAAGGTCATGGACGCCGGGCGAGCAGAAACCGAAATGGCAGCCAAAGCTGGTGCAAATGTTGTTGCTGTCCTCGGGGCTGCATCCGATGCTACAATCCGCGAATGCATTGAAGCGGGGGCCGCTTATGATGCAGTCATAATGGTTGATCTCATCGAGGTTGGCGATCCTGCCAAACGTGCAGCCGAGGTTGCAAAACTTGGCGCCGCCATTGTTGGTGTTCACTGCCCCATTGATGTTCAGATGGAAGGCGGAGACCCGATGGATGCGCTCAGAAAAGTTGCCGCAGTGGTTGATATTCCGATCGCAGTGGCTGGCGGTATCAATTCAGAGACCGCTTCGGTTGCCGTCGCCAATGGTGCTTCTATTGTTATCGTTGGTGGCGCTATTATCAAAGCCCCTGACGCAACCAAAGCCGCTGCCGACATCCTCACAGCAATCAGCACTGGCGAAGCGGTTGCCACTGACAAATTCAAGCGCTTCGGTGTCGAGGATTTGCGCGAGACGTTCATGAAAGCCTCCACCGCCAACATTTCGGATGCAATGCATCGCAAAGGTTGGGTTCCCGGGCCGATGCCCATCAGATTTGGCCTCAAATGTTGCGGCCCGGCTCTGACGGTCTGGACATATCCAGGCGACTGGCACAAACCCGTTGCTGCAATTGATGAGGCAGCTCCCGGCTCGGTCCTCGTTATTGATGCAGGGGGAAAAGGCCCTGCGGTATGGGGTGAAGAAGCGTCAAAGACGTGTGTGAAAAAGGGCATTGCAGGAGTGGTTATTTTCGGCGCATCGCGTGACAATGCCGAAATACGCGAACTTGGTCTCCCACTTTTTTCATCAATTCAGTGTATGGCAGCGGGCGACCCCAAAGGTGTTGGCCTGATTGGTGTGCCGCTACATATTGGTGAAACAGACATCCGCACTGGCGATTGGGTTATCGCTGATGAGGATGGGGTTGTCGTCGTGCCAAAAGAGCAGGCAGTCGAAATCGCTAATCGTGCGCTGGATGTGGTTGAGCGTGAAGCACGCGAAAAGAGCGAGATAGACGAAGGCCTCACTCTTGCCGAAGTTGCCGAGTTGCAGCGCTGGGAGCAGCAACGCGGCGAATAATCAATAAGCTCAGACAGCATATACGGGCCGACTGGAGACCAGCCGGCCCGTATCTATACCGTATGCCGTCACTCTGCATAAGGGACTGGCAATGACAGGCAATCCGCATATCCTCATAGTTGGCCCCGGCTCAATGGGGCTTATGCATGCGGCTATACTTGCACGAACGGGTTGCCGTGTAAGTCTTCTTCATCATTGCACCGAGCGTGCCGATGCGCTTGCAGCCGCGGGTGTCACATGTACGGGTGCTGCCGGTGATTTCACTGTTGCACTCCCCGTAACTGCCGACGCTGATTCCCTTGACCATGTTGATATTGCGATTATTCTCGTCAAAGCATTTTCGACTGCCGATGCTTTGGCTGCCGCCCGTCCCGCGCTATCATCCGACACGCTCGTACTCACATTGCAGAATGGCCTCGGCAACTACGAATTCATCTGCGACTGTGTTGGTGAAGCGCGCGCAATTGCAGGTACTACCTCATCCGGCGCCTATCGCACCTCCGCTTCTTCCGTTCATATTGCCGCGATAGGGCAGAGCCAAGTAGGGGCGGCACCTGCGGCTATGTCCGGGGCTGAGAGCATTTCCGAACTCTTTACAGGTGCGGGGCTTCCGGCACTGATCAATGAAGATTTCCGTGCATTGCTATGGCGCAAGGTTATCATCAATGTTGGGATCAATCCGCTGGGTGCTCTCGCCAGTGTCCGCAATGGGCGGATTGTTGAAATACCAGACCTTCGAACCACCATGCGTGCCCTTGTCCAGGAAGCAGTTGCAGTTGCGCATGCCGAAGGCATCAATCTATCGGAAGACATGGTCGCGGTCGTTGAGGGTGTCGCCCGCAATACTGCAGCCAATCGCTGCAGTATGCTGCAGGACCTCGAAGCTGGTCGCTTGACAGAGATCGATCAGATTAATGGAGCGGTTGTCGAGATTGCCAATCGGCATGGAATGGCTGTGCCGGTCAACGCAACTATTGCAGGGCTTATTCGCGGCATATCAACCGCCAGACGGGAGGCCAATAGATGATCGTAATCGGCGAGCTCATCAATGGTACGCGCAAACAGGTTGCTGAGGCCATATCGGCTCGCGATGCTGATTTCATCGCAGAACTGGCTCGTGACCAGGAGCTGGCGGGGGCTCACTACATCGACTGCAACCCCGGCACTGTTGGCGAACGTGAAGTTGACGATATAGTCTGGCTTGTCCAGACGGTTCAGACGGTCAGCGACAGGCCTCTCAGCTTCGATACGCCTAACCCCGCCGCCATGCAAGCCGCATTTGATACGTACAATGGCGCGACAAAACCCCTCATCAATTCGATTACCGGTGAACGCGAGCGTATCGAAAAACTGTTGCCGCTTGTAGTGTCATCCGAGGCAAGCGTTATCGCCATGGCGCTGAATGACGAAGGTATGCCATCCTCGACAGAGAAATCATACAATAACGCGATTGAGATTATCGACACGCTCATCGAAGCTGGCGTGCGTCCTGAACTGATACATGTTGATCCGGTGATCGCGCCGCTCGGCGTCGATTGCCATACTGGCCAAATGGTCCTGGAGGCCATTCAGCTTATCCGTCAGGCCCGGCCGGATGTCCACATTACCTGTGGCCTCAGCAATATTTCCTATGGCTTGCCGGAGCGTCGCCTGCTCAACCGCGTGTTCATCGCTCAGGCGATTGCCGCCGGGCTGGATTCGGCCATACTCGACCCGCTTGATGCCCACATGATGGCCACCATTTACGCAGCCGAAGCATTGGCTGGACGTGACGAGTTCTGCATGAATTACATCACTGCATCTCGCGAGGGGAAGCTTTCGGAATTCGATCTATGATGCGGCTTCGCTGGTCCGTGCTTGTCGCAATATTAATGATTGTCACGTGGGTTGGCTGGCTTGGATATGCAGCCGAGTGGCAGCCTGCGCCTTTTTATGAAGCTCTTGGGCGGGCGGCCATTTCATGGCATTTGCATGGCCTGGGGGCTTTCTGCTTTTCACAAGCAGCCGATAGGTATCGTGTTGTCCTCGTCACTCTCGCTGACACGCCTGACGCCCCGGAACGCCAGATGCTGACACAGGCTGTTATTCGCGCTCGCCTGACGGCCGCGCGCATGCTCCTCAGTGCAGGACACCCTGATGGTGCGCTGGCGTAT
>CAYSRY010000134.1:0-9400 GCA_964433395.1 uncultured Armatimonadia bacterium | reverse complement strand
TCGGCGCAGACGCAGTTGCCCGCGTGCATGTGCACGAGATATGGCTGCAGTGTCGACATGATCTCGGTCATGCTGCCCGGAAGCATTGGCAGGTGCGACAGGTCGGCGGTGATGCCAAAATTCTCAGTTGTCTCGCGGACACGCTCAGCAAGCTGGGCGGTCAAATCGGCCGGGCCAATCAGGCAGGCTTTGTCGGTGTCATTGTCAAACTGCTCAACAGACAGCCACACGCAGTAGTCTTCGGCCTTGTCCTGAGCGTACTGGCAGAGCTGGACGCAGGAATCGACCATCAGATCCATCTGGGCCGGGATGTCGGCTTCGTCTTCAGGCATCTTGCCACTCAGACACACGGCCAGTTTCGACTCCATGTAATAGGCAGCGTCGATGCCTTTCTTGACTGTGTCGATGGCGGCGGTGCGCCCTGCTGCGTCGGGGGTATTCAGCGACAGGCCGCCACCGAGAAGGAGCGGTTGTGTGGCGATGCCAACGCTCATGCCGGCTTGTGCGCAGATGTCTTTGATCTGCTCGAGAATCGGTTCGTCATAGGGCTTGATCTCTACAACATCAAAGAAATCGTCTTCGCCGAGTGCCCGAATCTGCTCTACCGGGTCGCCTTCGGGGAATGCCATGAAATGTACAATGCCTACATCCATTAGTTGACGCCAGGACTCTGTCATTGCTGTTCCTCCTGAATAAAGTACAATTGTGACCGGCACACTAGGTTGTGGCCGATCCTGTTGAATTCCGGGGCTATGGTTCGGGAGCCGGTCAGCTCCTCTATTGGCATTCGCCCTTCGCACGTTGAATCCTCCAACAACCGCCCACTTTTGTCAAGTCTGTCACATTTTTCTGCCCGCTGCGCTCCGAATTGACCCTCCGGACACCAGGTGGTAAAATCTTCGAAGCAAATTTTTGAGTGACACTGGCCCGCAGGTGGTGCCTTCGGGTTTTACACGTTGTGTATGTGAGGAGCGTTGTGCCGTGGAAAATGAAATCCTATCGGTCCAGGAGCGGGGATTGAAGCTCTTGTGCAACCCCGCCCTCAATAAGGGGACGGCCTTCAGTTTATGGGAACGTAAAGCCTTCGGCCTTGCCGGTCTCCTGCCGCCAGCAGTGTGCACCATTGAAGCACAGATGGAACGCGTAATTGAGAATTTTCGGGCGCAGCGCACTCCGCTCGATAAGTATATTTATCTTCGCCTCCTGCAGGATCGCAATGAAACGCTTTTCCACGCGGTCCTTATGAGCTATATCTCCGAAATGACGCCCATTGTATATACACCAACTGTTGGCGACGCTGTGAAACAGTTCAGCCACATTTTCCGGAGCGCGCGCGGCTTGCACTTTACATCCGAGAACATTGACGATGCCGAAAAAATTCTGCATCCGGATAATATCGGTCGCGCTGCTGTCATCGTCGTTACCGACAACGAGGGCATTCTCGGCATTGGTGACCAGGGCGCTGGCGGCATCGGGATTCCCATTGGCAAACTGGCGCTCTATGTTGCTGCTGGCGGATTTCATCCATCTGCATGTCTCCCGATTTCGCTTGACGTGGGCACTGACAACGAAGAGCTGCTCGCCGATCCTCTATACCTCGGAGTGCGCAAGCACAGGATGGGAGATGATGAATACGCCCGCTTCATCGAGCGCTTTGTCGATGCAGTGCGCAAACAGCAGCCTCAGGCTGTTCTGCAGTGGGAAGATCTCAGCCGGCAGCGGGCATTCCAGAGTCTTGAACTCTACCGCGACGTTGTGCCGTCCTTCAATGATGATATCCAGGGCACGGCCTCGGTCGTCTACGCTGCCTTGTGCGGCGCATTGCGCTGTGCAGGGCGTGAACTTGCCAACGAGAAGATAATTATTGTCGGTGCTGGAGCGGCTGGTGTTGGCGTCTCAAGTGCCCTCATCAGCGCACTTGAAGTTGCAGGACTGTCGCCTGAACAGGCCCGGCAACAGGTCTTCATATTCGACTCGCGCGGACTGGTCGTTGCCGGACGTGGCAACATGCCCCCTTACAAAATGCGCATAGCTGCCGATCCTGCGGCTATAGACGAACTCGGCATTGCGCCGGAAGAGACATCCGTTCTCGAGCTCATCCAAAAAGTCCACCCAGGTACACTCATCGGTCTTTCAGGACAGCCCGGCGCATTCAATCGTGAGATTATTGAGGCCATGGCCGAAGGCTGCGATCGCCCGATCATCTTCCCGCTCAGCAATCCTTCGGCCAACGTTGAGGCCCGGCCGGGCGATGTCATCAAGTGGACACGCGGGCGCGCCATTGTCACAACTGGCAGTCCGTTTGAGCCTGTCGAATTCGAGGGCCGCACAATCACTATCCCGCAGGTTAACAATGTCTATATTTTCCCGGGAGTTGGAGCGGGAGCTTATCTTGGTGGCGCGACCACGATTACAGACGCCATGATGGTCGTCGCAGGTGCTGCGGTGTCTGATGCCGTCAGTGATGAGGACATCGCTGACGGACGCCTCCTGCCCACGCTCGACAAGTTGCGCGAGGTCTCAGTCAAAGTCGCTGCCGCAACTATGCGACAGGCTGCGGCTGATGGCGTGGCAAATCCCGAGCTGCCCGACGACCTTGAAAGCCATGTCGCCGACTGGCAGTACCAGCCGCACTACAAGCCGTACAAGCCGGTCTGAAGCGTCCAAACTGGCCACAGATTGCGATAAATTCCCGACGGAGGTGTAAACATGTCACTCAGGCTTGTCAGTTTCACTGTGCTTGACAGATCCGGCATTCGTGCCGGAGCATTGATGGACGATATAATTCTCGACCTGTCCGCTGTCGCCGAATGTGACGAGAGCCCGGCCTGCTCTCCGTGGGAGCTTTCGGTACTGAGCATCATCGAGCACGAGCACATCATGGATTGGGTTGTGGCGCAGGTACAAAATCTTTCCGGACAGGCTGACGATGCGGTGCTCAAGCGCTCACAGGTCAAGCTCCTTGCCCCAGTGCCCAATCCGGGCAAATGCCTGTGCCTTGCCACAAACTATGATTCGCACCTCAACGAGAACGTCTCGCGCGTTCTCACACAGGGCAGGCGTGAGCTTGAAACGCCCCGCGTCTTCATGAAGCCAGTTGTCAATACCGTCTGTGGCGACGGTGACCCCATATATGTCACTCCCCAGACGCGCTTCCTCGACTATGAGGGAGAGCTTGCTATCGTAATGGGCAGGCGCGCACGCAATGTCAAAGCCGCCGATGCGCTGGGGTACGTTGGCGGAGTGACCTGCTGCAACGATATTTCCGAGCGCCAGCTGAAGGTCTGGGAACGCTCAAAAGATCAGGACTGGGACAAATTCTTCGACTGGCTCAATGGAAAATGGTTCGACAACAGTCTCCCCATGGGGCCATGTCTTGTGCCCGCGCGTTTCGCGGGAGATCTGCAGAATCTGACGCTTCAGACGCGCGTTAACGGCGACCTTCGCCAGAAAACGTCCACTGGCCTCATGCTTTTCAGCATTGCCGAGTGCATTGAGTTCATCTCAAGCATCATGACGCTCGAGCCCGGCGACGTCATCGCTACCGGCACGCCTGCCGGAGTGGGGAAGACGGACGGGCGCAACCTTGAAGTCGGCGATGTCGTCGAAGTTGAGATATCCGGCATCGGCACGCTCACCAATCCGGTGGAGGACCAACCGGTCTGAGCTTGCCATCGTCTGCTTGCCCAGCCGCATACCTCCGGCGCTGCCAAAACTGACCACACAGAATCACAGCAGGCACCAATCATCGCGATCGGTGCCTGCTCTCGTACGTGTCGCGGGGATGGCAGCATTTTATCTGCGCGTCATGCAGCCAACGCACAAAAGCGGCACGGATCGTACCGATCCCGTGCCGCTGATTGCTTTTGGGTTTGCGGGGCAGAACAGCTTACGCCTCGACGGACTTGCGGATTTTGTCCAGACGCGCTACCCGGCGGGAAGCCGTATTGGCATTCAGAATGCCACGCTTCTCAGCTTTGTCAATGCTCTTCTGGGCCTGGATGAACGCCTGCTTGATTTCTTCGGCATTGCCGACAGCCACGGCATCCGTGAAGGCACGGACCGCGACTTTCATCTGCTTCATGCGGCCGAGGTTACGAACTCGGCGGCGGATGGATTGGCGAAGACGCTTCTTACTGGATGGTCGCTGCGGCATGGTTGCTCATGCTCCTCTGAAGACTCAACTATACTGGCAATACGCCGGTACGCGCGGATAATCAGTTTACAATGTATTTACTGCCCGTGCAATACAAGATTCACGGACAGTCTCCCGCGCCGAATGTGCTCTTGAACTGCGAGAGTGCAAAGTATAACATACAAGCGGCAGCAAGAGCAAGTACCTCGCCGCTTGAGGCTAATCCACTTGGAAGACGAAGCAATGAAAGACGATAAAGACACGCCACAATCCACCAGTCCCGAGAGAAAAGGTCAGTCGCTGGCATCCGCTGCCGTACTTATGGTTGTAGCGACGCTCGGTGCTCGGGTCATGGGACTCGTCCGGGTCATGGTACTTGCGCATTTCGGTACTGATGGCCCGATAAATGCCTACTATCACGCCTTCACGATTCCCGACCTCGTCTATTTTCTCATCGCCGGCGGCGCGCTGCGCACCGGCTTCGTACCTGTCTTCACTGAGTACATGACCAAAGGCAAAACAGCACAAGCATGGCGCACATTCAGTTCTCTCTTCTGGCTGCTTCTCGCGTTTGGCGGGCTGATCGTATGTGCCGGCATCGCGCTCGCACCGCAATTGGCTACGCTGATTGCACCCGGGTGGGTCGACACACATCCCGACTGGCTCCAGCTCTGTGCCCATCTGATGCGCATTATCTTCCCCGCTCAGCTATGCTTTGTGGTCGGTGGACTGTTCATGGGCACGCTCAATGCCCAGAAACATTTCTTCTGGCCCGCAATGGGCCCCATCGTCTACGACCTGTGCATCATCACCGGTGCGCTGCTTGTCATCAAGTTGCCAGACGTATTCAGCCTCCCGACCATAGCCTATGCCGTGGTTGTCGGTGCGCTGGCGGGAAATGTGCTGCTCCAGATTCCACCATTGGCCAAACGTGGTGCCCACCTGCAGAGGATTCTCGATATTCACGATGAGGGTGTCAAGCGCGTCATCAAACTTGCGCTGCCGGTGATTTTTGGCCTTGCGGTTGCCGAAATCAACTACATCATCATCCGAACGTTCTCAACCATCGTTGCACCTGCACAGGGCCCGGCGGTCATGGAATACGCCAACCGGCTCTGGAAGCTCCCTGCAGGCATCTTCGGCGCAGCCATTGCCATCGCGCTGTTCCCTATGCTTGCCGAGCACTATGCACGGGACGACGAGGACGGGTATCGTCGCGACTTCTCATTTGGTATTCGCAATGCCATGTTTTTGACTATTCCGGCTACTGTCATCATGGGCGCCATGCCCCGCGCAATCGTCCGCCTGCTCTTTGAGCGGGGAGACTTCACGGAGGCGAGTACTGCTGCAGTTGCCGATGTCATGATGTGGTTCGCGCCCGGCATCATTGCGCTCTCGGCCCTCTACATAATTGCTCGCGCTTTCTATGCCAGGCATGACACGACCACTCCACTCATCGTTGGTGTTCTCTCTGTCGGCTCGTGTGTCGCGCTGTCGTTCCTTCTTCAGGGCTCGATGGGCCTCAATGGTCTCGCGCTTGCCATGACTGCAAGCAACTTCGTCAATGCGGGCGTGCTTATGGTTGTACTCAAAAAACGTGTTGGCCTGCTCGACGGGGGAGCGATCGCTGGCTCAATTCTCCGAACTGTCCCGGCCAACATATTTATAGCTGCGGCGTGTGTGTGGGGGCCCGGCTTTGTCGATGGCTTCACTGGCGGACAGGGCCTGATCGCCCGATTGCTCGCTGTTTGTATCCCCATTGTAGTTGGCGTGATCGGCTTCTGCGCACTCAGCGCACTGTGCAGAGTGCGCGAGCTTTCATCAGCCGTTCACATGGTCACTCGGCGTTTCACGGGGCGCAAAACTGCTGCACAACCCAACAATTCAACATCCTGATGCGTCTATTGCTTAACGGCGGGCGTGTAGAGTTGTATGCATTTGTGCTATAATGTCAACGCGGCGTGCCAAAAGGCGCGTCGCGCATTTTATACGCTCCCGCTATAGCCGGGCGATGGCGGGAGGTTTTTGCTTGTATGCAAACCGGACGCCTGGCACAAAAGTACTGTAAAGGAAACGTGACGCCAAAACATGCCTGCTGACACAATACAGCAAAACACACGGACTTTCTCGATCGTGGCACATATCGACCACGGTAAGTCGACGCTCGCTGACCGCATCATTGAATACTGTCATGCGATAGGCGAGCGGGAGATGCGTGCGCAGGTGCTCGACAGCATGGATATCGAGCGCGAGCGTGGCATTACCATCAAGGCCAGCGCTGTACGGGTTCACTACAAAGCGGATGATGGCCAGACGTATATACTGAACCTTATCGACACTCCCGGACATGTGGATTTCGGTTATGAGGTCAGCCGCGCTTTGTATTCCTGTGATGGCGCAATTGTTCTTGTTGACATAGCCCAAGGCGTCGAGGCCCAGACACTTGCCAATGTCTATCTCGCGATGGGGGCCGATCTTGAAATAATCCCGGTAATAAACAAAATTGATCTGGATGGTTTCGAGCCAGAGCCGGTGCTTGAACAGCTTGAAGACACATTCGGCTTTGACATTGCCGATGTGCTTCTCACAAGCGCAAAGACCGGGCAGGGCGTTCACGAGCTTATGGAGGCCATCGTGGCACGGGTGCCGGCGCCGAAGGGCAAACGGGACGAGCCTCTCCAGGCCCTCATCTTCGACTCCGAATATGATCCGTATCGTGGGGCATTCGCCTATGTCCGCGTCTTCAATGGCGAAATCAAACGCGGCGATGAGATCGTCATGATGTCCGATGGAAGCCACTTTACGGTCGATGAAGTCGGGTTTTTCGAGCCCCAGAAACACAAGCAGGACAAGCTCGGCTGTGGTGAGGTCGGATATGTGCTGGCTGGCATGAAGAAAACCAGTGACTGCAGGGTCGGTGACACGATCACGCTTTCCAAAAACCCCGCGATGAGGCCATTGCCAGGCTACAGGGAGCCGCAACCCATGGTATATTGCGGTCTCTACCCGTCTGACAATGCAGACTTCGGACTCGTCAAGGATGCGCTTGACAAATACAGCCTTAACGATGCCGCATTCACATTCGAACCAGAATCTTCAGTCGCGCTGGGATTCGGATTCCGCTGCGGATTCCTCGGGCTGCTGCATATGGAGATCGTGCAGGAGCGCCTTGAGCGCGAGTACAATCTTGACCTTGTCGCAACGGCGCCTAGCGTTGTCTACCACGTCATGGATCGCCGAGGCGACATCGTAGAAATTGACAACCCCGCTAAACTTCCGACGGCCGACAAATTCGAGGCCATCGAAGAGCCCATCGTGAAGGCGACGGTCATCACACCGCACACGTATGTTGGCGCGTGCATGAAGATCTCCGATGATCGCAGAGGCGTCTTCCACGAGATGGAGTATCTCAATGATGACAGGGTGGCGCTCAAGTACACGCTGCCGCTCGCTGAGATAATTGTTGATTACTTCGATACGCTTAAATCAGCGACCCGCGGCTACGCGACGCTCGATTACGAACTCGATGGATTCCAGGTCGAGGATCTCGTCAAAGTCGAAATCCGTATCAACAATGATCCAGTCGATGCGCTCGCAATCATCTGCCACCGTAAGTCAGCCGACTATCGCGGGCGACTCATCTGCAAAAAACTCAAGGAAAACATTCCCCGGCAGATGTTCGAAGTGCGAATTCAGGCCGCGATCGGAAGTCGCATCATCGCTTCTACCCGGCACTCTGCACTTCGCAAAGACGTTCTCGAGAAATGTTATGGCGGTGACATCACCAGAAAGCGCAAGCTCCTCGAAAAGCAGAAAGAGGGCAAAAAGCGCATGAAACAGGTCGGAAGCGTCGAGGTCCCGCAGGAAGCGTTCATGTCGATTCTCGAAATGGAGTGACGGGGTGAGCGCGCGGGTCGGTCTGTATGTCCATTTCCCGTTCTGCCTCAGTAAGTGCAACTATTGCGATTTTTCCTCGCAGGTTGCTCCCAGAACTCTGCGTGAAGAATATATGGCGGCGCTCATCGAACAGGTTGGGCGCCGTCTTCGTGTCTCTGATGTCTCAATCGCGACTGTCTTCTTCGGTGGCGGCACACCGACACTCTACTCCCCGGCACAACTCGGGGCTGTGCTCGACCAGGTAACTTCCTCTGGCAAACTCATGCCCTCCGCCGAGGTGACCACTGAGGCGAATCCTGAGACCGTCGATGCCGATTATCTCCAGGCCCTGCGCGATGCCGGATTCAATCGCATCAGCTTTGGCGTTCAGTCATTCCATGACGATGAACTTCGTGCGCTCGGTCGCTGCCATACTGCCGCCAAGGCCCGCGAGGCCATCGTCGCGGCTCGGGCTATATTCGACAATCTTTCGTTCGATCTGATTTACGGCATTCCCGGTCAGACCGCCGAATCATGGAATGCCACTCTTCGCGAGGCGATTTCCCTTGGCACCGACCACATATCTGCCTATGGCCTCATGATCGAAGAAGACACGCCGCTCATCGGCATGGTGGAGCGTGGCGAAGTCACTCCGCTCCCTGACGATACGTACGCTGATTTCTATGCTCACGCCCAGGTCGTTCTTGCCGCCGCCGGATTTGAGCATTATGAAATATCGAATTGGGCCCGCCCCGGCTTCCGCTGCCGCCACAATCTCATCTACTGGCACAATCGCGAATATCTCGGCCTTGGTGCTGCCGCCGCCGGCTTTATGGATGGCGTCCGCTACGTGAACATAGCCGATCCCGCCGAATTTTGCCGCCGCATCGTTGCGTGCGAAGATGTCGTCGAAAGCTCCGAGACACTTGACGTGGCCCATCGTGTCGGCGAGACGATTATGCTTGCGCTCCGCACTGCCGATGGCATCGACCTTCGCGAGCTTTCACATTCCGCGGGTATCGATCTCGAAGCTGCTCACGATGCTCTCATCGCCGCCCTGGTGGGCGAGAAAATCGCACGATATGCTGACGGGGTATTGCGTTTGACCCCAGAAAAAGGCTTCCTGCTCCACAGTGAAGTCGCTCGACGATTCTTCCCATAAAGCATGAAAAGCACATATGATCCGCAGATTATTGAGGTCCACTGTCGCCCGCGGCCAATGGCATATGTCGTATTCCATGCAGTCATTGTCGTAGGTCTGGTTGCGCGGTACCTGCTGCATGACGCTCTCAATGCCCAGGCACTTGCCACTCTCCTCGGCATCAGCGTCTGGATGGCTGGAGCGCTTGCATGGGGAGGTGCGGTGCTCATAATTGCCTATATTGCTGA
>CAYSRY010000133.1:6252-9408 GCA_964433395.1 uncultured Armatimonadia bacterium | reverse complement strand
TCACTTGAACCCGTATAATGCGTTTTAACAATATCTGCCCCGAGCTCAGCACCACTGTCTACAATGGCGGTCGGATGAATATTCATGCGGTCGCTGTCCTCCGCGCCGTGAACCGCCTGGAGCGTCCACGACCTGACTTGGAATTCGGATGCCCTATTCTGCGCCATCTGCAATGGCAAACATGAGTTCGCCTTCCACTGCCACTTCACCGTCAACTGTGGCCACTACATGGACCTTGCCTATGCGACGCTTACGCCGGATGAGCGTCGCCTCGAAACGAAGCTGGTCACCAGGTACCACGGGCCGTCGGAACCTGATGCCATCAATCCCTCCGAAAAATGCGTTCTTGCCCCGGTCTTCCTCAGCGGCAAGAAGCATTACGCCACCGGTCTGTGCCATAGCCTCAACCATAAGAACCCCAGGCATGACAGGATCACCGGGCCAGTGCCCAGTGAACTGTGGCTCGTTGAATGTCACATTCTTGATCGCAACAGCACGCTGGCCGGGCTCAAGCTCTATAACACGGTCAATGAGCAGAAAAGGGTAGCGATGCGGAAGGATCTTCTGTATTTCTTTGATATCCAACATGGGATAATGTTCCTCCGAATATTGCCATTATTTTGTTGGAATGCATTATCAGGCCGACAAACTGGCCAGTCGAAACCCATCGCACCCTCGATGAACACCTGCCCAACAGGTGAACCTTGTGGCGTCAGGCTAAAGCCGTGCAGGAAAACGGGGCGATTATACCAAAGCTGTTTCAAGGGTGTCAAACTGGGTGAAATAGGATTATTGACGTCAATCCCCATTGGTGTCGCGCCGGAGTATTTCGGAGATGATGTAGATTGGGCGGTTCTTCACCTCGTCATACACGCGCCCGAGGTATTCTCCCAGTATGCCGACGCTGATGAGCTGGACACCGCCGATAAAGAGCACTGCGACTGTGGTCGTGGTGAATCCTGGGACAACATCCACTCCCAGCACCCGTTTGATGACCAGTATGACGGCGTATATAAAGCAGATGCCACTGATAAGGAGGCCAGTCACAAGACTGAGACGCAACGGTTTGTAGCTGAAGCTGAAAATAGCGTCAAGTGCATATCTGGTGAGGCGCCAGAGGCTCTGTTTGGGCCTGCCGGCAGCTCGCTCGTCGCGGTCATACGGTACAACGGCCTCTTTGAAGCCGATCCACGCCCTGAGACCTGGCAGGAAACGGTTATGCTCCGACAGATTGCGCAGATGAGCGGCTACCCGACGGTCCATCAGGCCGAAAACGCCCGCGTCCAAAGGAATTGGGTAGTCACTCACCTTGCCCAGCAACAAGTAGAATGCGCTGAAAAGATGCTGCCGCAGGAAGCCCTCCCGCCGGCTGCGTCTGTGCGCCAGTACGACTTCATTTCCCTCTTGCCAGCTTTTGATAAGATCTGGCAGAACTTCAGGGGGATCTTGGAGGTCGCCATCCATGATTATGACACAATCACCATCGGCTTGTGCCAGACCCGCAGTGATGGCCGGCTGGTGCCCGAAGTTGCGGGACAAGTTACAGACCACAATGTGAGAGTCGTGGTCGTGAAGCGCTTTGAGCATTGCCAGTGACGAATCGTGGCTGCCATCGTTGACGAGCACGATCTCATAGTCCGCCCCGACTGTATGCAAAGCGGCAGTCAGGCGTGTGTAAAGAATGTCGATGCACTCTTCTTCGTCATAGATCGGAATGACGACGGACACCTTGAACTCAGATGTGGCGGCCAAAGATGCTACCTCCCCATTTGCGACGCAACCACGCTGACAAACGTACTCTCTCGTCTGTACCCCATTTAATTATAGCCGATATGGCCATTATACGCCCAGTATGATTTCCGTAATGTAATATTTCTGGAACCAACACTTTTGAACAAATGCCTCCCCTGAACTCTCGTGCGTTGACCGGCACCGCGTTGGATATATATACTATAAGCAAATAACACACGCTGACTGTATGAAAAATGCGATGAGGGGGCGTTGCACTTGACCTACCGCGCTCTGGTTGTTGACATATGCCTGCTGATGCTTATGTGCGCGTCCGGTGCCATGTGTGCCGATGCGGCTGCGAACCTGAGCCCCACCTCCGACCTGCAGAAATACCCCGGTATTGACCAATGGATGCTTAGTAATGACATCGAATTCCATCCTGCCGGCTACACCTGGTACCTCGTCTACGACTCTTCACTTATGGTCAAATGGGGCGATCAGGATGTCTACCTGAAAAATCTTACAGCTGCCCAGAAGACCTATCTGTGGGAGAAAATGTCCACCGAACAGCGCCTGCAGATGAACGAAGAGTACGGGAAAATCGGTTTCGGCATGGGGGGACCTCTGCAGCAGAGACCTGCTGAATGGGGGCCGGAACTCAATGCGCGCATAGCTGAGTGGAATCGCGACCAGAGTGGCTGGACGGCCGCGTATCTGCAGCGTCTCGAGAATGCCAAGCCTCAGGCTGGCAAAGATTTTGCAGCAGAAAAGAATGCATTTATCGCCGCTCATCCCGACGAACTCGACGCCCAAGAGATCAAAACGATCAACGATGAAGCAATTGCGGTCGCTCAACTGACGACGCTCATCGGCCAACTTCAGTTGCGCAAAGTTGAAATCGCTGTGAAGGGCATTTCTACTGGCCTCATCGGCATCATCACCGACTATTTCACTGGGTTCTTGACCAGCGGTGTCAAGCCTATGAGCGAACTTATCGGCACCGGTGTCGGCAAAATGATTGATCTTGCCCGAGGCTCGGCAGACAAGCAGATGACGCCGGGTGAGATGATCGCCCATATCAATGAGCAGATCAGCATTGCGACCGAGACCCTCAACGGTGAGATGGGACGCCAGCGTGACATGTGGCAGCAAATGATTGGTGAGGAACCGACGCCAGATCCCGAACCCAATAGCACAGTCAATGCAGACCTTTCGATTCTTTTCCTTGTCGACTGCAGCGGCTCGATGGCCGGCAGCAAAATCGAGGCAGCACGGCAGGCAGTTGCGAATTCAGTAACGCAGACGAATGATGGTAAGACAGAATGGGCGCTGCTCGGCTTCGGCCGCAGTTGTACGTGGTGGACAGTCGTACCATTCACCACCGATGCCGCGGCGGTCCAGAACGCAGTCAGTGGACTTGCCGCA
>CAYSRY010000133.1:0-6242 GCA_964433395.1 uncultured Armatimonadia bacterium | reverse complement strand
CTCTGCATTTGTCGACCTATGACGCGATCACGTATTTGATGAAAAATGGTCACGGCAAAGCCGGTCGCCTGATTATCCTCTGTGACGGGGAGAACAACTGTAATGCTTCCGGTCCTGGCGCCGAAACAGCAGCTTCAGCCGCTCTCAGAACCATTGTAAAGACATACAAGCTTACGGGAGGGAGCCAGCAGCCATGAGGATATTTTTGTGCGGTCTGACGGTTCTCGCTGTGCTAAGCCTTTGCATCTGCCCCAGTCTGGCCGATGAGGAAATTCAGCCTTCGGGGAGTCTCGAAGAGGCGATCGCACGCGCACAGGCGGCAGTTGCAGAGAGCAACATGACATTCACAATCAGCACCGTTGGCTTCGATCTTGCCCCCGGCTCCGATGCTGAGCGACATCTGCAGGAGATATCACAGATTGGCGGCGGCGCATACTTTGCGGCTGCAGATGACGGCTCGCTCAGCCAGGCTGTGGCTGGAGCCGCATTAGGACAGTCATCTGGCTATGGTGAAATGCCGATAGTGACCAGCCCGCGCAACGGCGACACGGTTGGCCCCAGCACAATGGTAACCGGGAAAGTTTCCCCCGGCGCATTCGTCGTGTTGCATACCGAAGTATATGATGAAGTGACTGGCGAATTTGTGAAAAAAGTCCCCGGTCATCGACATCGTGCGGATGACAGCGGAAATTTTGCACTGCTGATCGCTACTCCACTCGTATCATTTGGTGAGAAGCACGCTCTGCGATATGAAATTCATGCGTTCACAGCGCGGCCGGATGGATGGAAATCTGCTCATGCAATCGTCACAGTTCATCAGCAGACAAACCAGAATCCGTGATTGCATCCCCCGGCATGCTTTTGAACGCTGGAAAACTGGACAAAACAAAAAGGGGGTACATGATATGAAAATACCGTATGTATTGATAGTCGTATGTCTGAGCATGGTACTGCTCGCCGCAGTCGCATCGGCTGAGACGTGTCCGGCCGACACGCCGACACCACAGCCGGGTGAGGCGCCAATCGTGACCAGCCCTGTTAACGGGGCACAGGTTGGCCCCTCAACGATGGTTGTCGGCAAAGCCATACCTGGATCTTTAGTCATCATTCAGACCAAAGTTTTTGACACCAAAGAAGGTGTGGAATACTCCCGAATGGTACCTGGCCACCGGCACCGCACCAATGACGATGGCTCATTCGCATTGCTTGTCTCTACACCGCGCGCATTCTTCTCGTCAGAAAGCACTGTGCGCTATGAGATCCATGTCTTTACTGCCACACGCGAAGGCCAATCGCCGCACCGCATTATCAAGGTTACACAAAAACCGGAATAATTTGCAGATGCGGCAATGACTGTGAGGCCAATTGGCCTCACAGTCTTTTTTCATTTTTCATCATGCCTATGGCCTCACGATGCTCTGGTGCAGCGCGTTGGCCGCTGTTTGGCGATATGCCCCTGAGCGCAAGGCTCAAGCTCATCGTCATGGAAATCCCAGAAGTTGACCCAAAGCGGGGCAATGGACTATCCATTGCCCCGCTTCCCCATTTTATTATGTGGCTGGTATGGCTGGTGCGTTAGTCGGCCAGCTGATCAGCGTTCTCTGCGACTTTCTTGAACGCGTTCGCGTACTGCTCGATGATCTCAGGCCGGTAGTGCTTGAACCACGGAATACCGTAACAGGATGTCATGACCTGCTCGCTAACTGGCAGGCTCTTATCGCCCTCGCGGACATCCCACGTGGAGTTGGCGATGCGGGTGGGCTTGCCATGTCCGTAGATGTCTGCGGTCTGGAACAGCGGGTGCTGGTGCAGAGGCTTATTGCAGCCAGGGCCCGTGCTGCATCCCTCGGCGCTGACAGCCTGACAGAATTTCTGGATGGACAGGCCGCCGAGTTCGTCAGCCTTATAGAGGCCTTTAGCTGCATACCAACCACCCATGGTGGAACCGGAATCAGCAGCCGGGCGATGGGCTTTGACACCGGGGACACCGTCGAGGAGATCCCAGAAGTAGTTCATGGATTTCTGGATTTCGTCCATGCGCGCCCGATAGTGCTTGAGCTGGACGCGGCCACAAGCTGATGAGAGCTGGTGCATGCGGTATTTGTAGCCACCCCACGGCATTCCGACGTACGGTACCAGATCGGGAGCTGTGATGACTTTTTCTTCGGTATCGCCAGTCCAGCGCGTAGCGGCTGTGCGGCCATAATGCCCCCAAGCGGTGCATTTTTCCCAGATGTAGCGGTCGTTTGTGACCATCATGCCGCCCTCGCCAACCGCGAGAGATTTGCCGGACATGACGGAGAAGCAGCCTACGTCACCGATGGTCCCGACTGTGCGACCTTTATACAATGCGCCGTGGGCGTGCGAAACGTCCTCAATAACCTTCAGGTTATGCTTCTTGGCGATCTCCATGATCGGGTCCATGTCGGCGGGATGTCCGCAGTAGTGGACCGGGACGATGGCTTTGGTGCGCTCGGTGATACGGTGCTCGATGTCATTGGGGTCAAGGCAGAGATTGTCTTTTTCGATGTCTGCGAAAACAATTGTGGCCTGAAGTGAGAATGCCGGCAGGCAGGTTGCCCAGTATGTGACGCTGGGGGCGATGATTTCGTCGCCGACGCCAACGCCGCACGCCCACATGGCTGATTGCAGTGAAGCTGTGCCACTGCTGAAACCGAGAGCATAATCAGTTCCATGCCACTCTGCATAGTCCTTTTCAAATGCCTGAGTAACATCTACACCCGACATAGCACCTCTGCGCAATACGTCGAGGACAGCTGCTTCGTCCTCTTCGGTGATGATTGGCCATGTGAACATGTCACCAGAGTCTGCTCCGACCGCTTTCGCGCCGCCATTGATTGCCAGTTTTGTCGCGTCTGACATTAGCTTTACACTCCTGATCTGCGGGGTCCCGCATTAGGGCAGTGATGGATGAGAAGTATCTACGCCGGCAGTTGGAGAGCCGCCGGGTACGCACAACAATATCGCCGATTGTAGCACCTTCGTGTTGACGACGCAACCGTAATACTATCGGCAGCGCAAGTCACACGTTCCAGTCGCTTGTCTCTACTTTTCCCAATGCCTCAATAACAGCAAGCAGACGACGCTGGGCTTGCTTCAACAAGGCCTTTTCGTCGGGATCTTCGGTCTCCTTAAGGGCCGGACGTGTCTTCTCAAGCCCTTCGTAGCCCATTGCGCGGTAACGTTTCAGGCTGATTCTCAGCGCGTCACGATCACCCCCGGTGCGCTTTGAGAGCTCTAACTTACTCTCAAGTTCTGCGGCCAATTCTATCAATTCTTCTCCGACGGATTTCTCTTCGCTCATGCAGTACTCCCCTCACATGTCATAGGCTGTTGCGTCGTACCGCGCGCAGCGGTCTATACCATTATGATGCTGCATCCAGACAGCATAGGCGTAGAGGTCCACATTAGCAGACCCCTGGTACAACGCTCCATTTCGCTGACTGGATCTTTTCTCCTTCTTAGCAGAAGATGATTTCCCTATCCACTTCGCAGTTTTGTAGCCTGCGCGAGATTCATGCAATTGAGCTGCCGAATTCCCGGAATCTGTGACAACAATATTGCTATTGTAACACTGGCAATCGAAATCACATATGACTGCGGATAGATAACTGTCTGCAGTTCCATAATGTCATTGGCAAAACTGGCGATAAGCCCTGCAGTCATGAGATAGCCCAGCGGGACTCCGACCGCAATGCCCAAACCGCCAATAAGCAGGTTCTCAATTGTGATAAGAAGCCCTATTCCCCATCGATTCATGCCCATCGCCCGCATTGACGCAAGCTCCCGCGTGCGTTCGACGATTGTTATGCTGACTGTATTATAGATGATTGCAAGGGCCAGACCAGCTCCCAGAAGAACCATCATGGCATAGAATCCAAGCCCCATCTCCATCATCTCGAGCAGTTGTCCCCGCGTTTCGCGCGCGTCCTCCACTGAGGCAACATTGGGAACGCGGAACAGGCGCTCCTTGATCATCCTTGTATGGTCTTTCTGCGCACGAAGCATTACCACCGTCACAGAGCCCTGCACGAGTTCAAGGTCGCGCTCAAATATCTGGCGGACCCGACGGGCAGGCATATAGACATACGACCCCACTGGCTGTCGGATGATCTGACCAATACGCACCGGCATTTCAATCTTTATATCCTCATCGTTGTGTGCAAATGCGAGGCGCACCATATCGCCTGTCTCGACACCCAGCTTCCGACGATTACTGTCACTCATCAAGAGCGTGTTGCCATGCACCTGCACCGGGCGTCCGTCCGGCGCCACAAGCGTCTGCAGGTGCGACCCCGGCTCCATGCCGACGAGCACAGTATTCACGACGTTCTCGCCACGATGTATCTCCACTGGCAGCTCAAGTGCGGCTTCAACCGTCTGCACCCCGGGCCATTGGCTTATATCATACCCCAGCGATTTGACCTGTGGCGGGATGAATGTGGCCTGCAGATCATATCGTTGTATGTCCGATATATACGTATCTATTGCATCAAATGTCGCGTCGTTCATCCCCAATGACACGAGAACGAGCGATACGCCCATCGCAATGCCTGTCGCGGTGTACAGCGTACGGCGAGGATTGCGAAATACATTGCGCATCGGGATGCGAATATAAAAAGTGGCTCGCGCCAGCGCCGGAATCATCCGCTCAAGGATCGGTCGATGTCCCGGTGGCACGGCTTCTTCGCGCAATGCCTCGGCGGGCGTCAGCATCGCGATGGAACGCGATGAATAATACCCGGCGAGACCGCAGCTGAAAACCCCTGCAAAAACCCCGATACCCACAACTGCAGGATTAATCGGATTGGCGATGACGGGAATGCTCAGGAATTCAAGGTAGTATTGGGTAATCCAGCGGGATTCGAAAATACCGATAATCACCCCAAGCACCGCACCTGCGAACCCGCACAGCAGGGCATATGACAGGTAGTGGTGGGTCAATTCGGATACAGGCATGCCGTTGGCGCGCAGGAATCCGATCTGCCCCCGCTGGCTGTTGACGATTCGCACGAGCAGCGTGTAGATCGTGAGCGCGGCGGTGAAAAGAAACAGAAACGGGAATATGACGGACATCTGCTGATAGCCGCGCAGGTCCATCTGGAGCATGTAATTGGACGGTTGATCCTCGCGAGGCACCGGTTCCTCGGCCCCATATTGTTTTAACATCGCATGTGCATGCCGCATTGCCGAATGCGTACGCGCCGGCTCTGTCACAGCGCAGACTTCATTTACTGAGCCGGACATGCCCAGCAGGCGTTCAGCCTGATTGCGGCGCATCCAGAAGACGCCGAACGTGGATGGTGTCGGCAGAAGATACTGCTTTGACTGGATCGCGTAGACATACTCCGGCCCCAGTGCGATGCCAGCGATGCGATAGTCGTTGACCTCGCCGTCGACGACCGGGTGCACGTAGTCGCCGACATGCAGATCATGGTAGTCGGCGAAACTCTTCTCGACCAGCACGTCGCGCTTATGTGGCGGGCCGAGATAGCTACCTTCGATGACCATGACATCGTTGACTTTGGACCGCCCGGTGTCTGGCAGAGAAATGACGCGGCCGACCACCTGCTGCGAATCGCTCACTGGCATCTCAAGCTCGACTTCGGATACAATGCGCGCCTGCACACGCTTTACGCCGGGAATCTGTCTGATGCGCCATTCAAGCGTGTCGGGGGCTGCACTCAGGGGAATCTGGAAATGCGCGAAATGCAGAAGCGCATAGTACTTCTCATACGATGCGCCGATATTCTGATATGACATCCAGCCTGCCTGGTAAAAGCTCACGCCAATGGCCACGACCAATACAATGGCAATGAATTGCCACCGTGATTGGTAGATGTCCCGCAGAAGTTTTAGTCTGAGCAAGCGCATAGTGACGCACCTGTGCTGCTGATCAGCTGCCCTTTGCCGGTCTCTCTCCTGGACGTGTCACAGACTGTATATGCCCGCTGCGCAGCCGCACCACCATGTCCTCATCCTCGATGATGCTTTCATCGTGAGTAACCGCGATGACTGTGGTGTTGTGCTCTCTGGCCACCCCGCGTATGACTGCCAGAACGTCGCGCGAGGTCTCGTAGTCCAGATTGCCGGTCGGCTCGTCTGCCAGGAGGAGTGAAGGACGTTTGACAAGTGCCCGCGCGATGGCCACGCGCTGTTGCTCGCCACCTGAAAGCTGGCTGGGAAAATGGTCAACATATTGCCCCAGTCCGACACGTGCC
>CAYSRY010000132.1:0-9472 GCA_964433395.1 uncultured Armatimonadia bacterium | reverse complement strand
GATGTCAGGCAACTCCAGGATGGTGAAGACCCTCTTGATGTCGTGAAACAGCTTATGGCCGAGTATGAGTTTGTGTTGCCCGATTCACCAGATCGCTTCTACGGCGGCGCCGTCGGCTATCTGAGCTACGATATGGTCCGTTTTTTTGAAGACATCCCCGACGAGAACCCCGACGATCTCGATCTTCCAGAATGTCAGTTTATGTTTACCGACACGCTCGTAATATTTGACCATGTACTCCATCGCATTCGCGTTGTCGCTAATGCTCACGTAATGGACGATCCGCAGGCGGCTTACTGGGAAGCGGTCGGCCGCATCGATCGTCTTGTGGACGCGCTTGAGAGCCCGATGCCGGCCCAAAATCGCGAAACGCCAATTCCGCGGGTCCCAGATGACCCATCGGCCATGAAATCAACCATGACACGGGCCCAGCACAAGGAAGCGGTACTGAAGGCCAAAGAGTATATCGAGGCAGGCGACGCGATTCAGGTGGTGATATCGCACCGTATCGAAGCCGAACTGCAGGTACCGCCATTTGATCTGTACAGGGCACTGCGGGTGATCAACCCCTCGCCCTATATGTATTATCTCAGCTTCGGGGACACAAGAATTATCGGCGCATCCCCCGAACTGCTCGTACGCGAGGAGCATGGCAAGGTAATAACCAGGCCAATCGCCGGAACGCGCAGACGGGGCAAAACCCCCAAAGAGGACATGGCATTGGCGGCAGAACTGTTGGCCGACGAAAAAGAATGCGCCGAGCACATTATGCTTGTCGATCTGCACCGTAATGATATCGGTCGCGTCTGCAAACCGGGTTCGGTGGCTGTTGATGAGCTGATGAAAATTGAACGCTACAGCCATGTAATGCACATAGTGAGCAACGTTGTGGGCGAACTTGATGAGGGGTACGACGGCTATGACGTTCTCAGGGCAGTTTTTCCCGCCGGCACTGTGAGTGGTGCTCCGAAAATCCGCGCTATGCAGATTATCGAAGAACTGGAACCAGTCCGACGTGGACCATATGCAGGTGTTATCGGTTATTTCAGCTTTTCAGGCTCAATGGACACCTGCATCACCTTGCGAACTGTGGTGGAAAAAGCCGGCATGTACTATTTCCAAGCTGGCGGTGGGATCGTAGCCGACTCTGTGCCTGAGACTGAGTATCAGGAGACGCTGCTCAAGCTTGGTGCCCTGCTTGATTCAGCGCGTCTGGCCGAACGTGGATTTGTCCGAAACGAATAACTAATACCTGCGTAATACGCGAGATGAGGAGCACAAAATGATCATTCTGATAGATAATTATGATTCATTTACATACAACCTGTACCAGTACCTCGCACAGATGGGAGCCACGGTTGAGGTGCATCGCAATGATTGCATCACCGTCGAAGAAGTGCTAAACGCCTCTCCCGAGGGGATTGTGCTTTCACCTGGGCCTTGCACGCCTGCAGAAGCTGGCATTTGCTGTGACTTGATCGCCGCGGCGGCTGGCCGCACTCCCATTCTCGGGGTATGCCTTGGCCATCAGTGCATCGGCCAAGTCTTTGGCGGTGACATCGTCAGGGCCCCTCGCATCATGCACGGAAAGACCTCGCAGATTCATCATGATGGGAAAGGGGTATTCGAAGGCGTTCCTGATCGCTTTGACGCGGTGCGCTATCATTCACTTGTCATCGAGCCATCAACCGCGCCAGATTGTCTGGAGATCGCAGCTACCACCGATATCGGTGAAATAATGGGCGTGCGCCATCGAGAATATGCAATCCACGGAGTGCAGTTCCACCCAGAGTCCATCATGACAAAGCATGGTATGGATTTGCTCCGCAACTATATGAAAATCACAAAAATGAGCGCCAACTGTGTACAGGCGGGCGAGTGTGGAGGTAGAGCATAATGCTGAGGGACACGTTACTTCAGCTTATTGACGATCAACCGATGAACATGCGCCAGGCGGAGGATGCCATGCGCCTCATAATGTCGGGAGGGGCGTCTGACGCCGAAATAGGTGCATTTCTGATTGCAATGAGAATTCGGGGAGCAATGCCGGAGCAGATTGAAGGATTCGCGCGCTGCATGCGCGATGCGTGTATTCCCATAAGAGCAAGAAGTCATGATCTCGTTGACACTGTCGGCACTGGCGGGGATGCACTGAATACATTTAACATCTCTACTGCAGCAGCCATCGTTGCGGCTGGCGCAGAAGTGAAAATGGCCAAACACGGTAACCGGGCAGTATCCAGCCAATCAGGGAGCGCAGATGTATTGGCAGAATTAGGTGTGAATATCAACATGGCGCCCGAAGAGGTTGCAGACTGCATCGACACCTGCGGCATAGGTTTTCTTTTCGCCCAGCGTTTGCATCCTGCCATGAAACACGCTGCAGGTCCACGCCAGGCACTTGGCATTCGTACTGTGTTCAATGTACTGGGCCCGCTAACCAATCCGGCAGGGGCCTCACGCCAGGTACTCGGTGTGTACGCACCCGAACTTACAGAGACGCTGGCACAAACGCTCATGCGTCTTGGTTCGGTTCATGCCCTCGTAGTGTATGGGATGGATGGTCTGGATGAATTCTCAACAATAGGGGAGACACTGGTGTCGGAGCTGTACGATTCACAAGTCACCACATATTCAGTAACTCCTGAGCAATTCGGGCTGAAGCGCGCTACTGCCAACGATATCGCAGGCTCGACGCCCGCAGACAACGCGCAGATGCTCTGTGCGCTATTGGCTGGCAAACAAGGGCCACGACGGGATATCGTCCTGCTCAACGCGGCAGCAAGCATATACGTAGGTGGTAAAGCCAGCACCATTGGCGAAGGCCTGGAGCTAGCTGCCAGCAGCATAGATAGCGGAGCAGCACAACGAGTGCTCCGCGACCTGCGCGCCCATACCCCTGCAGGCCAGACGGAGCGTGCATGATATGTCAATCCTTACAGCGATGGTACGCAACAAGGAACGCGAACTCAGCCGAATCATCACAGCACATACGGCTGCATTGGTGCGCGAACAGGCTGCATACGCAGAGCCGCCGGAAAACTATCTACAGGCGCTGCAAGGCAGCAATGTTGCCGTCATTGCCGAAGTGAAGCGCTCAAGCCCTTCGCAAGGCACAATACGAGCAGACGTGGACGTCGCTGCAACGGCTGCACTCTATGAAGCCAACGGCGCCTCGGCTATAAGTGTGCTCACAGACAGCACATACTTTGGTGGCAGTATTGACGATCTCAAAACCGCTCGTGAGGCCACTAAATTGCCGATACTGCGCAAGGACTTCACCATATCGCCGTATCAGATATACGAAGCCCGAGCCGCCGGTGCGGATGCCATATTACTGATTGTAGGAGCTCTCTATCCGGCGATGCTGAAGCGCATGCTTGAGACCACGCACGAACTCGGCATGCATGCACTCGTCGAAGTTCACACGGCGGATGAGCTTAACCTGGCGCTCGGAAGTGGGGCGCAACTCATAGGCATCAACAACCGCGACCTGACCACTCTGGAGGTATCGCTGGATACGTTCGCCGAATTGGCATATCGCGTCCCGCCAGATTGCATGCTTGTCAGTGAGAGCGGCATACACACCGAAGATGACGTAAGATATGTGGCCCAGGCAGGAGCTGACGCGGTATTAGTAGGCACGTGCCTTATGAACGCCTCAGCCCCAGGCGATGCCGTGCGTAACTTGACGCTGACGCCACGCACGTCACGCCAACCAGTCCGGAACTCGCGTACGACTTCAGATCGTCTGCATAACACGCTTGGTGCGTGGGACCTGTCTTGAAGTGCAATGCAGCATAGTTGTATAGTACTAATTCATCATAGAGCCAGAATGCCAGTGCAATCTGGTTGTGGAGGTGCAGGAAATTGTCGGAGATCACAGTTGAAGCAGGACGTTTTGGGAAATATGGCGGACGCTACGTACCTGAGAGCCTCGTTTCCGCTCTTGAAGAACTTGACGCTGCCTATGAAATTGCAAAAAATGACCCTCAGTTCCAAGAGGAACTGATGTTCTATTACAAAGAGTTTGCGGGCCGTCCGAGCATGCTGTACCGCGCAGATCGCATCTCTGAGCAGATCGGAGCTACGGTCTATCTCAAACGCGAGGATCTCAACCATACTGGTGCTCACAAAATCAATAACACAATCGGACAGGCGCTGCTTGCGCGCAGGATGGGGAAGAAGCGCATTATTGCGGAGACTGGTGCTGGCCAACACGGCGTGGCGACCGCGACCGTCGCCGCGCTTTTCGGCATGGAATGTGTCGTATACATGGGCGCTGAAGACGTTCGCAGACAGGCACTGAACGTCTTCCGCATGGAACTCCTGGGGACTAAAGTCGTACCAGTACACGAAGGTTCAGCCACTCTCAAGGATGCAATCAACGAAGCATTGCGAGACTGGATGGAGACGTGCGACGAAACGCACTACATACTTGGAAGCGTCTGTGGACCACATCCATTCCCGGTCATGGTTCGCGATTTTCAGAAAATCATCGGCGAAGAAGCGCGTGCACAGTGCCTCGAACGTGAAGGAAGGCTACCGACCCATTGTTTGGCATGCGTTGGTGGAGGCTCCAACGCTATGGGTCTGTTTCATGCTTTCATCCCGGATGAAGATGTGAAACTTATCGGGGTTGAAGCTGCCGGTCGCGGCCTCGACACAGATCAGCACTGCGCAAGTATCATGTTGGGAACCGAAGGCGTTCTACACGGAGCGCTCAGCCTGGTGCTGCAGGATGATAACGGCCAGGTAATCCCATCATACTCGGTAGCGGCAGGCCTCGACTATCCGGCAGTGGGGCCTGAACATGCGTATCTGCACTCCATTGGCCGGGCGGAATACATTGCCGTAACCGATGAGCAGGCTCTGGATGCGTTTATGACATTGTCCCGGCTCGAAGGTGTCATCCCAGCTCTCGAATCATCACACGCCCTTGCCGGCCTGTACCAGATCAAAGATCAACTCCAGGCTGACAGCCTCGTGATCGTAAATCTGTCTGGGCGCGGCGACAAAGACTGTCAGGAAATTCAACAGGTATTGGAGCAGCGAAAGTGAACAAAATACACGCGGCATTCGCGCAAGCGGCCAACCAAGATCGTGGAGCCCTCATTATCTATCTTACCGGTGGGTTTCCCAATATCGATGAATCAGCCGCATTACTGCGCGCCGCGTCTGATGCCGGCGCTGACATATTGGAGGTGGGGCTGCCATTTTCCGACCCAGTAGCGGATGGCCCCACCATCCAAGCCGCTACCAAGCAGGCTCTCGCCTCAGGCGCAACAACCCAGAAAATCATTGATATGCTGTCACAGATTACTCCAACCCTGACCACTCCAATAGTCATAATGACTGCATTCAACCCAATCTTCACATATGGTCTCGAACAGTTTGCAGCCAATGCGGCTGCCGCTGGGGTCGCAGGTGTCTTGGTAGCTGATATGCCGCCCTCCGAGAGTGCCCGATGGTCTGAGCTAGCCAGAGCGCACGGCCTCGTGACCATTTTCCTGCTTGCTCCATCTACGAAACCGGCACGTTTCGCTGAAATTCTCAATACCACTACCGGCTTCGTCTACGTCCTTGCACGCCAGGGCGTAACAGGAGAACGCGCCACTCTACCGGCCGAATTGCCAACCCTCGTAGCCAGCGTCAAAGCGCAGAGTGACCTGCCAGTGGCAGTCGGCTTCGGCATCAGTACACCTGCCCAGGTTGGCGAAGTCTGCGCCATATGCGACGGCGCAATAGTAGGCAGTGCAGTGGTGCGCTCAGTACTGGAATGCGATGGTGCACAGTCTCGCATCGATGCTGTGAGAAACACTGTTGCCAGCCTTGCGACAGGCTGCCATATCGCACGCAGTCACTCCTGAGAGCAGATACGGCAAAGCATCACATGACCTCAGGTTGCACAAATCGCTGATATGCAGTATAATCCACATCTAACTACTATGATTAACTTCACCACGCAACACAAAACTTCACGTCTTCTCAGTGATGAGAGGCTTAAGGGGCCGCGAAGCGGCCCCATCCCTATTCACGCCGTGGGCCATTGACGAGCAGGGCCAAGGACCACGGCGACTCCACTCTAGCAATTCCCTGAAACTCTCACATATCAGCAAACCTGAAGCGCACCAGCATTCTGGAACTGCGCACTGTACGTGTATTCTAATTCCCGCCTACCGGCGTGACGGGGTGACTTCCATGCCGAAAATTGCATTTGTAGATGTAACTAACCGCGACGGTGAACAAACTGCCCGCATTTCGCTATCAAAACTCCAGAAAACTATCATCAACTGGATGCTCGACCAAACTGGTGTATACCAGAGCGAGATGGGTTTTCCACTGTCCAATCATGAAACAGGCTACATCAATGCCAATGTGCGTTTGACCAAAGAGGGGTGCGACGGATCACCGCTTTTCAAACATATTCAGCTCTCCGGGTGGTCACGAGCGCTCGCCTCCGACGTCAAAATCGCACAGGACCGCACAAATATTGAGCACTTCAACCTCTCCATCTCAACATCCGAACAGATGCTGCGATGGAAATTCCGCGGCAAATTCAGCCGCGAAGACATTATCCGCATGATGGTTGACTCCGTGAAGGCCGCCAAAGATGGCGGGGCTATCACAGCTGGCATCAACGCAGAAGATGCTTCGCGTACTGACTTGGACTTTCTCATCGATTTTGCCAATGCAGGCAAAGAAGCTGGCGCCGACCGTTTCCGATACTGTGATACTCTCGGGTATGATGACCCGGAGTCTATATCCGAGCGCGTTGGTGTCATCGCACGTGAGACACAGATGCCAATTGAATTGCACTGTCATAATGATCTGGGCATGGCCGTTGCAAACTCATGCGCAGGTGCGATGGCTGCATGCAGGGCGGGGCAGGACGCATATATCAATACCACCGTTAATGGCATCGGAGAGCGTGCCGGCAATGCCGATCTGGTCTCATGCATTCTCGCTCTGACATACTCGCCAAAATGGGGCGAAGAGGCGAAACTGAGTCAGGACATTGATCTCAGCAAAGCCTGGAAACTTGCAACATACGTATCTGAGGCATTCCGCGTCCCAATTCCGCTGAACCAGCCTGGTGTCGGTTCCAATGCTTTTGCACACGAAAGCGGCATTCACGCTGATGGTGCACTGAAAGACCGTCAGAACTACGAGTTGTACGATTTTGAGACTCTCGGCAGAGGCGAAACGGTAACGACCTCCACTGGCCGCGTAATCACTGTTGGGGCACATAGTGGCGCCTCCGGTCTCGAGTACGTCTACAACCAGCTCGACCTTGGATTCCGGGATGAGGAGCACAAGCGCGAGATTCTCAAGCTCTCACAGTTGGCCAACCTGCACAATCAGGCACCACTGACCAAAGACGAGCTGTGGTTTATCTACCACTGCCCGGAAATTACGGCTGAACTGCTGACAGTCACAGTGTAGCCTCGGCAACACTGCGTCAATACGAAGCAAAGCGGGGAACCTTTTCGAACAAGGTTCCCCGCTCTTTATTGTGCCTCACAGTACCTACTCGGCAATATCACTCTGACAAACCAAAAAGCCGGGCGGCGTTATCTCTGAAAATCATTCTTCTATCTGCGTCCCCGAGCTCTGCCTCCTCAAACATCCCCAGTGTGTATGCCGGAGCCAGCAGATCACTATCTGTGCCCAACACTATGCTCTCAGCACCACAAATGTCCAAAGCACGCCTCACCTTACCGGAGCCAGCCCACTCACAACAGAAATCCAGATATACATTTGGTATGTCTGCGGCGAGCCTCGCCACTTCATCGGAATCCGTATGCCCTGCGTGTCCCAGAATAATATTCAGTTTTGCATGTACCCGCGCGTGCTCCGCCATAGCACGCGCGGCATAGCGATCTACCGTGTGCACGAGCAATACATCCGTGCGCTGGGCGACCTCATTCACGAGTTGCGACATGCGCGGATCATCTGATGGGACTCCACTCAGGCGAGGGTGTACTTTCGCACCCACAAAGCCGTCCGCACTACAATAGCGGTCCAACTCTACGATACTCTCCTCCAACATAACTGGGGTAACGTAGACATAACCCAATATAGGTTTATAGCTGGTTACGATTTCCGCAAGCTCCTCATTGCCTGCCTGCATATCATACTGCAGGGCGAGTGCGGACGAACACGCCATGTACTCTATGCCTTCTGTAGCGCATAGTCGTAACAGCCGCTCACCTGCATCCGCGATAGGGGAGGGGTACGCCCAGGTCCCGTAATGTGCATGCACATCGATAATCTTCATCAATGGTTGTCTCCGAGAAGAACTTTGCGAGCGTTCCCAGCAAAGACTTGAGAGCTGGAGTCATCATCAAGCATTGCCCCCCTGACCAGACCGTACGCTGATGCGAAACTCCGACCTCACGTACAAAGCCACTGATTGAATCGACGATGTGCATCTGACTCGTCTCGACATAAAAATGCTCATTCCGCGCAGCCACAGCAATGCTCTCAGCAATCACATCAAACGTCGCCCCGATTGCCACAACAGGAAAGCCGAATGGCTCGAGCAGTCGCGCCATCCTTGTCTGTTCCCCCCAGCTTCCGGCAGGCATCAGCACGGCAACCTGGTGCTCTGCCATACGCTCGCACAACCGCAGGAATGGCAAGCTCTCAATGCTCCATCCTTGCTCATCAGGAAAGAAGCGAAACACATGAAAGCCCATGTCCACACAACGCTCGACCTCCTCCTCGCATCCAAAATAGCGGCGAGGGTCTATCGTGGCAACCCCAGTTATGTTCGGGTGCATTTCTGCTGCACGCATGGTCTCAGTGTTGCCGGACACGAAGTCATAAAACTTGCCCCGCAGGCTGTAAGTCAATGCCTGGGTAATATGGTGGGCATCCAGCACGCGCAGAAGACTATTGAGCGACCAATCGACATCCTGCGTAGTCGGTGGCATGTCAGGTCCTCGGAAAGACTGCCGGGCCGCTGCAACTGTATTGGCATACGCAACACGCCGGGTTGGCGATGTCCCAAAGCATGTGTTGATGTCTATCAGCACCTCACACATCTCCATCGCCTAGGGTGTCACATTCTTCTGCAGGATTGAATACTTCAGAGTTACCTCGCCCGACGCTGGTACAGCCACAGTCCATTCGGCTGTGGTAGCATCGGTTCGCAGAAATGCTGGCCCGGCCGTTTCAGCATCCCAGTCTCCTGTGTAATGGGTTCTGAAAACCACCTCTGCCGACTCACTCCTGGTATTACTGAATGTATATTCGTAGTTCTCGCGCAGGTCGTACAGAGCCAGTTTTTTGTAGACGTCCTGCTTCACATTGCGTTGCTCTCGGCTGACCACGCCGCCTGTCACACCCAAATCCGACGCGGTCCTGAGCGTGACATCAACATTCGCCCCAGGCATACCCAATGCGAGTTTTCCCGCTCCGATACGCTTCTCTATACCGTCTTCACGCACATAGAAATCAATCGATC
>CAYSRY010000131.1:0-9537 GCA_964433395.1 uncultured Armatimonadia bacterium | reverse complement strand
GGCTGAAGAAACAGGCGCCCAGATCGTCAGCAGGCGATAAGGCTGCCTACGTCATTGTGAAGGAATGGTTGCATGAAACAGCTTGTGGCTGTATCAATATTGGCACTTCTCCTGGTCGGAAGCGTTGTGGCTCAGGAGCAGGCAACGCTTCTGAATAATATGGACAATGCCGCATCTTTTGTGGTTTCAACCGGCGCAACTTCGCCGGAGATGAAAATGGAAACGAACACGGCTCCGGCCTATATCAGTGAGGGTAAAGGTAGCGCGCATATCAGCGCAGTTGCGCCGGAGAGGGCCGGTGGGAATGCCTATCTGGCGTTTGACGTGCCGGTGAAGCCGGTGGTGCTTGCGGGGAGTAAACTCGTTTTTGAGGCATGGACAAGCACTCCTGAGGCATCGCGCGGATTTTACGTTCGGGCTTACGCAGCGGATGGAAAATGCGTTGCGAGCTGGCTGAACTGGGGCGGTGCACTGTCAAATGCGAAGCAGACATTTGAAGTGACGCCGCGTTTTTCAGACGTGCTGGCGTGGGAGACATCAATGGTCGCAACTGAGGCCAGCACGCCAATTACAATGGTGCGTTTTTATGTCGGCACCGGAGAGAAGAACAGAAGATTTGACCTGTACGTGGATAACCTGAGGTATGCAGCGTCAGACCTAAAGCCGTTTGAGGACGAGACAGCAGCCAAGCCACTGTATCGGGAAACGACGATAGTGCGCGATGGTGAGTCCGAGTGCGTTATCGTGACACCGAATGGTGATGATTGGGCAGAAGCAGGATATAAGGTCGCGGCGGCGATTAAGCAGGCGAGCGGCGCCGATGTGGAGGTATTGTGCGCAGAGGAGATTACGGACGACGAGCTTACTGAGACGAATGCGGTAGTGCTTGGGAACGTTGTGAACAACTACAGGTTGCTCTACCCGTATTCGCACAATCTAACGTTTGCAGACGGAGTTTTCCCGGGTGCTGGGGGATATGAAGTACGCTCAGTGAGTGATCCGTGGGGAACCGGGAAAAACATCATCGCCATTGGCGCGACTGATGTTGCCGGCGCAGAAGCCGGGCTTGCGGTTTTCGTGGAGAAAATGGGCAAGGGCGCGACAATCACGCTGCCAATGTTCGTTGAGACGAAGCTGACGGGCGCTGCAGAAGCACGCTGGGGGAGAAGACTGGTATCGAAGCCCCCGGCAAATTATGTAGAGCTTGAGAAAGCGAAAGCCGAGCAGAATTTGGCAGACGGCATGCATGGCGGGCTCTTTTCGCAAGCGAACTATGCAGGTATGGACTACGCAATGACTCTGCAGCCAGAGTATGCGGAAGCGTTCGCGTGGATAATTCAGCGCGCCTATGATCATTATCTGACTAAGCCTAAGACATATGGTGGCCCTTGGGGGATGGATTCGGACTTTAACGTTTACCGGACGCTGCCACTGTGGGACGCAGTGGAAGAGTGCCCGAGCCTGACCGACGAGCAGCGGCTTTCTGTCTCGAAAATTCTGTTCAAATGGACAAGCGAAGTCTGCCCTCCGAAGACCGCGCCAGCTTCGAGCACCATGGTGCGTTTTAACCACCAGACATTTCCGGGGCTTGGGTTGTTGTATGCGGGGCAGTATTTCGCGCGGTATTACGATTCGTACGAGGCGAAGAAATGGATCGAGATGGCAGACGGTTGCTTCCTGTTCCAGCTCGATTGCACCAAGCCTCACTGCGATTGCAACGGCTATCAGTGGTTGACGCTGACGCATACGATTCGGTATTGCCTGGCGCGACCGAATCTGAAGTACTTTGAGAATGGTAACATCACTGCCAACGCAGAATACGCGATACATACGATGAACAATCTGGGCTATCAGGTGCCGTATGGTGATATGGGCGGCTGGGGCCAGATTACATCTGAGATGAACATTCTGCGAGCCGCCGAATGGTTCAATGGAGATGGACTGGCGCAGTGGGCAATAAACAAGAAGATGGCCGAAACAAATGTGCTGACACAGGGGGCTTTTGAAGCCGGCACGGCGGACGCGCAGGCGCCGACCGCTCTGCTTGGGGCGCATGTTTACCCATTAGATGACCCGTGGTACGACAGCTTCAATGGGAAAGACTTCATTGAGCGGGAGCAGGCGTTTGACAAAGTCATCTTCAGAGATGGTTTTGATCCGAGTAACCAGTATCTGCTGCTGGACGGGCTCTCGACCGGTGGGCATGGCCACCTTGATGGCAACTCGATTTTGCAGTGGACTGAGAATGGGCGCATCTGGCTTGGAGAGGTTGAAACAACGCGCTTCAGCGGGCCTGCAAAAAACCACAATGGCGTGCTGATTTTGAAGAACGGGCAATCGGCGGACATTCCTGCATTCTGCAGCATGGAGAATATGGCGGATCTGCCAACTCTGGCAGTTTCGCAGACAACCTGCAGCGATTATGCCGGAGCAGACTGGCATCGGTATATGGTGTGGCCAAAGAGCAAGTATTTTGTGGTCGTCGACCGAATGACCGCAAATGAAGACGCGGATTACAGTTTCCGCAGCGTGTGGCAGACGGTCGGTGATGCAGACCTGAATGGCAGCACTCTTGACATTGAGCAGCAGGGCGAGTTCGGACGCATTGCGCTGACAGACGACGTTTTGTGCATGAAGACCGACATGCCGGACAAGCGTTTCACATGGGCGAGTTATCCGTACATAGACGACCCGACGCCGCATGTTCTGATGGGCATCACGAGTGCTGCGCTTGAAGCGGGAGATGAAAAAGTCCTGTTTACTGCGCTCGATGCGTCCGGTGGTCGGCAGTCACGGATGCGAGTGACGCGCATCAGTGAGACGATGGCAGTTGTGAGCGGCGATGATGAGCCGATGCTTATCGTGGCACCAGATCGGAATGGCGTCTGCGCAATTTCAGGCTTCCTGAGAGCGAACGCCGATTTGGTGATTGCGACTCCCAGCGCGATGTACGGTGTGAACGTGCGTGGCGGGCAGATTGGCAGTCAAGTCATTGAGCTTGAGGATAGCGCTGACGTCGAGTTTGATGTCGCCACACAGAAAGTCATGTGGATGGAACCTGCGAAAACGGCGGCGCATGTTGTACAGACGACGCGAAGTGAGACTTGGCAGAATCCTCTGACCGCACAGCGGCTCAGGTTTTTCATTGAGGGGCTGGCGGCGAATGCGCCAGAGTTCTCACCCGCAGTGGCTGGCGATGGAGATGTGGCCGCTCTGGAAGCGGAATGGGATTACCGAGACATTCCGAAGGATCTGCTGCTGACAGCTAACAAGGGAACATATGGTGCGGTGGATTCCGGAGTTACAGTGAGTGCGACGCCGGAACCTGCGGAGCTCAACGTATTCAGCGGGAAAGCTGGCGGGAATAAAGTCGGGCTTATCGTCGACGGCCAGACTGACGGCACCGAAGCTTGCACAATGTGGCCCGAGGGCAAAGAAGTGACGATTGACCTCGGCTTTGACCGCGTATGCGACGTGGACCGTGTGCTGTTGCAGGCGTGGTTCAATACGACATCAAGTAAAAACGTGAAATTCCAGATCGGTCACGTGAAGATCCTGGCCAGTAATGACGGATTTGCGAAAGATATCCGGACGTTGGTCGATGTTGAGGATACGGAAGAACATGGGAACTGGGGCGCGCCCGGCCATGCGCCTGAGCTGTACGCATATGAGAAACTCGGAGTACAAGCCAAGGACCTGCGGCTGATTTTGACTCCGCGGGCAGGGTGTGGAGTGTATGTGGCCGAGCTTGAGATATGGGGCAATGGAGAAGGTCTGGCAATGCGGCCGCTGGGAACGTCTGGCTCGGTGAGCACATTCAGGTGTCTGCATCGGGCAGACATTGATGGAGACGGAGTTGAGGAGACGTTGGCCGGCGGGCTGAACGGAATTCTGTATTGCCTGAACGCCGACGGTTCAGTTCGATGGATACATAAGTATGGCGGCAGCGTAGAGACTGTGAGCACGGCTGATTTTGAGGGTGATGGAAACGTGTCGGTGCTCGTCGGTGGGCTCGGCGCTCTGGTGCGCGTGCTGGATGCGAACGGGAAAGAGAAGTGGACCGCAGAGTTGCCATACTACAAACGCGTTGCTCATGTGCGGACGATCTTTCCGGCAGATCTGAATGGTGATGGGAAGGAAGAAGTCGTCGTTGGCGCAGACAACTGGCGGTACTATGCCTTTGACCGTACCGGGAAGGAACTGTGGTGGGCGGAGACAGTGCATGGTGCGACCGCAGGGCTTGCCGCTGATATGGATGGCGATGGGGCGGATGAGGTCATCGGCTCGACGGAGTACTACTCATGGTGGTGCATTGATGGCGATGGCAGCATCATCTGGGCATATAGTTCGGGTCGCGCAGGCGGGCCTCGGTCGAATGACGTTGCCGTCGGCGATATTGATGGCGACGGCAAGAAGGAAACAGTCTTCGCCGGCGCGGATACGCTTGTGCATGTGGTGAATGCGCAGGGAGGCCTGGCGTGGACCTATAACACGGGTGACGAAGTGGGCGGCGTCGAATGCATAGATGTGAATGGCGATGGAAAAGACGAAATTATCGCCACGTCGCTGTCGTTTAATGTGTACTGCATTGACGGTGACGCAAATACAGTCTGGCGCACCGACCTGCAATCACCAGTTCGCGCGGCGCAGGTTTTCGTGGATAATGGCACGCCGAAAGTCGCAGTCGGTTGCGACAACGGCAGCATGTATGTGCTGGACGCGACAGACGGGAGAGTTATCGGGCAGTTTGAGACGGGTGGCGAGATCATCGCCATCGCAGCCGGACAGTCCGGAGATGCATGGCAACTGGCTGTGAGCAGCAAAGACGGGAAGGTTTATACGGTGGATGCGCCATAGGGCGAGTTCATCTGGGGAAATGAGAAGCGGCGGCCATCACTTGGCCGCCGCTTCTGTTTTGTGGGGGAGAGGGGTCATTCGTCCAGTAAACAATATTGGCAGCGCCATTGTTCCAGTGCGCTGCCTGTTTGGGATATTTTCTGCAATTTGCATGCATATGTCTTGCGCAACATAGCACCGAATGAATTTTGAGCGTCTACCTCACCGATGACCCAACAGTATGGGTTTTCAACTATGGTAAAACGCTCATTGCTAAATTTGGCGGTGGACGGTGCTTTCAACTGGTTCTCCACAGCAGCTCTTGCCATTACAATTGCGCTGCCTGCGTCGTCTTCCATGACATAGACTATTTTACCATCAGCACGTCTTCGGCCACGCTCGGCTGCCTCCTGCTCACGCACACGCGCTTCGTGTTCGCGTTGACGTCGCTCAGCGCCAGCAGCGTATTCGAGGTGGCGTAGGCGGTCTTCAGCACTTACGCCATAGTCAGGAGCGCTACTGCTGGGGTGCGCTGCTGGGGCTTGGACAGTGCGGTTGGTCGTATAGTTCGAGTTCGTAGCATTTGCCGATGGATTTGCTGATGCATTCTCAGAATCGCTTAGGTTTGCGCCAAGCGTGGTCCAGGTCGCTATGAGTGCGGGAGATGTGAATATTAACACTAAAATTACGTGTATAACGACATCAGCAATACCAAGCGTTCGCTGACTGCTGGCGTTCACGCCCCGTGCTTCTGCGCGATTTGCCCAGACGATTGCCAGTATGCCGAAAACGATGCCCGCGAAGAACAAGCCGATGATTGAGAAAGTGTGAGCTGTCGCAGCATCGGCTATTCCGTCAGGATCGGTGGCGTATGGCGAGGTATCCGGCATGGGTATTTGAGGCGGCTGCGGGAACTGTGCGGACGGTTGCGGAACATTTTTGACGTATGGTGTTGCAGTTGGCACTGCGGGTGCAGCGGGCATGGATGGGTCTTGCTGCGGAACTTTTGCGATGTATTGCGAGCCGTCTGCAGCTTCTGCCACCTCTGAAAATACGGGCGCAGTTGGCATTGCAGGTGCTGCGTACGCAGCCTGTTCTGTGGCCAGATCTCTGGCCAGATCTCTGGCCTGGTTACGGCGAGTGATGCAGCGCGGACATTCCGCATCGGTCGGCGCCAGAGCATAGCCGCATTTGGGACAATAGGTGGTGGGGCGGCGCTTTTTGTGGCGGCCGCCCTGATCACGCTTGATTTTGCGCAGCTCAATGATGCCAAGCTCGAGGTCCGGGTCAATAGTCAGGGCTTGGACCTGCGCTTTGCGTGCCCCGGAGAAATCGCCAGTTTTTCGCAACGCCATTCCGTATTGTGACCATGCCAATGCGCTGTCGCTTTTGTCTGCCAATACCTGCTCCATGGCATCGAGGGCGTCTTGCCAATCACCAAGTTTGGAATATGCGACTGCTATAAGCTCCCATGCGGCAGTGTGATTTGGAGAGAGATCGAGATGGTCAGCGAGCAGAGCGATGGCATCGGAATAGAGCTGCTGGGCAATAAGTGTGCGGGCTTCGGCAGCGATATCCGAATTTGACATTGGGAATTCATCCTATCTATCTAGTGCGCATCTGCAGTGAGCGGAATATAGCAAAAATACCAATATATTATGCCCAATTCCAGATGCTGACATCTCTTACCTGCAATGTTGTTGATATTTCGGTTGCTTTTGTTGCGGTATGTGGCGCCTATTCTGCAGCGTGAAACAAAGTTGCGTTGTAACGACCTTGCCGTCAAGTCACTGGAGGAATTTGCAGCGAGCTTATATATAGCGAGAGAATAATTTGACGGGGCAGAAGGGAATTGGGTGGCGAGTGAACGTGAGGAGGCCGGAGGCGTCAGCAATCTCCGACGTGCTTACGCATCGGAGTGAATGTATGCAGCGTTTGTATAGAGGTGTTCAACTATTGTTGGTAGTTGGCAGGAATTGTGCGGTGTAACAGGAAATTGAACAATAGCAATTAGGTTGATATTGGTGTCTGGGTGGTTGGAGGCATGGGGGCTTGGATTGGGTAGTGTTGACTATGCGGTAAGGTATAATAGTGGCGACACCAAGATTTGATCTCATTGGAGCGGGCTTGCATTCGGAACGAGGGAGTGAGGGTGGCCTGAGGCATCCGCACGAAGACATGGATATGACGAGGCGGCTTTTGGGGTGGTTTGATCGAGAGAAAAGGGATCTTCCGTGGCGTCGCACGCGAGACCCCTATAAGATCTGGGTGTCTGAGATCATGCTCCAGCAGACGCAGGTGGAGCGTGTCATCGGCTATTATGAACGGTTTATGGCGGTTTTTCCGGATGTACGCTCGCTCGCAGCAGCGAGCATTGATGCTGTACTGCAACAGTGGCAGGGGTTGGGATATTATTCGCGCGCACGGAATCTGCATATGGCTGCGCAGGAGATAGTACGGTTGTATGATGGGGAATTTCCGCGTGATTTTGAGGATGTGCGAGCGCTTCCGGGGGTAGGCACCTATACGGCCGGAGCGATTATGAGCATCGCTTTCGGTGAGCCAGTGCCCGCGATTGATGTGAACGCTCTGCGAGTTCTGGCGCGCGTGCATCATGTTGAGGGTGACCTGCGAAAGGGCGACAGTCGCAAGCGCATTTCGCAGCTTGCTGCGATTGCATTGGATCAACGTCGTCCGGGAGATTTTAACCAGGCATTGATGGAGCTGGGAGCGAAAGTGTGTACGGCGCGGCGGCCGCAGTGTGAAGAGTGTTGCTTAAGAGGCGCGTGTCTGGCCCATAAGCGCGGTGATGAGGAGAGCATTCCGTCGCAGGAACCGATTGCCCGGAGGCATGTGGAGCGCGTGGCGGGAGTTGTCCGGCGAGATGGCAGGATGCTGATTGTGCAACGTCCGCCTGAAGGCGTGTGGGGAGGGCTTTGGGAATTTCCGAATGTGGAAGTGCGTGCCGGGGAAATGCCAGTGGCGCGACTGCTGGGCATGTTCGAACGCGAATTCGGCATGTCCGTGAGCGTGGGTGCGCAGGTCACTCAGTTTCGCTATGGGATTATGAACAGGGTTGTGGAGCTGAGTGTGCTTGCGTGTGAACTGGTGAATGGCGAGCCATTACCGTTGGTGCATATGGAGGCGCGCTGGGTGCGAGCAGGAGATCTGCTGAAGTATGCAATGCCGACACCGCACCGGCGGCTTGCTGAGAGATTGCGGGAAGACGCGGGGCAGACAACGGATAATTGAGGTCCAGGGCATGAGGACGATGAAACGGCGACCCGCGAGGGTCGCCGTTTGTGCATGTATGGAGTTGCAGCGACGGCAGCTCAGCGGTCACGCTCAACGCGTAGAATAGTGCATTGGAGTGACGCGAGGCTGAGCTTGTCGCCGTCGATGGTCTCGCCAGTTCGCAGGTCTGTCATGCGTGAGACAGGGTGCCCGTCGAGAGTGAGGCGCACCGTCTGCGGAGTTCCCCAGTAATTGGCCACGGAAAGCAGATAATCGGCACCTTCGGGAACAGCGCGGTATTCAATACCCCAGGTGTCACGGCCTTTGAGATCGCGGATGATGATGGGGCGTGAGACGCCTGCGCCATTGAGGAGGTTTACAAACGCCTCGCGCATGTATCCGGTGATGGCGTGTTCTGGAATCGTACGGACAGCCTGGCTGGGCAGATCAACAGTGCGTGGGCGATTGTACTGGTCGCGGCCGAGATAGTCGCTGCCGACCATCCAGAGCTGGCCGCCCTGATTGGCGTATGCTTTGAGGGCGTCATAGACTGGGTCGGGCAGGTGGCGGACCGCAGGGCAGATGACGGCGCTGTATCGGCGCAGATCGCCATCGCATGCGGCCTTCTCAGAGATGAAGTGGACAGGCAGGCCGGAGAGACAGAGCGCCTCGTATGAGCGTTTCATGGCATCGTGTGCGCGGCTTGACCAGAGCTGGGCGGTGAGGCTGTAGAGAATTGCGACAGGAGCTTTGGCCCGCTGGAGTTTGGCAACTTCGGGGGCGAGGCGCATAAGGTCGAGGCCAGCATTTCCGGCTGCGATAACATTTTCAGGCCTGTGCATGATGCTGCCCTCGAATGCCGAAGCCTGATCATATGAGCGCTCCCAGACCCAGTTGATGGCCGCGCCCTGGCCATGAAGAGCGCCCTGCCAGAGTGCGCAGTCAGTGTGCGCAGCCGGAATGAGGCGCTGCTCGCGGTCAATAATAATGTGGTTTTCGGAATTGATAATCGGGCGCAGCCGCATTGAACGCTGGATGTCGAAATAGAGATTCTGCCCGAGCCAATAGGCGGCGTACTGTTCGCCGAATTCGCGGAACCAGTGGTAGGAGTCGTTGCCATTGAGGTCAGTTGCGTAGGCAAACTGTTCCGGATCGCATCCCCATGTGAGGTAATCACGCGATGACGGCACCGGCATGACCTTGGCGTGTGTCGGCATCTTCGGCGCGCTGGCATGGACCGTGTCGGCCATGAATTCATGGAATTCAGCAAACTGCTCCATGTTGAAGCGGAGCTGGTCGTAGCGCAGAGGTGTCATGTCAGTCTCTTCAGGTATTGTGTCGGTCGGAGCAACCGGTATTTCGTCGAAAGCCTTGAATGAAGTGCCGTTAATTTCGTTCAAAGCATCGATGGAGCCGTGGATGCGTTTGAGATAGGCATGCCAGAGCTCGCGGCGGAATGGGTCATTC
>CAYSRY010000130.1:7895-9542 GCA_964433395.1 uncultured Armatimonadia bacterium | reverse complement strand
CGAACAACTTTGTCGTCGCCGCAGCTCGAGTTCCGAGCCCCACCTGAATACCCGTTGGCACCTCGACACCACTTGCCGCTGGCGATCCGGGCAATTTCATCGATTGATACATGAGGTCCTGAAAATCCACGCGCTGCCGCTTGAATCCAGCCGTGTTCACATTGGCTAAATTGTTTGCGATGGTGTCTACATTGAGCTGCTGGGCTGTCATCCCCGACGCTGCCGACCACAATGCTCGCATCATCGTCACACACTCTCCTTGAGGGCCCTTGTGCCCTCGGGAATTTCAAATTGCTGTATTGTCCTATCCGAGTGACTCGCGCAGAAGAGTTTCAATGCTCTGGTCCTGCGTCTGCAATGCTCGCGCATTCGCTTCATAGAGCCGCTGCCCATTCATCATTCTCTGCAGAGCGTCTATTGCGCTCACATTGGAGCTTTCGTACGCGCCCTGCTCAATTGCGAAATCCGCACCAGCTATTGTCTTTCCTCCGATTACCAGACCATCACCAAGTTTTTCAAGCCCAGAGGGATCTGCAAACTCCACCACTCGCAACGTATCAACTGCGACCTGGCCATCAAAGATACGCCCGTCTTGACCGACACTGAATGTGCCAGATGTGATTTCAATGGGCCCATTCTCCCCCAGAACCAAGTCCCCGTTGCGTGTCACAAGTATGCTCTCGGCATTGAGCTGAAACTGCCCATTGCGCGTATAGGCAATCCCTGCCGAACTCTGGATGCAGAAAAACCCTTGTCCGTTGATCGCGAGGTCAAAATCATTCTCGGTATGCACGATCGGCCCTGGGCTCATGTCCATCGACGCTGCCGTGACATGCGTGCCCCCTGCAAACGCACTCGCACTGGAACGCGCTGCCGCAAGATCTGAGGCGAAACTGGACTGACTCATGCGGCTTGCTCTGTAGCCAGCGGTAGAGACGTTAGCCAGATTTGCAGCGAAAATCGCTGCCTTCTGAGCCTCGGCATTCATCCCGGATGCTGCCGCGTAAAGCCCTCTGACCATCTGGCGCCTCCTGTTAGCTTGATGCTGGAATTTTCCCGGTTGCGTCACTTCACCGTGTTGCTGCAAATGGCGTACCAACGATGTAACGAGCAGCTCAAAGCTTTGCCTGTCATCGCTCCATCAGCAAAGTTTCACGATGCCTTATTGCGAAAGAGGCGCCCGGCGATTGCTGCTTCACCAAGCAACGCCCGCATCTGAAGACCTGCCCGGGCATGGGTCCTGAGGACTTCATCTAATGTAGCTCCAGTCACTGCAGCGACCTCTGCGAGTGTCAGCTCCTCGAAATGCATAAGCGCTACGACCGTTCGGGCGTGCGGGTCCAACGCTGACAATGCTTCGACAACCGCTTCCTGCATGTCGGCACCTGCAGCTACTCCGAGAAAATCCCGGGGCCAGGCGGTGAAGTACGCGTCCATTTCACGAAGCCATACATCAAGCTCTGCTGCCGTGAATTCCAGCTCTGCTGCCAGTTCATCGAGGGTTTCCTCTCCGATCTTTGCCTCCGCACCATGCCGTCTGTTTATGCGCCAATACGCCTCTGCAAGGTGATCGGCTGAGGACTGAAGTCTCTCTACAAGCCACGGCTGCGAAGCCATCCACCTGACGATTGCGCGCCAGATATTGCC
>CAYSRY010000130.1:0-7875 GCA_964433395.1 uncultured Armatimonadia bacterium | reverse complement strand
AAAAACCCGCTTGTCGTGTCGCTACATCCGGATGGCGTCTGCCAGACCGTTTCCAGCAGCGCCACAATGCCCGCGCCCACGAGGCCGCCTCTGTCGACTTCTGGAGGCAGCAGGGGCTCAACTCTGGCGGTTGCGGTTTTTACCAGATGAATGTGCTCCTCAATCAACTCAAAATGCCTGGGATCCCCGCCCGGCGATTCTCCAACCACTGTCGCCCTCCTCACTAACCATGTCAGGCAGCAGTACCCAACCGCGCACTCTCACGCAGTGGCATTGCCACTTGTCCGCTCGACTCTCTGGCCGGAAGCTCTGCTCGTATCATCCCTACTGACTCGACTTTCAACTCGGGAAGAATCTCTGAGTGAGAAAGCACTGGCAAGGCTGGAAAATGCCGGGCCAACAAACTCCTCAGATGCCGACGCACACCAGGCGACGTCAACACCACTGGCTCATGCCCATAGGCCATGGCGCGCTCGACACTTGCGTTTGTACTTGCAAGGATCTGCTGCAGCAAAGCCGGGTCCAGCGCACAGACTGAGCCATGCAAAGTCTTCACCGTATTCTCTGCCACCCGCATCTCGACCATCGGGTCGACTGTGATCGCGTACAGGCGGGCGCCGTCCTCGCGATAGCATTCATTTATGGAGCGTGCCAGAGCCAAACGCACCACTTCTGCGGCTTCTTCAATATCGTCGGTCATCCTCAACGCATCCGCCAAGGCCTCAAGAATCGTTCCCATATCACGAATCGGTACCCGCTCGCGCAAGAGAATCCGCAGGACTTGCTGCACTTGACCGACCGACGCAAGTTCCGGAATAAGCTCCGTTACCACTGCCGGATTGGTACCGCGTACACGCTCAATAAGTCCCTGCACATCCTGCCGATTCAGCAGTTCAGCAGATCGCGAACGCATAAGTTCCGAGAAATGTGTCGCCATTACGGTCGTGGGCTCTACTACCGTATAGCCACGCGCCTCAGCAATCGGCCGATTTTGCGGATCTATCCATTTGGCTGGCAATCCGAATACTGGCTCTGTACCATCTTGACCACCGATTGGCTCCGACGTCGGATCGGAGGCCATCGCAAGCAACATCCCCGGGGTAACCTCACCACTGCCCACTACTGCGTCCTTCAGCTTGATGACGTATTTGCTCGCAGGCAGGGACATGTCGTCCCGTATGCGCACTGACGGCATGATGACTCCCAGCTCCTGCCCAATCTGCCGTCGGACACTCGCTATACGTTCGAGCAAATCGCCGCCATTTTTGGCGTTCACAAGGCCAACCAGGTTGTACCCAAGCTCAAGCGTCAACCGATCGACGTGCAGCACCTCGTTCAAATCCTCCTCTGGTTCTGCAGTTCGTATCTCCTCCGGTTCTGCAGTATCTTCTCTGGCCTTCCGCTGCAGCACCCACGCTACACCACAGGTTACCAATGCCGCACTCATGAAACTGAACTTCGGAAGTCCCGGTACGAGGCCAAAAAGAAAGAGCATTGCTCCGACTATCATAAGCGCGCGCGGTTGAGCGATTATCTGCCCTACCACCTCGCGCCCTAAATTGTCCTCCGAAGCGGCTCGCGTCGTCACAATGCCTGTAGCGGTCGAAATAAGCAACGCAGGAATCTGGCTTACGAGTCCATCACCAACTGTCAGAAGCGCATATCTCTGCAGAGCATCGCCTGCTGACATGTTTTTCTGCACGACACCTATTATCAGTCCGCCCAGAATATTTACCACAACGATGATGATCGCGGCGATTGCGTCTCCCCGAACGAATTTGCTGGCACCATCCATTGCCCCGTAAAAGTCTGCTTCGCGTTCGATGTTGCGCCGCCGGGTTTTGGCATCGTGCTCATTGATGAGCCCGGCGTTCAGGTCTGCATCGATACTCATCTGCTTGCCGGGCATCTCGTCAAGCGTGAACCGCGCTGCAACCTCTGCCACACGCTGAGAACCACTGGTGATTACAACAAACTGGATGATGACCAATATCAGGAACAAAATAAGTCCGACCACAAGGTCGCCACCGACTACGAAGTTTCCGAACGCTTCGATTACCTTACCCGCTTCTCCATTGAGCAAAATCAAACGGGTTGATGAAACGTTCAGTGATAATCGGAAGAGGGTGCCGATGAGCAGAAGAGAGGGAAAAATTGAGAAATCCAGCGGCTTCTCCACGTACATGGCCACCAGCAGGATGCACAGCGCCATGGCGATATTCAGGGTGATCATCATATCCAGCAACATCTCTGGCAACGGCACGATCATCATTGCCACGAGGGCAATGACGCCTGCCGCCATCATCAAATCACTCTGATCTAAAAGTTTGCGCAGGAACGCGAGCACTTTTCATTACTCCGCAAGCGACATGTATGTTCGCAGATGCTTTCTGCAACTACCGTGCCTTGCGCTCACTCGGCATGTCTCCATTCGCACGGAAGCTTCAGTTTCGCGATAATTCAGACGAATTCCGCGCTTGCATCTTCGCGTGGCGCTCCATACGTTTTTGTGCGGCAGCACGGTATACTCTGGCCAAAATCTCCGCCACTGCCTCATACATCATCGGCGGGACATAGTCCCCAATTTCAACCGCATCAAACAGCGCACGTGCAACTGGCGGCTCCTCGACGATTGGGATGCCATACGTACATGCCAGCTCCTTAATGCGTGCGGCCAGAGAGCCTCTCCCCTTCGCGACGATCTTGGGGGCCGGCGTCAGCCCATCCTTATACATGAGTGCCACTGCAACGTGGGTGGGATTCACCACAACCACGTTCGCTGCTGGTAATTCTGACGAGATGCCCTGCTTCAACAACGCGCGCGCGCGTTGCCGACGACGAGAGCGCATCAGGGGGTCTCCCTCGCTCTCTTTCATCTCGCGTTTGACTTCGTCATGGCTCATACGCATTTGCTTCTCGTGCTGCCAACGCTGATAGCCATAATCAGCCCCTCCTATGGCCAGCAGGGCGAGGCAATACTTCGTCCCGAATTCGCAAAGCACGTTGTACAGAAGCTGAAGCGCCTGGCTGAGCTCCATCTGTTGAAAGCTCAGAACTTCCTCCCGGTGTTTGCTCAGAATTCCCCAGACAAGCATTCCGACAATGACAACTTTCAGGACACCCTTCGCGGCTTCCACAACGCCATTCAGTGAAAAGATGCGTTTTAACCCGCTCAAAGGATTCAATTTTTCGGCTTTCGGCGTCATGCTTTTCGTTGAAAACATGAAACCAGTCTGCAATACACTGGTTACAGCACCCAACACCAGTGCTGCTATCGCCATAGGCATCACTGCACTTCCGATAATACCAAGCCAATGCGCCAGTTGATGAGCGAGCGCATCCGTTGAAAACGAAAATGAATTCAGGTGCGCATAGTGCTGTTCCGCCGCTGATTGCACTCGCTCTCCGATGCCTTGGCCCGCCATGCGCAAAACCAACAGTGACGCGCCAAGACTCAGCGCGCCACCAAGCTCCTTACTTTGAGCTACTTGACCTTCCTCTCGCGCCTTTTGCCGACGGCGCGGCGTAGCTTGTTGGGTCTTTTCCTCAGTTGCCATAGCCTCACTTGCCGCAATTTTCGTTCCGGTATTTTATTGCGCAGGACATTTGCCACATCATGCCGAATGCATAGCCGTGACACATAGCGAGTGGAAGAGCAACCGATAATGGAGGAAGCTATGGACTGCCCGAAATGTGGCTATGCAATGACGCCGTTTGATACCGAATGTCCACGCTGCAAACAACTGGTCTCTAAGAGCAATACGCCAGTACCTCCGCCGAAGCAGGCTGCCCCACCTCCTCCGCCACCATATGCAGGTACGCCCGATCCTGTCCTGAGCGGCTACATGGCCCGCCAGAAACTGCCTTCCACTAACAACAATTCGGGCATGAAAGTTGGGGCTCCAGCCGAAGTCGCTACCATGGGATGGTGCTGGGGAGTTTTCGGTTTCAGCTGGATATGGGGTATTGCCAACCATGTCACTCTTGCTATAGTGACTATCGGCATTGGTTTCATACCCTACGTTGGGGCAATTGCCAATATTGCTATCCTCATATACCTTGGCATAAACGGACATTCGCTGGCGTGGGAAAATCGTCGCTTCGATAGCTTTGAGCAATTTCGCGACACAATGCGCGTTTGGAATACGTGGGGGATTGTCCTCTTTATCTTCAATCTTTTGCTTACCATCCTCATAGTATTTTTGGTATTTGTAGTTGGTGTGTTTGAGAACATGGGGCAATAGTTCAAACATAGTTTCTGACAATTCAGCCAGATACAGTGACAGTGTCTGTCGATAGGGCTACGATGTGGCGAGCCCATTTGCTATACTGCCAAAACCGCATCCAGACATGCAGGAGGCAATCATTACACATGGCAATATCAGCGCGTGAAAACTATCTGCGCACAGTCAGAATGCAGGGCCCGGCTCCAGAATGGATTCCAGCCTCTGTAGTCATCTCTGGCGCTTCATATGACCAGCTCCGCGACGACCTCGAAGATGTCATGGCACATCACCCCATTCTCTTCCCGGGTTTCCAAAAGGGCCAACGCGATTACGATAATTGGGATTTTGGGCCCGCCCACAGTGCGGGAAAAGATTTCAAGGACGCCTGGGGATGCATCTGGCGAAGCGATATGGATGGCATTGAGGGGGTCGTCATCAACGCCCCGCTTGCACATTGGAACGATTTTGACGCCTACACTGCCCCGGATCCGCTCGTGACTGCCGATCGCGCTCCGGCCAACTGGGATGCAGTGCGCCGCAACGTTGTTGCACAAAGGGAACGGGGCCAACTGACGTCAGGCGGTGTCCCTCATGGCTTCTTGTTCATGCGCATGTACTATCTGCGCGGCTTCGAAAACCTTATGTATGACATTGCGTTGGGCGAGCCACGCTTACAGGAACTCATCGACATGCTTGTCGATCACAATTCCAAAATTGTGCAACAATGGTTGGACATGGACGTTGACATTATCAATTTTGGCGAAGATCTGGGCACGCAAACCCAATCCGCAATTAGCCCCAAACACTTCGCAAAATACGTCGCCCCCGCCTACGAGCGCCTGATGAAGCCTTGCCACGATAAGGGCACGCTTGTTGCGTTGCACAGTGACGGCTACATCATGGAAATCATTGACCAGCTCATCGCCTCAGGTTGCGACATTATCAACCCACAGGACCTCTGCAATGGCATTGACAATCTCGCCAGCGAGGTCAAGAGTCGTGTCTGCATCCGCCTCGACATTGATCGCCAGTCAATTGTGCCATTCGGAACGCCACAGGAAATCCACGATCTCATTGAAGAAGAGGTACACAAGCTCGGTTCGCCTCAAGGCGGTCTCGAACTTATCTGCGGCATATATCCACCCACTCCGACCGAAAATATCGACGCAGTCTGCTCTGCCATCGAGAAATTCCGCTCTTACTGGTGGGAATAGACCGATTTTTTCAAGCTTCAGGCAGCACATTGTGTGTTATCACAGTTGCGCTCTGGTGCCACTAATGCCATATCTCTCCCATATACCACACCCCGCTGGTATTGCATATTTGTCACAAAGGGTGTACCCTCATTTGTTTAACCAGTCAATTATTACGCTACACAACAGCCTCGTGCCGTTCAACCCAGAACCCTCGTGCTGATACATAAGACACTGACGGTTTGATAATGCTATTGCACGGGCTGCGCGAAAGGAAGCATCGTTCGACCATCTGCAGGCCAAACGATTCACAATATGGCACAACATGTACAAAGCGTCTCAGATACTATTGCGGCGCCAGTTCAAGAAATCCCGTGGCGTCGCACCCTGATCATAATGTGGTTTGCCCAATTTATGTCCATCGCGGGATTTGCGTTCGTGATGCCGTTCCTCCCATTCTATATCCGCGAACTTGCCAATTTGCCCGAAAAGGTTCTCCCATTGTGGTCGGGGCTGGCATACTCTCTGCCCTCGATAACTCTTTGCATTTTTGCCCCGATATGGGGCACACTAGCCGATCGGCACGGGCGTAAACTCATGGTCGAACGCGCCATGTTCGGCGGTAGTGTCATCATGCTGCTCATGGGGATAGTCACGAACCTGTGGCAATACCTCGGCCTCCGCTTCATTCAGGGTGCTTTGACCGGCACTGTTGTCGCCAGCACAACGCTTGTCTCAAGTGTTGTGCCGCGAAAACAAATCGGTTTCTGCCTCGGTATGATGCAGATGGCAGTGTTATCTGGGAATTTTATTGGTCCTTGGTTGGGCGGTATAATGGCTGAACAATGGGGTTACAGAAAACCGTTTTTTATCGCTGCGATAAGTCTGTTCATTGCAGGTCTCGCTGTTTTTTTCCTCGTTAAAGAAAACTTTATCCCACAAAAAGCCAAAGGCACCACCCATGAAGGCATGAATAGCGCATTTGGTGGCAAGGGGCTGTTCGCTCTACTCAGTGTTTTCTTCTTCATCATGTTCTCTTCTGGTTTTGTCGTGCCAATATTTCCGTTGTTTGTAGAAGATCTTGTTGGAAAAGGAGCCGAAGCAACTGTCGGCATGCTGATGGGGATAACTGGCATTGCCGCCGGTATCAGTACCATCATTGTTGGCAAAATCAGTGACCACATCGGCCACAAGCGCGCGCTTGTCACCACAACCGCCCTGACTGGTCTGTTCAGCATCCCCCATGCCCTTGTCACAGCAGTGCCCCAACTATTCGGGCTGCGCATCGGCTTCGGCTTGGCTGCTGGAGGTACCAATCCTTCAATGAATGCGCTTATAGCCAGTTCTGTACCCGCTTCAACTTACGGCCGTTCATTCGGAATTGCACAATCTGCTTCGTCGCTAGGCATGGTCTTCGGCCCAGCCCTTGGTGGCTTTGCCTGCACGTTATTGGGCTACCGCTGGCCATTTGTCATCATGGGGGGGTTGCTTTTCATGAGTTCCATTCTCGTTGCAGTGTTTGTCAAACCGAAAAGTGCGACTGCACAAGATGCAACGCCGGAGACGCCAGCAGCTGACCACTGACCTGTGGTCGTGCTCAGACGCCACTCAATACTCTGACAAACAGCCCTACATAGACCTTCATATCGCTGATAAGTTGAGAGAGCGTATAAAAAAGCAGTGGTGCTGAGACGCCAAGCACCCCCAGCCCTACCAGCAGTTTTGCCGGAATGCCTACCAGGAACACATTCATCTGTGGTACGACGCGCGCGATCAGACCAAAGCCAATATCCGTAAGAAAAACTGATGCAATCACAGGTGCTGCAACGCGGAGTCCTATGGTAAAAATGCTGCCTACAAGGTCAATTATCAGTTCCGAAAGTTCCCTGCTATATCCCGCTCCCCCTAACGGTATCAATTCATAGCTGCGGTTCAATCCTGCAATCAACCAATGATGGCCATTCATCTGCAGAAATATGATTACCGCCACGAAATAGTACGCCCGTGATACCACAGTCGCTTGGATGTTGCTCGTAGGATCGAGTGCTGTTGACTGCCCAAGCCCCATCTGCACATCAATCATATCACCGGCGAATCTCACCGCTTCGAAAAGCAGCGAAACCCCATACCCTATCACCGCTCCTATCGCGAGCTCTGTCACCACGGCACCGATGTATATGCCCGGGGTTGCAATCCCCGGCACAGCTCCCGATTGCCCACGCCCAGACACATACGCTCCTACCACACCTCCAAGCCCGACAGCCAGATATACCCGTACATTTGTGGGGATCGAACGTGAGGAAAATGGCGGCGCAAATGCTACCATTCCAGCTATGCGAACTGCCGAGAGCAGCCATGCCGCGACATCGGGGAAGACTCCGTAGCCCACGTCAGCGCACCATATCGGGGATCCGGTTGAACAACTCGCTCGCAAAAACCATCATTGATTCCAGCAT
>CAYSRY010000129.1:0-9549 GCA_964433395.1 uncultured Armatimonadia bacterium | reverse complement strand
CATCGGCTTGCCCTGCGTATACGGCGGGTGCGGGTACAAGTTTATTGGGCGGGACTTCGATATTCGCGGTAGGATATCCCAGTTTACGCCCCATGCCAACGCCTGTGACGACTTTGCCTCGGAGATTATAGGGGCGTCCCAGGAGGGAAGCGGCCTCGTCGGCATGTGCTTCGCGGAGGTACTTGCGTATCTGAGTACTGCTGACGCGCATGTCGCCGAGGGTCAGCAGCGGCAATACTACGACTGCAAAGCCATACTTGTTACCGAGTGCGGTTATGGCGTTAATGTCCGCCTCACCACAGCAACCGATGGTGTGATTCTCTGACGCGACGAGGATTTTGGTGTTGAGTTTGCCCACGAGTATGTCGCGCGCAAACTCTTCAGCAGATTTGGCCCGGAACGTTTCACTGAACTCCTGCACAACGACCCTGTCGACACACATGTGGCGGAGCATGTCCATGCGTTCATCTTCAACCGTCAGTCGCTGGCCGGAGCCTCCCGGAGAGGCAGATACCTCGTATGGCACAGGTTCAAACGTGAATACAGTAGATTCGAGGCCACGGGCAAATGCTTCAGCGCACGTGCGCCGGATAAGATATTGGTGGCCAATGTGAAGTCCATCAAACGCTCCAACCACAACAGCGCGGTCGGCATGTGGAATCTGGTTGTCAGTGCCACGCGTCAGGATCATTGATCGATACCTCGGGGCATTGAGAATTAGAATTCGCAGAGTTCAATACTATTGTATGTTTTCGAAGCATTAATGGAAGATGCCTACCGCGGTGGCAGCACGCGGCGCGGCTGAATGTAAGCATCGTCGGCATCGGTTCGATACTCACCGACTGCTACGAGCTGACCTTCGGCTGTCAGCAATCGGATGAGCTGTCCAATGGTGTAGCAGGCGCGAGGCGGAATGCGTTGTCCCGCACGCAGCATGGCTGCCTCGTTGTCGGTGACGGTTTGGTGGGGCAATGCGGAGAGTGCAGCAGCCGGTGAAATGAGATACGGGCCGACACCGTCGCGCGCGAGGTCGTCGAGAGTGATTGCCCTGTTGATAGAGTGTTCGCCGACAGTCGTTCGTGTCAGTGCGGACATGTACGCTGGACATTCGAGTATGTCGCCGACCATCGCAGCAAGTGAGCGGATGTAGGTGCCTGTTGAGCAGTGGACGTCGATGTCAGCGACTGGCTGCAGTCCGGGTTGAAAGTCGATAAGCTGAATGTGGTGAATGGTGACTGTACGCACCGGAACATCGACTGCAATCCCTTCGCGAGCGAGTTCGTATGCCCGTCGTCCGTTGATGTGGACAGCCGAATGAGCAGGAGGAACCATCTGAATTTCACCGACGAGTTGCGCGAGGGCGTTCTGGACGTCGTGTTCGGTGATGTGCGAGCATGGAAGCTGATCGGTGACCGTCCCTTCGGCATCCAGCGTGTCCGTGGTGACACCAAATGTAAATTCTGCACGGTATGTTTTGTCATGGTCGAGAATGTACTGGCAAAGGCGTGTGGCCGGACCTACCGCGAGGATAAGAACGCCCGTGGCAGCTGGATCCAAGGTGCCGGTGTGACCGACGCGCGCATTGGAGATGCGACGGACCCGCTGCACGACATCATGTGACGAAAGCCCGCGAGGTTTGAGCACATTGAGGAAACCGGTGATGCTCTGGTCAGTCATTGCCGACCTCCGCGATTGCGCGTGCAAGCACAGAAAGCAGCTCTTCGCGAACTTTGGCGAGGTTGCCGGAATATGAGAAACCAGCAGCAGCGCGGTGGCCTCCGCCACCAAAATGTGCGGCAGCGGCGGCGCAGTCTATGGTCTCTGAACGTAGGCTGACGTCCCATTGATCGAGCTGAGCAGTCCCCTTGAAGAGGACGTATACGACGAAGCCCTGTGCGCGCTTGACCTCGTCAATGATTCCTTCGACATGTGCTCGTGTGGCATTGGCGGCGTCGAAGTCCTCCTGTGAAAGCGTGGCGCAGAGCACGTGGCCGTCGACGCATTGTTCGAGGCCTGCAAGCGCGCGTCCCTTGAGAAGAATGTGGGCGAGAGGGCGATCTTCGATGACATGTTTGGCGATCCATCGCGGATCGGCACCAGCAGCGACACACTCAGCGCAGGTACGGAGAGTTTCTGCGTCAGTGTTGGCAAACCGAAAGAAGCCAGTATCTGTGGCGATGGCAGTGTATATGCAGGTTGCAATTTCTGGTGTAAGCGGTTGGTTAAGTGCGCGTACGATGCGATAGATCAGTATGCCTGTGGCGGATGCGGAGCTGTCAACCCATGATAGAACGCATGGGCGATCGTTGCCAGTGTGGTGGTCGATGTCAGCGCACCGCGTGTGGGCGAGGAAAACTGGTTTCAGCTCAGCGAGGCGGTCGGCACCGTCGCAGTCAAGTGCGATGGCTGCGTCAGCCTGCGGGACCGGCGGGTGGACAAGCATCTCAACGCCCGGGAGGATGTGCGCCCATGGCGGTGGAGCGCTGGGAAATGCGATGGAGACGGTTTTGCCCATGCTGCGAAGCAGGAGGCCAAGTGCAAGGGCGCTGCCGAGGGCATCGCCGTCGGGATTCCTGTGCCCGAGAAGCAGAAAGCTGGCATCCTGTTCGAGGAACGCCAGCAATTTGACAGGTGGCTTGGCGGGATCGTGGGGGCTGGTGTCAGACTGTGGGCTCTTCATCTTCATCATCTTCCGGATGAAGCTCATCAAACTGGCTCAGTTCATTTTCAACATCGCGCAGTACAAGTTGAAGTCGCTGGGCCTCCTGAGCAGTCTCGTCAAGTTTGAAATACAGCTTCGGGGTGTATTTGAGATCGAGGCTTTCGCCCAGCTTGAGATTGATGAAGCGCTTGGCGCGCAACAGGCATGTGCGGGATTGTGCGACCTGTTCAGCGTCACCTAAAACTGAGAAATAGACATTTGCATTGCGCAAATCGGCAGACACGTCTGCGCCAGTAACGGTGACGAACCCGACGTCGGGGTCGTCAACGTCTTTCTGGAGTATTTCGGCGACAATCTCATGTATGAGTTTACCGACGCGGCGTTGTCTCTGTGTATCCTGTCTTATGATAGGTCACCCGCACTGGGATATCAGATTATTTCGGTGGCAACGTCTATGATGACAACCCGGAATTCGCGGGAGATTGCGAGCTGCACTGAATTGAGCACACGCTCGACGCGCATTTTGTCATTGGCGACAGCGGCGGCTGCAATGATGGCGCGTGAAGGGTTATCAAGCTTATCCACTTCAGCCACCGAGACATTATAGTTGTTACGTATGCGTTGAGTAAGGCTGCGCATGACGCTGCGTTTTTCTTTCAGCGTATGCGCATCGGGGATACGCATGTCGATTGTCAACACACCAACTATTGCCGGCATCGGCGTTTAGCGTCGGCCGTCAACGCGGTGCTCGCCGCCCTCCATAGTTACACGTCGCTCAATCTTGACCTCGACAAACGCTTCGATGCGATCGCCGATCTGCCAGCGGCGGAAATTTGGAGTAGCAATTCCACACTCGCTTGGTGCCTGGATTTCTGAAACGTCACGATCAATATAGCGCAGTGATGTGAGCTGCCCCTGGTAGATCATTTCTTTTCCACGATAGACACGCATGATGGCACGTGGTACGAGGCGGCCATCAGTGCAACGGCACCCAGCGACCATGCCGGCCTTTGAACTGCTGAAGAGCTGAAGTACTTCAGCCTCGCCGATTTTGCGTTCCTCAGTAACTGGTTCAAGGAGGCCAGAAGCAGCAGCGACTATATCCTCGATTGCCTCATATATGATGGTGTACAAGCGAATTTCTATTCCCTCGACTTCTGCAGTTTGCAATACAGTTGCTGGTGCAGTGACGTTGAAGCCAAGGATTATGGCCTCAGAGGCCTTCGCGAGCATGATGTCAGATTCGTTTACCGGTCCGACTCCGGAGTGAATGATGTCGATGTCGATTTCGTTAAGACGATCGTCAAGGGTGTGGAGTTTTGCCTCAAGAGCCTGAGCGGAACCGAAAACGTCGGCCTTAATGATGAAATTAAGATTTTTGACTTCGCCACTTCTCATGCCAGCGAACAGTTCACGCAGAGCAGCTGCGCGCGAGGTCTCAAATGCATGCTGCCTGTTTGCCTCGGCGCGTGCTTCGGCAATGCTGCGCGCCTCTTTCGGGCTGGCTGCGGAGATTACAATCTCGCCTGCGTCGGGTGCACCGTTGATGCCGATGACCTCAACAGGACGTCCCGGAGAGACGGATTTGATGGATTTGCCACGCCAGTCATTGAGGCGACGAATCCTGCCATAGAATTCGCCAGCGACGAGAGTGTCGCCGACTTTGAGTTCGCCACGTCGGGTAAGGATAGTAGCGACGGGCCCCTGTGTAGGGGCAACACCCGCTTCAACGACAACGCCGACGAAACTTTGGGTTGGATCAGCCCAATATTCCTGGAGTTCCGCGACGAGCAATATCATATCGACGAGGTTGTCAAGTCCCTCATGCGTCTCGGCAGATATTTCGCATACAATCGTGTCGCCGCCCCATTCCTCGGGGACGAGCTGGTGCTCAAGGAGTTGTTGCTTGACGCGCTCGGGATTGGCACCCGGGAGGTCGATTTTGTTTATTGCAACGATTATGGGGACATTTGCAGCCTTTGCATGGCTGATGGCCTCAACGGTCTGGGGCATGATGCCGTCATCGGCGGCTATAATCAGCACTGCGATGTCGGTTATCTGGGCACCGCGTGCACGAATTGCAGTGAATGCTTCGTGACCGGGAGTGTCGATGAATACGATGCTTTTATCGCCAACCTGCAGCTCAGAGGCACCTATATGCTGTGTGATACCGCCGCTTTCGCCAGCAACAACATCAGTTGAGCGGAGGGCGTCGAGCAGACTGGTCTTACCATGGTCGACATGTCCGAGTACTGTGACCACTGGTGGAACGGCAATTGCTGTACTGGGCCGCTCCTCTCCAGACTGCCGAGCGGCCAGCTCAGGCAGTGGTGTGACCTTGTCTGGATCCGCTTCCTCTTCTTCGGGTTCTCCGGCCTGCGCTGCATAACGTTCTTCGATTTCCTCAATAGAGGAATATGAACCCGGATGGTGTGCGCTGAAGTCACGTCGCGCCATCTCGGACTGCAGATGCTGGAGGCCCTCCTCGCTTTTACGTTCGTCATCGGAGTCGGTCTCGGGCTTCTGCTTCTTTTCTGTGGCCGCAGTTTTGGGTACCTCCACGGCGACAGTTTCAGCAATCACAGGCTCAACGTCCTCGGGCGCCATATCCTCGGCCTTTGCGGCGGGCGCAACGGCTTCTGCCTCTTTTTCCGCAGGCTTCTGGCCAGATGCTTCCTGTGCACGTTCGCGGGCTTTGGCGATCTGCTCAGCGACAAGTTGCCGGACTGCTGTTGCAGTCTCCTCATCGATTGCTGATGCCGTGGTGAGATTTCCCACACCCATATGCCCGAGAGCTTTGATGAGCGCGCTGGTCTTGAGACCGAGTTCTTTTGCAAGGGCGAAGACTCGCACTTTTGCCAAAATACAGCACCTCCGCGGGCGTTTGTAGACCCCCGCTTCCACTATTTTCGAAAATCAGTAGCTACGTCAAGTTGAGCACGGCGTCACGGCTATTGTTTGTCGTGCACAGCGAGTTAATCTTCAGTTCCGAGATCAATATCATCGAATTCAATTTCAAAATCGTCGAGACCGAATTCAATTTCCCCGGTCTGGAGTACATCAACTGTTCCATCGCCACCAGTGAGCATTTCTTCAACCATCTGCGCTTGTTCGAGGCTGATAGTACTGGCGTGGCTTTTGACTTCAACGCCTTCATCCTGGAGGATTTCAATGAGATCTTTATTCTCAACCCCCAGCTTTCTGGCGAGCTCGTAGATGCGGATTCGGTCTTCGTTTTCCTCTTCGGCAACTTTGGTTGTTTCTGCGTCGTCGGGCAGTTCGGCGCCAGCGGTTTCTTTCCATTCGCTTTCGTTGCGAATATCGACACGCCAGCCAGTCAATTGAGCTGCGAGGCGGACATTCTGACCGCGTCGCCCGATGGCGAGTGATAGCTGGTCATCAGGTGCAATCACGAGTGCGGACATGTTTTCTTTACTCAGGATAACATGTTTGACGCGTGCTGGCGAAAGCGCACTTTTGAGATATTCGGCCATATCGTCAGAATAGCGGACGATATCGATTTTCTCTCCTCGCAATTCGTCAACAATTGCCTGTACGCGCGTTCCTCGATGACCGACGCATGCGCCGACTGGGTCGACTTGCGGGTCGTGAGAGAGGACGGCGACTTTTGACCGTGCTCCTGGTTCTCGGGCAACGGCTTTTATTTCGACGATTCCATCATATACTTCTGGCACTTCAAGCTCGAAGAGCTTGGTAACAAGTGCCGGGTATGTGCGGGAGACGATAATCTGCGGATTTTTGGTTGTTTTGCGGACATCGAGAATGTAAAGCTTGAGCCTGTCGCCAAAGCGATATGGCTCACCGGGAATCTGCTCGTATGATGGCAACAATGTCTCAATTTTGCCGAGAGTGATAAAGACGCTGCGAGCATCTCTGCGCTGGACTTCGCCGGTGACAACTTCTCCGACTCGATGGCTGAATTCCGTAAACACGATTTCGCGTTCAGCTTCGCGTATGCGTTGCATAACGACTTGCTTTGCCGTTTGCGCCGCAATTCGCCCGAAGTTTTCGGTATCGATTTCGTGTTCTTCATATTGTATAGTGCCACTGGCTTCAAGCTGCTCAATGGGGATAGGATTTCCGTCGGCATCATTTGGGATGATTGGCTTGCGGGCGAACATTTTGACAGTTCGTTCGACAGTGTCGATCGCGACGCGCACATCCTCCTCGACGCCAAAGTGCTTTCGGTATGCCGAAGCCATAGCAGCTTCGACGGTTCCGACGAGCGCTTCCATCGGGATGTCCTTCTCCTTCTGCAACTGTTCCAGTGCCTCTATAAATTCGCCGTTCATCGCCAGCTCAACTCCTGAAAGAGTGCATAACAGCGGATCTACAGCTGTTCATCAAACTCATACAGCAGATGTGCGGCCTCAACTTCATCGAGGCTTATCTGCATCACTTTTCCGTGAATTTCAAAATTCAGCATGCCACTGTCGATGCCTTTGAGTACGCCTTCGCTTGTATGCTTCGCATCATCAACCCAATAGGTGACTGCAGCTGAGCGTCCAGCAAAGCGCTGGAAATCGCTGTCTCTGGTCAGTGGTCTTTCGACTCCTGGTGACGAGACGATAAGTTGATAGGCATCAGGTATTGGATCAATAGCGTCGAGCAGGACAGAGATCTGTCCGCCCATGTGTTCACAATCAGTGGCAGTTACTCCGCCGGGTTTATCCATAAAAATAGACAGCGTGCGATTTTTCCCGCGTCCGCCGTAAGAGATACGTACGAGCTCGAAACCATAGTCGGCCAGTGTCTGCTCGATTTCGGGCTGGATTTTGGCGATGACAGGATGTGGTTCCCGCGTCTGTTTCATATTTGTTGTAGGCCATCAATTGGCTGAATGTAGCCCCAATAGAGTGTTTTCAGTCGATACAAATAATAGGGGAGTGGGGAAAACTTCACCCACTCCCAGCGAATATCTGCCTGAGATGGAACAATACAGGGGCATTATATAGCGAGGGGGTGAGAATTGCAAGGGGGCTTGGCCTTCAAATGTATGTATTCCGTATAATATTGAGGGAGATGGTTGTGAAATGAAGGAGAGTAGAGTTTTTTTGACGAATGTATTGTGTGTGGTATCTGGGTGCTTAGGGTAGGTTGTAAAACGATCTAATATATCACTGAGTTCGGGGGCCCGATGATGCCGGAAGACAATGTGCAGGAGCAGGAAATGCCCTTAGATCGCAAGTCCGCGGAGATGCTTTTGGAGAAGGCCCGCCATGAGGCGGATCGCGGGAAATATCAATTGGCAGTTCAGCATGCCCGTGAGGCGCTGGAGGCAGACTTGTCCTACACTGATGTGCGGTGGTTCCTGGCGGAAATCTATGAGCAAGTTGATGAGATCGCCCATGCTTCGAAGGAGTACCAAACTCTGGTGAAAGGGGATCGGGCGAATGAGGCTGCATGGGATGCTTTACGTCGGGTAGATCCAGATGCGGCCGAGCGCCTCGAACGCCTCTCGAACATCGCCGAGGATCCATTCATACGCTCAAAGACCGCTCTGGATCCAGAAGAGGGTCTGTTTGCGGAAATGGGCGAGGACGCAGAAGAGGAGTTTGAAGAAGAGGATGAGGAAACATGGGACGAAAGTGCGCCTTCACGAGATGAGATTTTTGTAGATGCCAACGAGAGTTCGGAAGAGGAAGACTTGGCAACCGAACCAGAAGCACCTGCAAAGGTAGCCAAGGCCCCTGACGGTCATGTTGTCTGGGCATTCCCCGGTGATTACAAATTGCGGAAGTCACTGATCGCGCGCCAGGGCGCGGCCCACATTCTGGAAAAAGCCAGTGATCTTGCTGGTGATTACAGTGTATGGGATTCAGTGATGGGTGTTTCATCACATGTTGACAAGAGTGGCGAACCGGAACTCTGTGCTATGGTCAGTGAGTTAGCAGATTTTTTCGGTGTAGAAATGCCCCGGATTTTTAAGACCCCCGAGCGTCGCATGACCCCGGTTTTGGTCGGCAGTGCTCCTATCAGTTTTGCGCTTACGACTGGTATGCTCGGCGCGCTGAGTACAAATGGTTTACGCTTTGAGCTGGCCCGTATGATGGCAATGGTTGCAGCCGATGAGGTGAAATATCAGGAAGCATCGATTGCGATTTTAGAGCGTTTACCTGACAACGTGACAGATGTGGAAGAGGCCCTTGCCCGTCTGATGATTCAAGCTGGTGCCGGGTGGGACATTGGGGTAAGTCGCGAGGACCGTCTGATGACACGTCAGTTGGCGCACTCGTGGCAGATGCGGGCGATGCTGTCAGCGGATCGCGGCGGTCTTTATGCTACTGGCGACCTTGATGAGGCCTGTCTGGCGATCGCAAAGGGTGCAGCACGTGATTCCGACAGGGCAATGAAAACAACATATGAGAGTTTTGTGAAAGAGTTTGACGGAACATCTCCGAATGAGTTGGCCAGTGTGCCGGAAAAGAGCGATCCGAAACGTACAGCGGGCTATAGCGCATATCGGATTCTTATGCTAAGATGGTGGGCAAGTACGGAGGAATATCGGCGACTTCGGCGCACGTAAGTCGTCACCAAGTGGTGGGGCAATAACCCGTGGCAGAACATCAGCCAATTGAGGGACGGCGGCACGGCACGATGAGAGCCTCAGCCGCCGTCTTCATTATCACTGCAAGCAGCTACGTGGCGTTAGTTTTAGGCGTGCTTCGTGGCATCTTCATCATGCGTTACGTGTCGGTGACCGGGCGTGGACTTATGCAGTCCATGTTCATTATCAACCGCTATACGAGTAACGCTCATCTTGGAATTCTCCATGGTCTGAGCAAGGAACTGCCTTTGAGAATCGGCGCCCAGGATGAGGATGGCGCGGCGCTGGTTGAAGATGTCGGCATGACCTGGGTTATTGG
>CAYSRY010000128.1:8343-9551 GCA_964433395.1 uncultured Armatimonadia bacterium | reverse complement strand
GGTGAAGAGCACATACCGCTCAGAACGTGGCGAGATGTACCCGTAGAGACAGCTAACTGGATGCTCGCCAATGGTTACACATTACCTGCTGACGGCATTGTCGGCCAAAACCGTTACCTGTTGAGTGCCGACGCCAGCCAGTTTAGATCTCCCAAGCCGCTGTCAAATGGACTATACATCAACACGCACTATGCCACACCAGAACTCGTCCGCTCTGCATACCAGTTGCTGGCTTCTGCAGGGCTCAGCAAAGAAACACTGCAGATTGAGTATTCTTTGTAGTGATGGGCACGCTGATATCCAGCCACAAATGGAGGTTCTTCATCCATGCGCCTCATAAAACTCACCATAGAAAACTATAAATGTTTCGCAGAGCGCACAGAATTCGACTTCACCGCTAATGGTGGGACGCCGGGTGGAAGTGTTTTTCTGGTCGGTGGCATGAATGGCGCAGGAAAGACCTCGCTTATGGAGGCTCTTAATATCTGCCTGTATGGCGAAAAAGAAGCTTTCATCCTCGAACGCATCAGCCGAGGCACACTTGCACAGGGAGAAGCAAACTGCCTCTTCGAGCTACAGTTCGACATGGGTGATGGTGAAATCCTGACTCTAAAGAGACGGTGGGAAGCCACTCAAAAACACGATGTACGCGCCAGTGACTTGCGATCTACAGTCAGAATGCACCTAAGCGGCAGCGGATATACAACCACCGATGAAGACCAGTATCGACAATTTGTGGCACAGCACATCCCATCTGGCATCACACAATTTTTCTTTTTCGACGGCGAAAAGATACAGGAGATGGCCGACGACGAGAAATCCGAATACCGTTTACGCACTTCAATGGAGGCTGCTCTAGGCATCGAGAATGTACGCAGACTTGCTGACGATATCAAGAATCTGCGACGACAAGAACGGCGCTCCGACAACGAGATATCGGATGACGACATCATACTGAAAGAAAATGAGCTTACCGCATTGCGACGCAAGCTGGAGAAAAACACACAGGCCCTTACTGATGTTGACAATGACATTGCGGAGCTTACAGAGGAACGCGAAGACGCAGAGCGACAGTTCAAAAGCTCGTTCGGTTTCAATCATGAGGACAAAACAAATATTAGCACTCTGGAGCGGAAACGCAGCCGTTTGCAGACAGAACGCAATGGCACTGAAGACGAAATCAAAAAATACATCTCAGACCACTTGGC
>CAYSRY010000128.1:0-8333 GCA_964433395.1 uncultured Armatimonadia bacterium | reverse complement strand
GCATTGCACAAGAGGCATCCGGGGATAGAACGATACTGGATCATTGCGGGACTGAACTTGCTGGTACCATAACAGCCAAATTGTTAGCCCAATCAGACGGATGGCTGCGACCAACAATCAGCAAAGATGCAATTCACAACGAGTTTGAGCGCATAATACTTCAAGCTGTAAGTGAATTTTCGCATTCAGAAGCTGGTGCCAATGAGCATATTTTAAACTACTCCATTGATGAGCAGACACGAGTGCGTACGCGCCTCCACGAAATATCTACCGTAGGTATAGGACGTCTAAAACCACTCATTGAGCGGAAGCGCAGAGCTGATAATGAATTGGGCAACATTGAAAAAAAGTTGGGAAATTTCCGTCCTTCAGCCGAACAAGAAGATTTGATGGAAAGGCTGCTGGGGCAGATTACTACCTCTGGACAACATATCGGGAATAAACGTGGAGAACGCGACAGCTTAGAGAAAGAACATAAAGCTATTCAAGAGAATATTAAGAAAGCAGAAAACGATTTAGCGATTCTCTACGATCAATATGAGGCATCTGAGGAGCAAACTGCATTTCTCGGTCGCTGTGAAGCACTGGAAAAACTTCTGGATAGGTATGTGGATGAGCTGAGGAAGTCTCGCATAGATCAATTGCAGCAAAAAACTTTGGAGATGTACAGACTCCTTGCCACCAAAGGAGATCTGATATCCGATATTTCTATCGACCCACATACGTATCAGGTCAACATTCGAGACCGCAATGGACACACTATTCGTAAGAAAAACATTTCTGCCGGAGAGAAAGAGGTATTCGCGGTATCATTGCTCTGGGGTCTCGCCCAAACTTCAGAGCTCAGATTGCCGATTGTCATCGATACTCCCCTGTCACGCCTAGACAGCAAGCATCGCGATGCTATTGTGACCCACTACTTTGCCCAGGCAGGACCACAGGTAATCGTGTTGTCAACCGACACAGAAGTTGACCAGGAATACTACGAACGCCTCGAAGCACATTTACAACACTCAATTCGACTACGATTTCATCCAGCAACCGAGACAACCACTATTGAAGAAGGCTATTTTACGTGGAGGTAATTTGTGTGCTTGCAGATCGAACGTTTACTTCGAAGGCAACAGACGACATCATCTCATCGCTATCACGTGCCACAAAATTGGAATATGCCACTCTTGCCCGTATAGCCATGATGTATTCGCTGAAAACACGAGGTCGTGGTGTGCCAAGATCAGAGGACTGGAGTGGCAGGGAAATACGCTGGATTAGCGCGCTAGGCCAGGACGCAGCGTTAATCAGAGGATTGTTCAGCGTAGTATATGAGCAAGCATTGCAGGAAGACCAGCTGTTTGCGAAAATAGGTTTGGCGAAAGATCATATCGACCAAGGGTTGCTTCTGCTGGGAGAGCTGTTCGATAGGTGCAACCATGATGCGACTACTTTCTTAATGAAACTGGTTGAACAGGTGCCGACTTCTTGCATGGAGGGCGGCACAACCGATGCAGTAGATTTAATCATAGGAACCGACAGCAAGAATCGTCAAGAAGTAGTGATGAAACTGAACGACACAAGCGCCCATCCAAATCCACATCTGGCTATCGCAGGCAAACCGGGGGTAGGCAAAACGCAGTTTCTCCTCAAGCTCCTCGCCGATGTGCGCACACACACAAACTTTGGCACAGGTTTCATTATTTTCGACTACAAAGGCGACATCGCAGCCAACGAGCGCTTTTTGGAGATTACACGCGCTAACGTTTACCGATTGCCATCAGACACGCTGCCCATAAACCCGTTCCTACTCAGCGAATACACTGATGAAGCAATCAAAATTTCTGCGCGTGAAAAAGCCGAGACGTTCAGTTCCATAGACAGAAAATTCGGTATAGTTCAAAAAGGAACCTTGACCAAAGCCATTGAACAAGCCTATGCAAATCGGAAGAATGAAGAGCGCCGCTATCCAGACTTTAACGAGCTTCTGCAGCTTGTACTTGCGACTTACGAAGCCGAGGAGAAAAACGCCGATACGCTGACGACAACATTGCGCGACTTGGCAGACTTCAACCTGTTCTGGAGTCACAATCATAGCGATGAACCGCTATCGAGCTTGCTGGATCAGGCGATAGTTGTGGACCTTAGCGCCTTGCCAGTACTCAAAGAGCTGGTGGCATATCTGGTCATTGAGCGGTTCTACAAAGAAATGAGCAGCATGCCCGACAGCGCCATAGAGGGCGATCGTCGCGAATTGCGGACAATATTAGTGATCGACGAGGCGCATAATTACCTGCCACAAAACAACTTGTTCCTCCGTAAAGTTGTCCGTGAAGGGCGCTCGAAAGGCGCGGCTATCTTCCTTGCTTCTCAGTCACCTTCCGATTATCTGCAGAAAGACTTTGATTTCAAGGAGCTGCTTGAATTTTTCTTCATGTTCCAATGTGATGGGATAACTGCTTCACATTTGCAGAACCTAACTGGCTGCAATTCACGCATAGCAAAATCGTTACAGACAGAAGTGCCCCGGCTCCATCCATTCGAGGTAGTAGCAAAACCGATGAACCGCGACATGGACCAGTTACGTTTCCAAGCCACCCCATTCCATGCGGCTTACGAGTGATCGAGGCCTGTTAACCAGTCAAAAAATCACCGCATATATTGATGCCGTACATCAGACACTCTTCTGGGATACAACCGCATTGGAGGTCGCAATAACACCCCAGATTCCCAACCCGATAATGAGTATCGATGCGAACGTATAGAGCTGGAAGCCAGGCCCGAGTGTGCCTGTGAGATCAAATATCCCTCCACCGGCGCGTTTCACATAATCATATATTTGCCACGAGGCTATAGTAGAAAACAGCCCGCAGACTAGTAATCCATAAAAGCCACTCGATGTCGGTCTTATCAGACTTATTTGCATAACCATAAGAAATGTCCATAGACAGAGAAAGCCAGGAATGAACACTCCCAGAACACGGAAATCACTTGAACTCATGACGTCACCAAGGTTCTCCAATAGCAGCCGGCAAATCTGCAGATAACTACCTTCGATGATAAATGCCTGTATCCAAACCATTGGCAGGGAAATCAACATCAGGACATAGGCAATTCCGACCAGCACCCGCAATGCCTGCATTTGCCCGTCGAACGAAGCTGCGCTGACGGCTCGCGACTCTGCAACTCTGGATGGTGTGGCGACTGCATCAACAAGCACTCGCCCGGTGCCATTACCACCGGCACTCATAGGCTGCGGTGGCGCCGCCATCACCGGCTGCTGAGGAGATTCAACTGCGCGACCATATGGCTCCTGCAAATGATAGGCGCAATTCGGACAGAAATTGGCAGATGCATTACACTCATGCCCACATTTCGGACATCGCACATGCGCCACACCTGTGGAGACTTCATCTTCATGCGGCAGTTTCTGCGCGCATTTCGAGCAATAGTTCGCACCTTCGCGATTCTCCTGACCACATCTTTGGCATCTCACAAGCATCTACTCCACATGATGCATATTCGGCATCGCCACAGTATTGTCTATTTCCCAGCTATTACATTGGTGCAGTAATAGCTCCTAACAACTGCCGGCCCTGAGCCACAAACTCTCGCTCGTCGCGGTTTGCTCTATACACAAACCAACATGCTGCAGCAGCGTTGTTCACTATCTTCGTTTTCAGCATCGCCCTGCAGCCAAAGAGATGTGCCGTTATCAACGAGCCACACTCTGCGGCTCACTATTCTCCATCCTGGCAAAATCAAAGCTTCCCGCCCCCCAACACGCGCAGACGCCCCGCAGCACGCACTTCTCTCAGTGCAATCCACCACGGGGCGCCACCACCTACCATTATGTTTGCGCAAGCCACTCTTACTTCACGAGCTGAAAATCACCAACCACGACCAGACCATCGAACATCCCGGATTCCATCCATAATTGCCGCACCCCGCTCAAAGGAACTCTGATCTCCTGAACGTTAGCGGCCGTCCATTTGTCACCAACGTATGCGTACCACAGATCGAAATATACTACATACTATGCATTGTAGTTTCGAATAGTCATCATGTCAATACTATTATTAGTAGTTTATCTAAAAATATTGCATAAATGTCTGTATGAGCATGTATATTGCCGCAAATAAGTTATTAAGATGGAATAATAGACGCCTGATGACATTTTAAATATAAAAAACTCTTTAATTAGCTGCCACGCACGAAATGCAAATGCTCCTACTGCCCCAGACAGATGCCAAGATGGCCCGACTGCAAATCGCAATCGGGTCAATTCATTGGTCTATGCTCTTAGGACATGGGGAGCACTATCACATGCCATACAAGCGACGTGACTATTTGTCAACTGCCCACAGCACATCCCACCTACCCAGAAATGGCAGCAGCTCATCACTGTAACGAAGTGTTCGCATGTTCCCCGAGGTTACCGCGAGCGTATTGAACTGGTCTCTTGGAATTACCCATGCCGAGCGAAGTTGTGGCCACAGGCAGATATACACGTCCGTGGTATCCGCCAAAGACGTTCGCCACACCGCTGTCTCCCCACTGATGTTGGGCGAAATAAACTGGGTGGATATTGATGCCGCCGGCCCCTCAGGTCCTGTCGCATACAGCGTCCCGAACATCATGTCCGAAACGCCGCGGGTGCTCCCTGACATATGCTGAGGCATTGCCGCGCCTATGGTAACAGCAGCGAGCGGATCAGAACTGTAATTCTGTTCGGTATCATCACCCGGTGTCACTGCTGGCATCGGCATTTCCAGCTCAGGTAATTGCTCTCCCGCATCCCCATCGTATGTTCCGGCGAAACTTGCCTTGTGCACAATCGTCTCAAATGCCACTGAAACCTCTTTGCGTGCCTCTTGGGGGCACCCCAGTACAAACTGAAACATGTCAGTACCCCGGCTGTTTTTCCACGGATTGGACGTGAGCACGACCTCTACGCATGTGTCAACATCGCCTTTACACTTCCCGGCTATCGCCGTGATCATGCTCCCATCGCCTTTGCCTGTGAGAACGAATTTAATGGCTGGGCGATTCATTACATAGAAATTCTTGTACCGTTCCGTTTCAAGTTTTGCGTTTGCCGCAAATGTGCCGAATGCATCGGCCAGTTGCTCAAGATCGTATTGGCCTTCTGTCCGACCAGCAATGACGTACAAAACTGCAGGGCCAGAAGTAGTCTCTGCACGCCAGGCTGCAATAATCTCCCCGCCAAACGTGTGCAGAGCCGACGTATCCTTTAGGGGTTTGCATTTGGGCGGGGGCGGGACATGTATGAAGTATTCAGCGAGTTTTGCCTGAGAAGCGGAGAATTTCTGGGCATATACACTACTCACGGAAATCATAACGACGAGCATAACAACCGGCGACATCCTATGCACGCGTTTCGCCTCCAGCGGACAGAATAATGCACGTGCCCGCAAAAAGCAGGCACGTGCAGCTAGTCACTTTGCAACACGAACCGCACGGAGGGTCAGATCAGGGATCGACCCAATGGAAGGTCTTGTGAGTGCCCTTGTACTCCTTGGGCTGCACATACGTGAATGCCTTGCTGTCATGCACCTTGGTCGCGCGACAGATTGCGGTGTATTTTGTAATGAAGTAGCTCTCAAAATCCCATGGATCCTTGACGTTGCCGTCAAACCGCTCGTGTCTGTCTTCACGTACGTTCTTGGTGAAGCTCTGCGAAGCGCGTACACGCAGCCACAATGGCAAGCTGTCCTTGTTGAAAATGTAGGCTGAGCCCCGGAGGGGAATTTCAACGCGGCGTAAGAGTGTGCCTTCGTCGGAGGGTGCCGGAAGCGTACCCGTGGTGCGCAGTGCGGCTGGCACGATTTTTTCCATGAAATCGTTAAGCGCTGGCTTACTGCCGTCGGCGAGCTTAACGTGTACGACGTCTTTTTTCACCGACTGACTGACTTGCACTGTCTGGATCTCCAGTGGATAGTCATTGACCTGAGAGGCGGCGATCGCCAGCGAACCGGCGACAAGCAAAACAGCGATCAGAGATAGACGCACAACCTTCATGAGCAGGGCCTCCATTTGTCGAAGGATATAAACCTGTCGCGATGTGCGCAACAGGAGACACACGAATTGTGTTGCCTGCCCCCGCTCACCAGCCCAACGGATAAGACTATACCATACTGATTATTATATGTCTATATCTAATAGTATATTCAAATTACTCATCACAGAATACTATAAAACAGTCTCCCGACACGTTATAGTATTAAAATGCTCCTGAAAATCTCCAATACCTCCTATAGCACCACAAAATAAATAGTAATCCGTTGGACTCCTGCGATATCCCCCAAACAAGAGGCATTCAAACCAAGTAGTAGAATACTGGTATAAATCAATCCCAATTACATAAAAAAAACTATCTATATCGAATTTGCTTAATCTATTGCTGAGTAACATATTGAATACTCTATGAATATATATTCTGGCCGTCAGCTTGTAGTTGCATATCACATTTGGCTCATACAACATGTAATGCCCTGAGGAAACCGATCATGCGAAAAATCTCTGCGCTCATGCTTATGGTTGCACTAAGTGTATTTGCATGCGCCGCAACCCACGCCGAAGATACGCAGTATCAAGGGAAAGAACGCGACGAAAACCCTCTCAAGAAAAGCGGGACCGTTGAGGGACACGTGATCGACACTACCACTGGCAGCCTCCTGACAAATGCCCGCGTACAAGCCCTGTGTGGGCAGAAAATGAATGAATTTGACGGCGAATCTGAAACATGCGATATTCCCCAAAATGGCTCATACAAGGTCAAAGCACCCATGGGGAGCCAAACCAGTAGGCTTGACTGGCGACGCGCTGTCTCCACGAGCATTGTAGGTGCTGTTGCTTCGCTGTTCGGCGGTGGCCTGCGAGAAGAAACGCAGACTGTGATGGTCGATGGCTACGCAGTCCACATCGAGGCTCCCGGATACAAACCTTTTCATGGGTTTGTCGACTTCCTGCATATTAATGGTGACTCAATGAGTGCGATCGCTCGCACGGTCTGCCTCGCCCCAGAGACCAGCGAGGGCGTCTCGCATATCGCTGCAGATGACCAGGAGCCAAAACTGGAGATACTGCCGGAGCCACAAGCAGCCGCTCCTTCCTCCGAAATGGTAATCAAAGTATGTTTCACACGCCCGGTCGCATGGACATCCGATACACTTAAGGCCACGGTCCACAATACATTTGACGAATTCAATAGCCTTGAATTCGATCTCAAAGATAATGGTAAAGGCTGTGACACGACGAAAGGCGATGGAATATACACATGGCACAAAAAGATACCAGACCTAAACAGATCGACGTCCTAGCTATCTCGGTAAGGATTTCAGGTTTACAAGCCGTAAGGTTCATTTCATATACGCGAAACTCAGAGTTTAGGTTTGATGATGACGCAAGTCGCCATAATGTATAATTCGATTGCATGTGACCAAAGGAGGAAATATATGATGGCAAAGACACGCGTATTTGTAAGCTTTGACTATGACCACGACGAGGACCTCCGGAAACTTTTGAGCGGACAGGCCGCTCACAACAACAGCCCGTTTGAGATGAGTGATTGGTCGTTGAAGGAGGCTATGTCCGGCGACTGGAAGGCAAAAGTGCGCACGCGCATCCGAAGTGTTGATGTCGTAGCAGTCATTTGCGGCAAGAACACTGATACCGCTACGGGTGTCAGTGCCGAAGTAATTATTGCCCAAGAGGAAAAGATCCCCTACTTCCTCCTACAAGGACGGAAAACGGGCGGATGCAAAAAGCCAAAGGCTGCACTGGCTAATGATAAACTATACGACTGGACCTGGGATAACCTTAGCAAGCTCATTGGTGGGGCAAGGTGAATATACAGGATAGCACCGAAGTGAAGTTGATGACGACACGCTGGACTATGTTCAATGAAGCGGGCTCGACAACATTGTTGGAGCAGTATAAGCTATTGGTCTCCTCTGCACTCTCAATGACAGAGCGGAGGAACGCAACGAACAGCTTCATGCTCGCCATGAACTCCACGCTGGCTTCTGTATTCGGATTCTGGTTAGCTCATGCTGGTGAGGAACGCTGGTGCGTGATAGTCCCGGTGTGCGGTGTGGCAACGTCGGTGCTGTGGCTACTCGCGATCGAAGCGTACAGAAGATTGAACTCCGCCAAATTCAAAGTGATCAACGAACTAGAAGAGTATCTACCTGCCAGAGCATTTGGACGTGAATGGTGGCATTGCGAGCAGGCGAATTATCCGGAGCTTTCCCGTCTGGAAAAATGGATACCTATTGTGTTCGGGTTACTGCATATAGTGCTCATAGTGTATGCTTTGT
>CAYSRY010000127.1:0-9556 GCA_964433395.1 uncultured Armatimonadia bacterium | reverse complement strand
CACCTACAGCCAAGCTGCCGTTTGGGCCAAGCCACCCACATCCAGCGTTTGGCAAAGCCGCTTACTATGCAAGCACCTCTGCGAGAGCATTGATGAACGTAGCGTTCTGTTCGCTGGTCCCGATAGTAACGCGAATCCACGTCGGGAGGTCGAAGATGTCTCCAGTACGAATGGTCACACCACGCCTCATCAGACCATCGAACACCTCGCGACTGTGCATCCCCGTATCGACCAATATGAAATTGGCTTGGGTAGGCACATACGTGAGACCAAGCTTTTCAAACGCTGCGTAGAGCTGATTTTTGCCATCAAGCACCATTTGGCGCGAGCGGATGACCTGCTCTTCATCTTGGAGACTTGCTATTGCAGCGACTTGTGCCATCGCGCTAACATTGAACGGTGGCCGTACGAGCTTGAGCGCATCTGCGACAGATTTGGCACACGCCGCATAGCCAACGCGCAAGCCAGCAAGACCGTAAACCTTGCTGAAAGTGCGCAGTACCGCCACCCTCCGTCCCTGCCGGACGTACTCGAGACAATCCGGGTATTCGGGGTCATCAACGTACTCGTAGTATGCCTGATCAAATGCCACGATGACATGATCGGGCACACGCTTCATGAAACGGTCGACGTCAGCCTGCGTGCTGATTGTGCCAGTTGGGTTGCACGGGTTGCCGACAAAAATAATTTTGGTGCGGGACGTAATGGCATCAGCCATGGCATCCAGATCGTGCTCGAAACCTTTGGCTGGCACTTGTATCGGGTCGCAATTGTTCACAAATGCCAGCATTGGATACATAGCAAACGGGAACTGCGAGAACAGCACCTCATCCCCTGGGTTGAGAAATGCCAGACCGAGCAGATGAATCATCTCGTCCGAGCCAACGCCGACAATAATATTTTCTGGAAGCACTGTCATGTGCGCAGCCAACATGCTACTGAGTTCGGTGCATTGCGGGTCAGGATAGACCGCCATATCGGCAGCAGCCTTCTGCATAGCTTCGATGGCCAGCGGCGAAGGACCAAGTGGATTCTCGTTAGATGCAAGCTTGGTGACTTCGTCAATTCCCAGTTCGCGCTTCACATCATCGGTATTTTTCCCTGGTGAATAGGGCGTAATGCGCTTTATTGTTGAACGGACGAGGTCGAACGTGCGAAGCACCGTGATCATTCCTAACACTACAGATTGCGGCAAACGGTACGCGCTTTGCCGCCAGTCACTATATTTTATGATACTCATCATTTGTACCACATATTAGCCCAATTGGCAAGAACACGCCCCGTTACAGGGCAGGCATTGATGTGCTATAATCCGGCACAAATGACGCGCAGTTCTGATGCGTACTGCCAATACCCCAAAACGGAACCGTGAACAGCCAGTGGACTATCGTACGCGATGGCAACAAAAAAGACGAAAACGGCACCTCGTGCAACTGGCGCTGATACCTGTTGTTATTATCGGCCTGACACTGATTGGTCTTCTGGTCCGCAGTCTGACAGCCGGGAAATCGGCATGGTCCCACACAGGGCCAGCAGGCACTATCGCATCACCGATAGTAAGCGGGAACCTGGTGCTGACAACGTTCTCAAACGGCCAGATCGAATGTTTTCGTCTGCTGGACGGTACGCGGGTCTGGCCATCTCCGTTCCAGCAGCCACAAAACCTTGCGCACTCTGCTGCAGTCGCAAGCGGAATAGCTGTCGCCAGTTCAGACTATGGCAGAATATTCGCAATCAGCATGACTGACGGGAAGTTACTCTGGTCTGCAGACGTTGACAGCCACTTGAGTACCGCACCATTGGTAACCGAGGACACCATCTATGTCGCCACTGCAGAGGGGCATCTGCAAGCGCTTGATCTTCAGACTGGCAAATCCAAATTCAGTGTATCACTCGCCAATGCGCTTTTCTCCACCCAACCAGCACTTTTTGACGACGTGCTGATTCTCTGCACGAGTGACGGAACCATCATCGGCGTCAATGCAAACAATGGGACTGAGATGTGGCCTCGACGCCATGTCGCGGCCACTCTGCTTTGTCCCGTCGCAAACGTCAATGGTCTCGCTGCATGCGGTTCGGATGAAGGCAATCTGTATGTACTCGCACCTGACACTGGTAATATTCAGTTCATAACCCAGGCATCAGGCCTTCTGCGTTCACCAGCAGTAGCCGATGAAGATGCTCTTTATGTGTGTGACAGCGACGGCTGGCTGTACAAATATCGTCTGACGGATGGTCGCAGAGTGTATGCAATTCGCCTTGCCACTTCAGTAAATGATGGTCCATATGTGGATGGCGCGCACCTGCTGTGCCTTGTTGATGGAGACCGTGTGCTAAAGGTACGCAGGGATAATGGTCATATAGAGCACGCATGGCGCGGTTACGGCAATGCCGTGAATCTTTCGGTTGGCGGGGACCATATTGTGCTCGGGACATCGTCCGGCGAAATCGATGCTATACAATCGGTACCCAAGTAGCCTGCTGTCGCCTGCGCCCCATCACAGGCGCCAATGGGGATTAATCTATACACCGCCCCTTGAGTAGTGTTGAATAACCTGCTACAATCCCCCCCAAATTCGTCTGATAAGCCCCGCTCGTACAGAGAAAGCAGCTGCCGCACGTTGACCTCCGCTCAGCCCGCGCCGCCCCAATCGTTAGACCGCAGAACTTTCGCTGCCGGCGTGGCCAACGAATCTCTCTTCATGGTTGCCAGTGCGTTCATTGACTCTGACACACTTCTTCCCGCCTTTGTGGTATCAATAAGCGAAGGAAACATACTCCTGGTGGGCCTGCTCAGTTCGCTTTTCGCTGCGGGCTGGTATTGGCCTCAGATATTCGCGAGTCAGCATCTGGATGCCAAGGAGCGCATATTGCCGTACTACGGGCTTTCGGCCGCGTTCCGAACCGTGTGCATTTGTGCAGTGCCGATTATCGTTTATTTCTGGGGACTTTCGCATCCGCTGTTGACCGTGCTGCTGATAAGCGTTTGTCTGTTTCTCTTTACAAGTGCAGGCGGCTTTGGGATGCTGGTTTTTTTAAGTGTGCTCCGTGACGGCATACCTTCTCACAAGCTTGGCCGTTTCTACGGTCTTTCATATCTGCTTGGTGGCATAACAGCATTCGCATCGGGTTTCTGGATCAAGAAAATGCTTGGCCCGTCAAGTCCTCTGGCGTTTCCGGTCAACTACAGCCTGGTTTTCGGTATCGGCGCCGTGCTTTTCTGCATCGCAGCCTTCAGTTTCCTGTTTGCGCGTGAAAAACCGAAGCCGACATCCAATGACATTGTGCCGATGCGCATCCAATTTGCGCGCGCATATAAACTCATGCGTGAAAATGCCAATCTGCGCCGACTGGCGAAATCGCGCCTGTTGTACGGTGCCGCTGCCGGTTTCTCGACACCTTTTGTTGTTGCATTCGCCTTGAAGAAACTGGGCATGCCTGTTGCGGCCGTGGGACTGCTGCTTTCGCTAAAGGTTCTTGTCTATTCCCTGAGCAACATTGTATGGGGAACAGTCCGGGACCGCCATGGCAGCCGCCGCGAGCTACTCATGTGTTCAGTTGGCGTTCTGCTTGTCCCAATTCTGACTTTGTCATCGCCACTGCTGCCGGATACACCCCTGTTTCGCTTCTGGAACATCGATGTTTCGGCGCAGCTTCTGATGATTACATGCGCCATCATGTGCATGGGTACGGTATCAAGTGGCCAGTTAATGGGTTTCAACTCATTCCTGATCGAACTCATACCGGCCCAGCGCCGGCAGAGTTTTCTCGGCGCTTTCTATTTTGCACTGCTTCCCTCTGCCGTGGTGCCATTGCTTGGGGCACTGTTGATTGGAGCAGCTGACAGATTCTGGCTGGGTATGCTTTTCTCAATAGCGCTTGGGATCACCATGATCTGGGAAATCAGCCGTCTGAAAGAGATTCACGTCTGATCCATTTCGTCTGGAACATCAGCATTGGTTGCGTATCACGGCATCTACGACAACGGAGTTGGAGTGAGCCAAGATGAGCACCACGACGCCCGTCGAGACTGAGCGTCTCGACCGTCGAACGTTTGTCCTGGGTCTGTTGAACGGCCTTTTTGTCATCCTCGCCGGCGCTTTCCTCGATCCCGAGACTGTGTTGCCAGCTTTTGCAATGGAAGCGCTCCCTGGGCAGAACGTACTTTGGATTGGCGTAGTATGCGCTGCAGTCAACGTCGGGTGGTTCTGGCCACAGGTCTTCCTCGGGCGAATGATGGAGACAAAGCCATATCTTGCCCGATATTATAATATCGGGCAGGCCTTACGAGTGTTCTGCCTCGCTCTTATCTGTGTGGTCCTGTATTTCCTCGGCATATCCAACCCAATGCTGGCCTTCGTACTCATTGTTATTCTTCTTTTTGCATCCTCAACGGGCGGTTCATACGGCGTCATTCCCTTCATGTGTGTTTTCCGCGACGGCCTGCCATTACAGTGGGTAGGGAAATTTTTCGGATTCAGATATATGATTGGAGGCCTCGGCGCATTTGCAGCAGGCTTCTGGATCAAAGATCTCCTGCAGGGCAATGGCGGCGTGGAGTATCCTGTCAGTTTCATATATATATTTGGTGCGGGTTCTCTCTCGGTTGCGCTCTGCGGCATTTTTTTCGCTATGATTCGTGAGCACCCACACCTGGCAGCCCGGCGCACTCTCCCAATGCCAATGCACATCGTTCGTGGTCAGCGCATGATGAGAGACGACGCCAACCTGCGACGCCTCTCAAAGGCGCACGCACTGTGGCAAACTTCGAGCGGTCTGGCTTTCCCGTTTGTCGTTCCATTCGCCATGAAAATGATTGACATGCCAGTAAGTATGGCTGGAGTGCTGCTCGCCATGAAAATGCTGAGCTACAGCCTGATTAATCCGTTGTGGGGAGCATTCAGCACCAGATACGGCAATCGCTTTGTACTTGCGATGGGGACAACGCAGCATCTGTCAGTCCCAGCAATCGTGCTGCTCTCCCCACTGCTGCCAAAGGCAACGCTCTTTACATGTCTGGGCGTGACGTATGACTGGCCACTGCTAGCAATCGTGGGAGCGTGCATGTTAATGGGGACATCACGCGCGGCAATGAATGTAGGAATAAACTCTTTCATGGTGGAAATTTTGCCAACTCGAAAGTCAACCACATTTCTGGCGTTCTACTATATGGTCATACTTCCAACAATGGCAGTGCCAATCCTGGGGGCGCTTATCGTCGGGGGAGCAGAGAGGTTTACATTGGGTATGTCACTTGGCATCGCTGTGGCGGCGGTCATGCTGTTTGAGGTATTGAGGTTGCGCGACATGCGGCCTGAAGTCGACAATTGAAATTCTTTGCGCTGTGACAAATGAAGCTGGCAGGAATCCAGACAAAAAAAAGCCATCAGTCTAAGCGAGTGCTGTTCCCGACCACTCACCTTGATGATGGCTCTCCGTCCGCAAGGTTGATGTCTGAAAACCCCCATTGCGACAGACAGGTTTTACTCCAATCGAGCTTGCTGTACCCGTAGAAACAACAATCACAGGGATTTGTTCCGCATAATTTCAAATATTGGCAAAAAAATGCAGATTCTCTGCATATCATGCACTGAATACCTCAGCAACCAGCCAGAGCATACCAGCATGTCTGTGTCAGGTGACGCCAGCATGCGCAAAAAGCATTTTGACAACCTACGGGAGTGAATAACGTGAAAGAACACAGAGACTCGCACCCACACAAGGACCCGAGGCAACCTCGCAACAACTCGATACCTGGAACCAATCCGCCCGTTTTCGCCTGGAAACCGACCGAAAATGCGTCTGACTTCACGCTGACAGTCGCACGCGATGCCGCATTTTCAGACGTCTGCTTCATTGTGCATACGCAGGAAGACCCGCTGTTTCTCCCCAAAACTGCATTTTCAGTGGGAACGTACTTCTGGAAATGGTCAGACGGTTCGCGCGCGTCAGAGGTCTTCAGTTTCGAGATTACCAATGACGCCGTCATCCTGGAAGTACCCTCGGCAGCAGAGTGGTTCAAGCGCATGCCGGCATCACATCCCCGGATTTATTTGTCAGAAGCCGATATAGAGGCTCTGCGCACGTCGCGAACGGGAACACGTGCAGAAACGTGGAAAACATTGGAGGCAGCGGCCGAGGAGATCCTCGCAATGCCACATGAGATTGCGGAGCCTCCATTCCTCCCAGATCGGAATCGTGACTACGACAAGTGGTACAGCATCTGGCTACCGGCGATGTGGGATTCCCGCCATTTCGTGCAGGATGCCGAGCTCCTGGCGCTGGCCTGGCTGGCAAGCGGCGAAGAGAAGTACGCAAAAGCGGCATGTCAGCGGATGGCATCGATCTCAAAATGGGATCCCGACGGTTCGAGTTATCTCGGCCATAATGATGAAGCGCACATGTCCGTCATCTGGAATGGCTCCAAAGTTTGCGACTGGGTTTGGGACCAGTTCACGGATGAACAGCGCGAGCTGGTAATCAATCAGTTCCGGCGACGCGGAGAAATTACGTATGAACACATGCACGATCTGGGATCGTATGGCATCTCTCGTTTTGACTCACATGCAGGGCGTGAGATAGTCTTCCTGGCTCTGCTTGGTATAACCTTCCATGACTACATCCCGGAAGCGCAGAAATGGCTTGAGTGGCTGCGTCCTGTCCTCTGCGGCATCTGGCCGATCTGGGCTGGGGATGATGGCGCGTGGGCAGAAGGTCCTTCGTATGGCCTCGCGTATGTTGACATTATGACCATGTTTGCAACTGCATTAAAATCTTCAACAGGTGTTGATCTTTACAAGCGGCCATTCTGGGCTAATCATGCGAAATGGCGTCAATGGTGTCTCCCTCCATATGCAGAATGGATCGGCTTCGGTGACCACACGGAACGGTGGAGTGGCACCTGGAACCTCAATGCAAACTTGTGTGACGTCATCCAGCGGAATACTGGCACTGAGGGCATCGCCTACTACGTCGAGCAATTCCGACAGGAAGCCAAAAAGATTCCGGTTCGCCACAATGCGGACAGCCGCAGCGTGAGCGCACAACTGTATCTCACTGCCGCACCAGCTCCGATACACCCCGCCCAACCGGACCATGTTTTGCATGTCTGTGCTGATGGCGGTTGGGCCGCTATCCGCACAGACCGCGACAATGAGCAGAATGATCTTGCATTCATCTTCCGGTCCAGCCCATTCGGCGCAGTAAGCCATTCACATGCGAGCAACAACGATTTTGCAATTCACGTTGCCGGCAAGATCATGGCCATGCCAAGTGGCTACTATTGCGGCTACGGCTCAGCGCATCACGTGCACTGGAACTGGCACACGCGCTCACACAACTGCCTCACACTCTCAGAGGCAGGCCAGTTGATGCGGTCTTATGCGTCTACCGGCGCAATTGAAAATCAGTACGAGGATGACACGATCGCTTACATGATGGGGAATGCAGACGCGAGTTACAGCCATATGGCTGAGCGTTGTCGACGCCACGTCCTGCTGATGAAAGAGCAGAATGTGTTCTTCCTTCTGGACGAATATCGACCGCTGGCTGAAGTGGCGGCAGCGATGCAATGGAACATCCACTCATGGGCTGAGTTCAATGTGGACGAGACTTCGCGGACATTTTCCCTGACACGCGATACGAGTGTCCTCAGAGGACATTTTCTCTATCATAACAACGCATTCTTCACGCAGACTGAAGGATGGGACCCGCCGTTCAACGTGGAAAACAAGAACGAACAATGGCAGATGCAATACCACCTCCGCTTCACGCCTTGCGGAGTTCCTGCCACCTGCAGAAACTTGGGCGTACTGCTCTGCCCTGAGCATCCCGGGCTGCCGATGCGCCAGGTGGTGACCGATCGCATGGACAACATGGAAACAGCGAGAATTGGCGAGGACCGAATATTCGTTAATCAGGGCTCAGGCATCACTTGTAAAGGCGTTCAGGCTGACGCCATCGCTGCAGCTATCATTGCAGGGCAAATGTGGGCCATCACAGATACCGGGCTTTCAGCTCTATAGCATCAATACACTATACGAGTACCCGTGTTCATTCAGAAGTATTCCACAAAAGGCGTGTATAACAGGTACATCAGGCGATTCGACAATTGTATGGTTGCCAGAACGCGTTATAATGGTGATACTCACTTACAGCAGTCGACGGCCCACATATCGTTTTTCGGCTTGGATGCCGCAGGAGGAGAATAATGGCAAAACATCTGCAGGCATACATGGTTCTGTCACTGATTGCGATGCTGCTGGGAGGTACGTTCGGTCTCCTCGGTTGTCAACCGAAGGCCGAGGCACCAACAGACACCCCTGAAAGCAATATGGTAGATGTTGCTCCACCCGATGCCGGCGATGCAGCGCCCGTTGACTTTGTCTGGTCGGATCTGCCAGCATTTGAAGCCATTCCGGCTGGCAATGTGACTGGAATGCTTAATGGCGAGGCGTTTGAAGCGAAAACCGTCCGTGTACATAAGACCGAATCCGGTCCGGTTCTTGAGATTTTTGACGTGCCAGTCGCAGACCAGACCAGCGTACCGTCAGATGAGACCGGCGTGAGTCTCCGCTTCAATATCAAGCCCGGAAAGAATGGACAGCTCACCAAAGCATTTGAGGACGATATGGATCTCAATACTGCGTACGCATTCTATTGGTACCCGAAGGGTGATGGTGAGACCCCGGTGACCGTGAATGCCCCCTGGGCATGTGCCCTCGAGATCACTGAGTGGACTTTGCAAGCCGATACAGAGAATCCGGACATCATCGGGAGGGTAAAGGGAAAAGTGGCCATCACTTTCAACGATGATGCAGATAGTTGGGTGGCCGGGACATTTGACGGAGTGTACTACACGTGGTGAGTACTTTCATGGTATTATGAGTGGCCGGGACAATCTTTGTCCGCGTCCATAGACGCGCGAGGTATGATGCGTGACCAGAAAGATTCAGATAGCTATCGACGGTCCGGCAGGTGCCGGCAAGAGCAGTGTCGCCCAGGATGTTGCGAAGGCCTTGGGGTATGTATACATTGATACGGGTGCAATGTATCGCGCAGTAGCTTACCTTGCTCTACGCCAGAACCTCACCATCACGACCAACGAAGCTGCCATCAGTGATATCGCGGCACAAGCGGACATTGACTTCCGCCAGGTCGCGGGTGCACAACGCATATTCGTCAATGGTGAGGACCTTGAGGAGAAGGTGCGTCTTCCCGAAGTCGGAGCATTGTCTTCCCCAGTCTCTGCTATAGCCTCTGTTCGCGAAAACCTGCTGCAGAAGCAAAGAGCCCTGGCAGCGGTTTCAGGCGTGGTGATGGAAGGTCGCGACATCGGGACCGTGGTACTGCCAAATGCTGAGCTGAAGATTTTCCTGACTGCCACACCCGAAGAACGTGCCCGACGCAGGTTTGAACAAATCAGCGCGCAGAATCCCGACCTGTGTTTTGAACAGGTTCTCGCAGACCAGATTGAGCGAGACGCCAGAGACAGCTCCCGTGCGGTCGCACCCCTGATAAAAGCATCGGACGCCATAGAGATCGTGTCCGATGGTAT
>CAYSRY010000126.1:0-9604 GCA_964433395.1 uncultured Armatimonadia bacterium | reverse complement strand
CCACATATGGGAGCGGAATGAGCGGGAAAACAACGCAGCCAGACAGCGTGCCGCATGGCTCCGGCACACAAGGCTCCGGCGGCGTCATTGAAGTCGAACTTGCGCAAGGCCTGGGGCTTTCAGCGGCGCTGACCATTGGTGTTGGCACGATGATCGGCTCTGGGATTTTCATATTGCCAGGGCTGATCTTTGCCCGCACAGGCCCGGCCACACTGCTCTCTTTTGTGATTGGCGGCGTGATCGCGCTTCTGTCTGCCATGAGCGCGGCGGAAGTCGCTACCGGGATGCCCAAATCCGGCGGTGGTTACTATTTCGTCTCGCGTGCGCTGGGGCCCATGTGGGGCTCCGTAATCGGCTGGAGCAACTGGTTCGGCCTGGTTTTCGCAAGCGCATTTTATATGATTGGCTTTGGCGAATACGTCGCAGTCTATCTGGGTACCGATATTCGCATGGCCGCAATTGTGATGACCGCTGCATTAGTGGCTCTTAACCTGATCGGGTCACAAGCAGCCGGGCGGGCACAGAATTTGATCGTCGGCGTCCTGCTTGCGTCACTGCTGCTGTTCATCGGGCGCGGCTCATTCAGCGCCCATGCAGGCGTGTTTTCGGGCCAGGCGTTCATGCCCTATGGCATCGGCGCGGTCATCGCGGGCACGGCCACGCTGTTTGTGAGCTACTGCGGCTTCACCGAAATTGCCTCGATGGCAGAGGAGATCCGTGACCCATCGCGCAATCTGCCGCGCGCCCTGCTCGGCTCCGTGCTGATAGTGGTCGCCATCTACGTTGCAGTCATCCTGGTATGCCTGATGCTGAAACCAACCTCAGAGCTGACCGGCTCAGCCCTGATCGCCGACCTTGCAGCCGCAATGCTTGGCCCCTGGGGCCGTGGCGCGATGATGATCGGTGCAATTATGGCAATGCTGAGCTCAGCGAACGCCAGCATCATGTCGGCAGCCCGCATCGCCTTTGCCATGAGCCGAGACAATCTGGTGTGGAGCTGGCTCAATCGCGTGCACCCGAAATTTCGCGTCCCGCATACAGCAATATTGGTGACTGGGGCGATGATTTTTGCCGGGACCATGATTGGTAATATCGAATTGCTGGCAGAAGCTGCCGGCATGCTGCACCTGCTGCTCTACGGCCTGATCGGCGTCGCCTGTGTAGTGATGCGCGGGGCGCGTCAGGAAGCCTACAATCCAATCTATCGTGTCCCACTGTTTCCATGGCTGCCGCTCGCCGGCTCTGCCGGATGCTTCGCCATCATATTTTTCATGCAACCCCTTGTCGTATACATTGGATCGGCCATTGTCGCATTGGCAGTGATCCATTATTATTTTTTCGGGCGCAAGCGCACTTCCGTCGAGGGTGTGTGGCCGTACTTCCTGCGGTGGGGAATTCTGGAGCCCGCGATAGACTCAGTTGAGGCCTGGGGAGCACGTCCGGAGTCAATTCCACGCGCGATGGTAGCGGTTGCAAATCCAGAGCACGAGGCAGCACGCCTGCAGATAGCCGCTGGGATGATGGGGCCGATACAGGGGGATGTGCTGGCGGTGACGGTCTTTCATCTGGATTTTTCACAGATTGAAGAGGAAGGCACAATTACGCGCTACCACCAGTTTGTGGCTGATCGCGAGCGACAGTTGCGGAAAGCTGCCGCGCCACTCATCCGCGCCGGCGCGAAAGTTCGCTCACATGTGGCGGTGGCCGGTTCAATTTTCTGCGGCCTGCTGAGTTCCGCCGAAGCATCGCGCGCTTCGCTGGTTTTTCTGGGATGGCCGGACAAGGCTTCGCCAAGCTATACCGAGAGTTTACAACTACTCGACGGGTTGGACCAATACCTGCGGGCGAATGTTCTGGTCTTACGTGAGGCAGGCCCGGTTCCTGCGAGAACGATATTAGCCGTGGTGGAAGATAGCCCGCACAGCGAGCTTGTTTTGACCTGCGCCGCGCGTCTGGCCAACACCTGGGGGGCACAGTTGACAGTCGCAGGCGTTGTGGCCGAAAATGCGGATGCAGACGCGCAATCGGCAATGGAGAAGTGGCTTGAGGGACGAATCGGTGATCGCGTGCGCGCAAATACGCGCGCCATTCCTGCGACGTCAACGGCCGCAGCCATCAAGGCAGAAGCCTCTTTTGTTGATATGGTCATAACCGGTGCACCTGATGTACCAGCACGTGCTCTGTGTACCAGCATAGACGAACTTGAGCAGCTTGATGCATGTTCACTCGTGCTCGTGCGCGCCGTATCCCAGCATCCAGACCATAACGCGGAAGTGATTCCATGACACCACTGAGCGAGCAGCTGGCGCCACACGGGCAACAGGGGAACCTGCTTATCGGCATTTCAAACCCGAATACCATCCCCGATCTGATGTCTCTGGCGGGGATGATCGTGGTGGAAACCGGTTACGATGCGATTGCAACGCACATCGTCACTATTCCAGACCAGATGAGCCTTGGCGCAGCGCGCTCTTCGCGGGAAGTGCAGGCAGGCTCACAGCTATTGCGACAAGCCATCAACGTGGCACAGCAGGAAGGTTTCGGCGCGCGAGGAGTGGTTGAGGTAGCGCGCGAAGTACACACCGGTCTTATTTCGGCGGCAACCACTCAACACGCCGATCTGGTTCTGGTTGGCTATTCTGATATTGAGGAGCCAGACGACAAGATGGAGCGCCGCTTTGATCGCATCATGCACAAGGTTGCGCGGGGGACCGATGCCGACCTGATTGTAGCCAAGATCAGACAACGCGAAGTACACGAAGTGCTCATGCCTCTGCTGAGTGGTGAAAATCTTCGCATCAGCAAGATGGCATTGCAGGCAGTGCTGCGGCAGACTGGTGCCAGCGTCCAATTTGTGCGTGCGGTCACTCCCGACGCGGATCGCGAGGCTCAGCGTGCAGACCTCCACGACGTGTTGGTGAAATATGGGATGTCTGAACTGGGCGACGCGAACGTCATAGTGGCCTCGGATCCACAATCTGCTATCATAGAACATGCCAATGATTTTGATATGACAATACTCGGAGCTGAACGTCCGACAGTGCTTGAGGCACTGTTTGGCAGCATGGCTGAGCGCATCGCATCGCAGGCAAAATGCAGTGTTCTCTTGGTGCGCGCCTCCCATATCCGTTGATGCCAAAGTCTGAACCATTATAGCTGCACAACTATACACTTGCACGCTATACTTATGCACTTGAAAAGTGCAGATGGAGGAGTGAAGGGTTTTTTGAGAACTCTGCAACTGGGCGTCATTATTGCCGCATCACTGCTCAGTACAATCAGTGCAAATGCTGCGAACGAAATCTTCATTGACCGCATGGAGGAGCGTGGCAACATTCTCGTCCCGCTACGGGGAATTTTTGAAGCTCTGGGCGCCTCAGTGCACTGGGACGCCGTCGGCCAAGCGATTGACATCTCTTTCAATACGCGGAAGATAAATATGTTCGTCAATGACTATCAGGCATATGTCAATGGCAAGCTGCATCGAATGGTCGTCCCTCCCCGCTCGTTCATGGGCCGGGTTTGCATACCACTTCGCTTTGTTGGCGAATCGCTCGGAGGAAAAGTCACATATCGTAATAACGTCGTAACGATCAAAGCACCGGGGGCAACAGAACTGAAAGTCCACCTGCTCGCATCGCGCAAACCTGCAAAAACAGAGCACTCCTCTCCCAGTTACATTGCGGCATGGACGGACAAGCGCGCAGCCACCAAGAGCGATATGACCGGTAACAGCAACTGGGAACTGACACTGATGCGGGAGGAAATTGGTGCGCGAAAGGGTAAACCTTTCCATGATGATTTCATCCGCGCCTATTTTCTTCGACAGTCCTGGTATCATCAGGATGATGACTACACCCCGGCATGGCTGTCGTCAGTCGAACTGCAGAACATAGAGTTTATAGGTGCCTATCAGCAACGGGTCTATGGTGGCTCTGCAAGCCATCCGTAGCATTTACATCGACCAGGAGCACAATATCTACTCAGTACAGGAGGGTGCGTATCATGAGAAAATGTGTAATGGCCGGTATGGTGGTGACATTGCTAATCTGCATCGCAAGCGCGTCTTTTGCCGCCGACATCTACGTTCCGCGCGTTGAGGAAAATGGGCGACTGCTCGTGCCTTTGCGCGGGATCTTCGAACATTTCGGCGCTGAAGTCGGATGGGATCAGCATGTCCGTGAGATCATGGTCACGGGCGGCACGTATACGATATTGATGTACGTGAACGACTATACTGCCCAGATCAATGGTCGCAACTATTCGATGAGTGTTCCTCCACGTGTTTATGGCAGCCGCACCTATGTGCCGCTGCGCTTTGTTGGCGAAGCGATGGGTGTAGGCGTCGAATATCGGGGCAGCTATGTTGACATTATTGATGGGGCCGACGTTCTGCGCGTCCACCTTGAGGGCAGCCAGGGAGGCCCATCCGGTGGCCGGCAAAATGGTGGCGGCTCGGGTTACCTGCTCCCGGGCAGCAACACTCGTTCACTCAATTCCGGCGACCTTTCGGGTCGCAGCAACTGGCAACTGACTTTGATGCGCAATGAGATCTACGCGCGGCATGGTCGCCCATTCAACAACTCCTACATCCGCTCATATTTCAAGTCGCAGAGCTGGTATCGCGCCAACTCAAATTTCCGCGAAAGCTGGCTGAGCAAGCTTGAGCAAAATAACGCAGCGTACATCGCGAGCTACCAGAAGAACGTCTTCGGCACAGCGGCTACAAAACCGTAGCAATGATGGTCGAGAGAATTGGAGGCAGCATGTTCGGTACCCGCTTCATGGCGATAGCAATTCTGTTCGTCGCGCTGCTGCAGGCAGTCTGCGCCGATAATGCATCGGTGGTCGTGCGCACTCACCCTGATGGCGCGAAGATATACGTGAATGGCTACTTCAAGGCCTACAGCCCGGGGACAGTCACGATAAGCTCGGCGACTTCCCAGGAGCAGCTCTACCGCTTTACGCTCATCAAATCCGGCTATGAGAAATGGGACATGACGGTGAAACTGTCGGCCGGCGCACACAAAAGCATCGACGCATATCTGAAGCCATTACCTGATGTGCTGGCTGGAAAAACCATCTGCATTGATCCAGGTCACCCATCAGAGACCAGTGCTGGATGCACCGGCCCTTCGGGTGTGGCGGAGAATCACATCAACTGGGTCATCGCGCTCAAGCTGCGGGAGAAACTCGCCGCGCACGGAGCTGCTGTCGTGATGACGAAAAGCTCAGAGAAGGAAAATGTGACGAATCGAAAGCGCGCAGAAATCGCTAACGCTGCCGGCGCTGATATTATGATTCGCCTGCATTGCGACGCCGCGTCACGTTCTGGTTTCTCGCTGTATTACCCGGACCGCACAGGGACGAAATATGGTCATACCGGTCCGCCAGCATCCGTCCGCGAAGCCAGCCGAGAGGCCGCCAAGGCACTTCACACCGGCATGCAGAACAGTCTCGCCGGTACGCTTCCATCACGTGGTGTTCATGGTGATTCGTCGACCTACGTGGGCAGCAAACAGGGGGCACTGACCGGTTCGATTTTCGCGGAAGTACCAACTGTCACGATTGAAATGTGTGTGCTGACAGTCGCGTCGGATGAACGGTTTATTAACTCATCGGCCGGCCAGGCAGCAATGGTGAACGCCCTCTATGCTGGCCTCGAAACCTATTTCAAGTAGCGCAACAGCATCTGCGACAGTGAGCGCAGATGCGTGACGTCGACAACAGCTTGCGTAAAAGCAGCTGCCGTGGCATAATCATTGCCCCACTATGGGGGATGGCATCGCGCACAGGAAGGGCATATTGGCCCTGATGGCGAAATGCTACATGGCAAACCGAAGCTAATGAGCTCGAAGGGAGTATTACAAATGGCTGATGCAGTCCTGATCATTACGGCGAATGGGTATGGCAAGATTACTGATCCGGGTGAGTTCAGGCAGCAGTCGCGCGGCGGCAAAGGCGTCGGAGGTTATAAAGTGACCGATGACAGCGGGCCCGTCGTCGCAGTCCTGCGTGTCCCGATGGACAAATCGGAACGTGTACTTGTTATGACCGCCATGGGGCAAGCCATCCTGACCCCGGTCGATGACATTCCCACACGTAGCCGCACGGCTGGTGGCGTCAAAATCATCAGCCTCGCCGATGGCGATTCCGTAGTCGGAGTAGCAGTCTAAACTCGGCTTCCAGATAACTCAGCTTCCCCTCGAGGAGACGCCTGATACACTAGGCGTCTCCTCGTCATGTGTGTATTGTTTATACAACGCGCTCAGACCTGCTAGTACAGGCCGGGCGCAATATCATGAATACTATCAGGAGCGTCCATTCGTGGACGCTCTTTCTCTTTTGTACCGTAATCCTAAGAGGTGGAAATATGCCCCAACGCATCTATCCAGTGTGCAACCTGCAGTTACATTCAGCAAAACGACCCTTCGTGCAGGCCCACAGTGGTTTTGGCAGACACGCCTGCATCGCCGACCTTTACAAACGTGGAAAGCTCTCGCTCAGCCCGCCAGCCGGCGTGGAATGGGCATCGCTTATCCGCGGCGCCACAATGCCCGGAGGCATGTTGGTAGAAGCTGGGGATCTGAACGCTTTCATCGCGCGGCCCCAACTTGATACCTCGCAACGCATCGGCTTCGGGCACTTTACAGCAAGTGGAGGCACATGGACGACCATGTCCGATATGGGCCTCGGCGACGAGATACGTTTGTACCAGTATGACGGCACACCCAATGTATTGACCGGCATGTGCAGCAATTTTTCTCTACCTGCCAACCCCATGTTCGCTGTCTCTCTGTATCGTGCTCACGTCGCCCCCAATCACGACTGGTCACAACCACCCTATACCGAAGTGCATTTCGGCTCGATTACCGATGGCACTGGTGCAGTCAGTGAGTGGGCTGTCGCCATTCCCTATGGCGCGCCTATGCTCTTGCTGCGGTGCACAGATGGGCAATGGCAGAAAGTGTCGGATTCCGATGACGGAATCAACATGCCAGTCTATGAGGGCATGGCCAGAGGAGAGCGGGTTTTCATCTGGTTTGCCGTCATCAGAGGGCACCTCGTGATCTCTACCGATGGATTTGTGAGCAATATCTGGAAATACCCGCTTGCGCCCGGCGAGATTATCCGGAGCGGACGCGTCATGCTCTGGCATAACGCCGGCCAGTGGGCGTTTTCCTTCTACCCCATCGCAATGAGCGGCTGCGTGGTACAAAGCCCGGGCTTTGAAACCGGTTACGACACTTCCTCATCGACGTCTGCACTGACATTGACTTACAGACACCTGCCCGTTGTGAATGACGATGGCTCACCGCTGCACGAGGTGAACGTCATCGACAATACAGCAGCGCTTCCGGACCTTCCCGTGACGCAGCGGGCATGGCAGGCCACCGTCACGCCATATGTTTTCACTCAGACGGCGGTCGGCACAGACCCCGCCACAGGAAACCCAGTGGACTTTCAGACAGCGGTTTCTCCGGAGCTCTACAGCGTTCAGATCGGCGAATATGCCGGGATCTTCAGCCAGACGACAAATCCCCCTGAGGATATTTCTGAGCGTGTAATCGCCGTGACCGGCCATCATGATCGCTCCTGTGCCTCGACCCGCTACCGCGTCATCCTCGACAACAACGATGGCGCCCTTGGTGCCGGGACGCTGGCCATGGCAGAGTATCGCAAGGCGGCAATCGCCATCGGATGGCACGAATCCGGCGTACCGGATGCACTGAACCTGACGCATACGGGCTACATCGTCGAGCCGCAGTTAGAAATCAGCGCGTGCACGGAGTCCACCGTGACTGTGGATATTCTGGACCCGATGCTTCGCCTGAATGACGAACTGGCCGACGGTCGTGTGCCCGTATTTGATGGCTGGCCGGTGAAGGACGTCTTCACATGGGTTCTCGCCCGGTGTGGGCTTCACGAATCGGAATATGACCTTGAGGATACTGGCGTGACGCTGAGTCAAGGAGACCCTGAAGCTCCCCTGTGGCGGGCTGAGCCTGGGCGAAGCTGGTTGGAATTTCTCAAGCAGGTTGCCGCTTTTGATCACAATGCGGCAATCTTCTTCGGGCCTGATGGATGCTTTGTGAAAGCATGCCCACACTGTCGCCAGAAACGCACAGCAGCGGACGTACTCCTGCATGACGGTACGGGTGAAGGCGCGTGCAACTGTGCAGTACAGTGGGAGATGTACACGCAGGACACCCCCGTTTTCAATGGCGTTCAGCCCGGCGAAATCCTGCATCTGTCGCGATTGCGGGAATCGTTGTCCTCCACCGATCATCGCAACTACGTGATGGTCTCTGGCATTGATGAACAGGGAGGTGACGTGCAGTCCGTGGCATACGACAGCAGCTCACTGTTTGATGAGACTTCAGCCCGCTATGTCGGCTGGCGCAAGATGGAAGTCTACGAAATCAAGGGCGTTGCGACGCAGGCTGCAGCGAATCAACGTGCATCCGAGCTGCTGCAGTACCTGTCACCAGCACCCGAGCGGATCTCTATCGTCACGCCACTTGCGCCGGCATTTCAGATAGGGCATGTGCTGCGCATTAACGGTGCGCAGAAAGCGGGCATTGATGGTGCACAATACAGAATTTGCGAAATAGAGCATAAAGTCCGCAAAGCCGAACATCGTATTGCGTACTCGGTGCTGGGGGCAGAAGCTCTGCCGTAAAATGAGCAAAACACTACAGATACAGACGAGAGGTTATATGGGTTGGCCACGATCAGATGGCAATGGAAACTACACACTCTCCAAAACATCAACGATCACACTTGGTCTCGCAGTCGCGCTGCTGACGGTAATAGTGGGAATCGCGAGTTACAGCGCGGCACAGAGCCAGGCAATAGATGATCACATTCGAGATCGCAATGTTCACTGGGACAAACGTACGCTTGATGAAGCGTATGTTCCCCGCCCCGAGGTATCAAGTGAATTGCGCAGCATCCAGGGACAGCTCAATCGCATTGAGCAGCGGCTTGCAAAGCTGACAGACGGCTAGCCGAAACAGCGGATTGGACGGAGACAGAACGAGTTCAGGAAGACCCCACCTGTTTGGTGGGGTCTTCCCCTTTTGGAGTTCAAAGGAGGGAACGATGTATGGTAACACTATGGCACACAGTGCAGAGCATGCCGCAGGAGCAGCTTTGGGTGTTCGGCGGCATACTGGCGGAGGTTCTGCTGCAGGTGATCAAACGCTACCTATGGAAGCCAGATGATGAAGAGAAGGTCAAGAAGATACTTGCAGCACTGATCGTAAGCTGTATCATTGCAGCTGGCGTCCATGGCGCGGGACCAAGTGGTTTTGTCGCCGCCTGGTTGGGTATTTTCGTGGGCGCCATCGGATATCATGAGGCAACTGATAAGCTCGGGGCAAAACAGGCCTGGGAGCGCGCAATCCGCCAGCTGACCGGTCAGAAGCTCTGAGGCGAGCGACACAACAAACTGATGTGGATTGGGCACTGCGCAATCTCGTTCCTCATCGGGCCGGATTCCGCAGTATTGCCCAGCGATTTGGAGGCCAATCATGGTCAATATAAAAGCATATACGTCCACTGATTTCATCAAAGAGTACCTGCCTGCACAGAAGCCGTT
>CAYSRY010000125.1:0-9663 GCA_964433395.1 uncultured Armatimonadia bacterium | reverse complement strand
CAATGGCCCCCATTTTGTTTGTGATGGTTATCCGCTCGATGACTGTCGTCGCATATCAGAGCTTCTTCCAAGTTGTTCTCGGTGACCGCGGTCTTTCTGTCTATCACCAGGGTGGTTCGGTCTTCTGGTTTGTATTTGGGGGGGCGGTTGGTGGTATGGTAGGTGCATATGCCAGCGATAGATTGGGGCGCCGTTGCGTCACAGTCGTGAGTCTCCTGCTCAGTCCCCCTCTTTTGTACTACAGCCTTTACACGCCTTTCTGGCCTGCGATGATTTTGCTTTTCGCTTCAGGTTTCATATTGAGAGCCGCAGAACCAGTCAACATCGCACAGACCCAGGATTTGGTTCCACAGGGGATGAGCATGGCCTCATCGATCGGCATGGGGTTTGCTTGGGGACTTGCCGGGATTGTGACACCGATCGTAGGTTGGATTTCGGACAGCTCTGGTAGCTTGGTATATGCGCTGTCGCTTACGGCATTCCTGCCTATAGCTGGAGCGTTTGTTGGGTTGGTGCTGCCTACGCGTTCGGCCCAAAGTGAAGTATCAGCACACTCGGCATAGATCAGCGGCCGAAGTATTGAAGGAATCCGTGCAGCATGCGTTGAAACACGAGTTGGTGACATTCTGGTTGTGGAGTTCGATGCGTCATGGCGGGACCGCTTGCCGACAATCCATTTGTGGTTGCACTGAAGGCTTTATTCAGTCCTGCCGCGCTCGTGGTTAGTGCGGCAACAATTGTTGCTGCAGTGATCACTCCCTTAGGATGGCACTCGTTCCCGATAGGCATCGTTGTATGGATTCTGGCAGTGTATTTTTCAGGGCCGCATCAAGCAAAGGCTCGATGGAAGCGTCGACTGCAATATGAGGATATGTTGCGCGGTCTGCCAGCGCACCTGCGTCCGCTTGCGAAGGATATTGACCGTGATGTCGACAGAATTCGCGAACTAGTGGGGACTGATGGTGACGGCTCCGTGCTTCTTGCCGGACTAGATGTGGAAGTGGAAGCGCTTGCGGATGCTGCTCATCGTCTATTAGCCTCAGTGCGGAGCGCTTATTCGTACATGCGTAAGAATAGCCCCGACGAGCTGCATGCGAGAGAACAGTCGCTCCGCACTCGACAAGCAGCTTTAAGTGATGAATACGCGCGTGAGCAGCTTGAAGAGGCACTTCAGGAGCTCAAGCGCGAGTCGGTCACTGCTCAAGAGATGCAGGTGCTGATGGAGCGAGCAGAGGCATCGATGCATAACATCGCCGCTTCTGTGCGGAGCGTGTACTCGCAAGCGGTGAAGTTGAGCAGCGGAAGTCTGGACGAGGGGTCAGCAATGCAGCAGGAGACGTACGAACGGTTGATCGAGGTGCGAAGCACAGTCGCGGCTTTGCAGGAAGTCATAGATACGCGGATTGAAGTGGTGGAGTAGACGCATTATGCGCCTGGCCAAGGCAATGTCACGCCGTAACACTTGCAATATACGCAGGAGGCGGTATTGATGTGGGAACGTATCAAGATGATATTTCGTTCGTTGTTTGGTGGACTGCTTCGTAGTGCAGAGGATCCCGAGCGGATCCTACGGCAGCATATGGACGACCTGCGGTCAAAGCTTCCTGAACTGAACAGACAAGTAGCCGAAGTAGTGAAACTTGAGAAGATGCTTGAAATGCAGGCGGAGCGCCTGCGTGATAAATACGCGAAACTCGAGCAACAAGTGCTGGCAGCTGTTAAGCTTGGTGATGCACATAAGGAGACCGCTAAAGCGTTGATAGGGTCCCTTGAGAGTTCGAAGACAGAGCTGGCCGATACTGAAGCGCAACTTGTTCAGGCCAAAGTGAATTCTGAGCGCGCCATGCAGGCGCGTGACACCTTTGAGCGGCGCATTAAGCAGCAGATCAATGAAGCGATGCGGCAGATCTCACGTGCGAGACGTGCGAAGATTGAAGAAGAGATGTCGGAACTGATGATGGCTTTTGAGGTTGGTGACACGAGTGAGGTCATGGATCGGATGACCGCTCAGATAGACGAACGATTGGCGCGCGCTCAGGCTCGGACTGAAGTCTCCGGTGCGAATATGGAGACACAGCTTGCTGATGTCGAGGCCGCCGCAGTATCAATGGAGGCTGAGAGTAAATACCAGGAGTATCAACGGCAGCTTGGACTGCTTCCTGACGAAGAGCCCGCTGCGCGAACCATGCAGCCTGTGATTGAAGAAACAGATACGCAAATAGAGCCCCAAGCAAATACGCAGGAGAATTAGCCAGTGGTCCCCGATGAACGGTTGCAGAACTCGGATGGAGTGAGTGATGGTGTGGCGGAATGGCCAGCGTGGGCTGACGAAGTGCGCCGAAGTTACCTCGCTTCAGATGCATCAGTATTTCTACTGCATGGAGTTCGCGATATTATTCCCCACAGAGGAAAATATCTGCCACTCAGCACAATGCTGCACCAGTGTTTCTGTGGCGACAAAGTGACTGCGCTGTACGATATTGCCAGTGGCATCACGTTTCCCTCCGGTGCGGACGAGAAGCAGTTCAGACATTTCGTGGAAGTTTATCAGAATCGCACAAAAACGCGGGTTGACCTGGAGGAGAGTTACCGGCCTGAGGTGGCAATTCCGCTTCTGGAGAGCTTTCTGGTAACTCGCGATGGTGCGAGTGTCATCATCGACTATGTCGACAAGCTTGCACCGCGTGAAGAAGAGCACTTCATGTCATTCAGTCAGCGGCGGGTAGTTACAGCATTGCGGCGTTGGGCAACAAACCCGCAATTGGTGAGACGCAACAGCTTTGTCTTCATGATCGCAGATTCTCTTGCAGACGTGCACGACGAACTCCATGGGCGACTCGGTGGAGCCAGAACCATACAGATACCACTCCCCGATGAGGCAGAACGTCTTGCGTACATTGAGGGTCGTGTGGCATCCGAGAATGGGGCTGTGGCGAAGCTGGAGATCTCGCCCGAAATCCTTGCCACGAATACAGATGGCTTGAGTCGCTCACAGATCGGCAGCCTGATGGACCGTGCAGCCGCTTTTGGTGAGCCGGTGACTGTTCGCCATGCCAATGAATTCAAACGGGAAGTAATAAGCTCAGAGATTGGCGATCTGATAGCGTTCACCCAACCGCGTTTTGGGTTGGAGGCGGTTGCGGGTGTGGACCAGCAGAAGGATCTGCTGCTGAACATCGCCCGTGCTTTGCGTGAAGGCCGCAGCGAGATTGTACCCTCAGGAGTGCTTCTGGCTGGTCCTCCTGGATGCGGCAAGACATTTACGATGCAATGTTTTGCGCATGATGCTGGGATTCCATTCGTGGAACTGCGGAACATCTTCAGCAAGTATGTGGGATCGACAGAGGCGAATCTTGAACGAGTGTTCCATTATCTGGAAGCAATGGCCCCCGTATTTGTGTTCATTGACGAGTTTGATCAGTCGTATGGTCGGCGAGTGACGAGTGATTCAGACAGTGGTGTCTCCAGACGAGTTTTCGCCAGGTTCAACTCTTTTCTGAGTGACGAATCGCATCAGGGACGGATTCTTTTCGGGGCTGCGACCAACCGACCTGACCTGATTGATCCGTCAACAATGCGTGCGGGACGTTTTGATGTCAAGTTGCCATTTCTGTTGCCAGATGAAATAGCACGCGAGGCGATTCTGGGTGTCAGTTTGCAGCATTTGGGGATCTCGACCGATGGGCTTGAGCTTGTGAGCATAGCTGCAAAGACGGCTGGCTACTCCGGGGCTGACCTCAAAGAAGTGTGTGAGGTGGGCCGGCGCGTCGCAGCTTTTGCTGGCAGAGACCGCGTTGCCGTGGCGGATCTTGAATTTGCCGTTGAGGACTATATCGCGCCCACAGACGCACGTGGCGACGAGATTGAGTACATGGAATTGCTGGCCGTTGCAGCGTGTACATCGCGCTCGCTTCTGCCCGAGAGATATGTGGAGCGCATCGCTGATGGCAGCCTCTATGCACGTTTAGACGAGTTGAAGTACTCCGTGCATTGATAGCATGATGATATTGGAACGCGTAGTATAGTCTATGTCAAGCAGCATATACTGAGGCTGCTGAGTGCATAGAGTACCCGGCCCTGAATGATATGAGGATATCGTGAAAGAACTGCGAAATATCTGGCGTTGGCGCGAGGCCATCTATCGCCTCGTTGCTCGCAATCTGAAGATCAGGTATAAGAACTCCGCACTGGGGTTCTTCTGGTCTTTTCTGAACCCGCTGATGCAGATCATAGTGATGACGATTGCGTTTCGGTACATCATCGGCGTGGACATACCGAACTATTCTGTTCAGCTTTTCACAGTATTCCTTCCATGGATGTTCTTCCAGCAGGCCATCAGTGATGGCTCGGTCTGTGTTGCAGAGAACACGGCGCTGATGAAAAAGTTCGCTTTCCCGCGAGTGGTTTTGCCGACGGCGGTCATAGCATCGAATTTCATCCATTTTGCGCTTGGGTGCACAGTGCTCGTGGCGATTTTCCTTGTGCTGCGCGTGGCGGTTTTACCGTCATTTTTATTCGTTCCGGTGTTCCTGGCGATAGAGGTTATATTCCTGATGGGCCTGATGTTGATATTCTCGGTACTGCGAATGTACTACGACGATATCAGGTTCATCCTCGAAGCACTGCTTCGTCTGTGGTTCTATCTTACGCCGCTGGCGTACAACATCCAGATGGTGATGGGTGCCGAGCAGTTGGAACTGTGGCAGAAGAAAGCGTATCTTGTACTGAATCCGTTGACGCCGTTGATGGTTGGGTTCCGGACATCGCTGTTAGAGGCTGGCAAATGGCCTGAGCTGGTGCAGTTTATTGATGGTGTGCCGTGGACAGGAAGTTTCTGGTTCTATGTTGGCATCTCAGCAACTATTTCAATGATTTTGCTGCTGTTAGGCGCGAAGGTGTGGCGCAAGTATAACTGGCAGCTCCCGGAGTTGCTGTAGATGAGCGACAGTGGATACGTTCTTGAAGTCCGCGAGCTTCACAAGCGTTTCAGCGTGCGGCGCGAGCAGCAGGCCACTCTCAAACGTGCTCTTTTGCGTCTGCTTCGCCCCTATCCGCATGAACCATTCTGGGCTCTGCGAGGTGTCGACCTGTGTGTGAGTGGGGGGGAGATGGTCGGTCTCGTTGGTGTCAATGGTTCGGGGAAGAGCACCTTACTTCGCGTGATTGGTGGGATCTATCGTGCGACCGCGGGGGAGATATTAATCAATGGACAAGTTGGTGGTCTTTTTGAGCTTGAGACAGGATTCAGCCTTGAACTCAGCGGGCTTGACAACATATTTCTGAGCGGTGCTCTGATGGGGTATGGTCGTGATGATATCACGAGAGCGCTGCCTGATGTGGCCGAAATGTCAGAGTTAGGGGAGTTTCTGGAAGTTCCGGTGAAGACATATTCATCGGGAATGAAGTTCCGTCTTGGCTTCGGTATCGCGATGGCCTTCAGGCCGGAGTTATTGCTGGTTGATGAGGTTTTGGCATCGGCAGATGAGGCATTTCAGCGGACGGCCTACAGGCGGCTACGCGAGTTCCAGGAGAATGGCTCGGCAGTCATCATGGTCTCGCATGAACTTGATGCAGTGGCGGCGCACTGCAACCGCGTGGTGTGGCTGTCTAAGGGGCTGGTAATCATGGATGGACCTACAGACAGCGTGCTCGACGCCTATCTGGAATCGGTTGATGCAAACAGCCACAACACCTGAGTGAGGGGCTGTCGATGACAATATAGGCACAATAAAAGCCCGACCCGAATGGGTCGGGCTCGCGGTATCACTGGGGTAGCAGAACTACCAGAGGTCGCCGCTTCCACCTTCAGGCGCCTTTTTGATCACGGTTACGTTGGCCGCACGGGGCCCTTTGGCGTCGGTCTCAATGTCGAACTCCACCTCTTCACCCTCCTGGAGTGAGCGGTAGCCTTCACCGACGATTGACGAGTAGTGGACGAACACATCCTCTTCGCCTTCCCGTTCGATGAATCCAAAGCCCTTCGCGTCGTTGAACCACTTGACTTTGCCCGTAGCCATACAGAATACCCTCCGTAAGTGAGTGGACTTCTGGCTGCTTACTGTGGCCGCACCGGCAGGCCACTGGCGTGACCATGTGGTTTTGCGGGACAGCTACAGCTTCACAGCCTCAGGTAGCACAGGACGGCTACCATAGTTATCAATGTGGCGATAGGTTCAAGTGCTGGGGGTGGTACATTTTGCACCACCTGACGTCACTACCCTATACCCACGGCACAGGTATTTCCACGCAGTGTTGGGTTAGACCTCCTCTCCACGCGAATACTGCACGTTTTTTTGTTAGTGTGCTTGCTTCCCAAATAATCTCATTCAATTGGGACCGCCCACAGCCGGCATGTCATATGGGGCCATATCGTCTTGCTCACGTTGATGACGTGAAGTATTATATAAGTCGTGCCATTTTTGGGGAGAAGCTGAAGCCAAGTGATGAGGAAGCCGATGAGTTTTTGCGATTGTCATTGTCATACAGAACGGTCAGCCTGTGCAGAAGACGTTTCGCTCGAGTGGTACAGCACGATAGGCGCTGCCACGGGGCAGGCTTTTGTTGTGACTGATCATAGCGCGCATCTCTACGCGCCAGCGGACAGAATGTGGGCGTTTTGGACCCCCGAGGGGCGTTCAATCATTGAAGCCTACCGTTCACAGGGCGATGCTGCTCTCGATCGGTACATCGAGGATGTACGTGCGATGCAGAGTGGGCGTATGTTGCTCGGGATAGAACTGGATATGTTCATCGACGGCACTCCGGTGTGTAACCCCGACCGCATGATGGATTTTGATGTAATCGTAGGTGCAGCCCACTCATTTCCTGCTCTGCAGGCGGAGGCAGAAGCCGCCTGTGTTTTTAAAGAGTACAAGACGCTTGTCAGACATCTGATGCGCTGGGGCATTGATGTATTGGCTCACCCATTTCGTCCCATTTGTCTGAAGGGCTATGAAATTTCAGACGACATCATTGATTGGCTCGTCGATATTGCTGGCGAATGGGATGTTGCTCTGGAGATCAATTCTCACAATATCTGGCGTCAGGAAGATGTAAAAATGGCGAATCTGGCTCTGGAGCGAGGCGTAGCACTGTCTGTAGGGACTGACGCACACCGCATCTCCGAATTCGGCGACTTCTCCTACCACCGCGAGATAGCGGATGTTTTGGGCGCTTGCGCCGATGACCTGTACTGGTATCCATCTGAGGATCTCTACGTTGATTCTTTGCAGGCCAGCTAGGTCATCAGCCATGGAGCACTGCTGAGAAACCAGATAGAGCGGGGAGAACAATGCCCAACATAATTCCGCCCGAGCAACCGATGTCAGTATCGCCGGTATTTGCCGCGGCATGTGAACTTCGTCCGACACTGTTGAAGTGGCGTCGTCACATGCATATGTACCCCGAGCCCAGTCTGGAGGAATATGAGACCGCCCGTTATGTTGCTGCGCAGCTTGAGAGCATGGGGCTGACTGATATATGTACAGGGGTGGGAAAGACAGGGGTAACGTGTCTTATTCGGGGACGCACTGACGGTCCGACTATCGCCCTGCGGGCGGATATGGATGCATTGGAAATTGAGGAGAAAACCGAAGCAGAATATGCCTCCAAAAAGCGGGGGCTTATGCATGCGTGCGGACATGATGGGCACACCGCCTGCTTGCTTGGCGCAGGCGCGATTCTGAACAATATGCGTGGTGAGCTTCAAGGGAATGTCAAGCTCGTATTCCAGCCAGCAGAGGAAAGCTATGGCGGCGCACGCGAGATGGTATTGGATGGCTGCCTGAGTAATCCGCAAGTAACCGCAATTTCTGGCCTTCATGTAGATACAGACATCCAGTCCGGCTGTTTGGGGATACGACGAGGCTACCGCAACGCACAGACCGACAGTGTGAACGTAACAGTCATTGGCAGGAGTGCACATGCCGCGACGCCGCACCGGGGCGTAGATGCAATATCTGTCGCCGCCCAGGTGCTGATTGCAGTTCAGCAGTTCATCGCTCGCCATATGGATTCTCTGGATAGAAAACTTGTCACATTTGGCATTATAGAGGGTGGCACAAGGCGAAATATACTGGCCGGCCAAGTGAAGTTGAGCGGTACCATACGGACACTTGAGCCAGCAGCCCGCGAGCAGATTCTATACTTTCTGCAGAATGATCTGAAAGCACTCGCAGGGGCCATGGGCGCACTACTGGAAATAGAGCTTATTGAGGGCTATCCACCCGTGGTCAATGATGATTGCGTTGTTGACGCTCAGGAAGCTGCGGGAGTAGAGCTTGTCGGAGCGGAATGCATAAGCAATATCTCTAAAGCCATCCTCGGTGGAGAGGATTTTTCATTCTATTCATCTTTGGGTGGCGTGCCCGGTGCAATGAGCAGCCTTGGTGTGAGGGACGAGAAGAAAGGGTACGTCTCCTCGGTACATACAAACACATTCGACTTTGACGACGAGGTAGTACTTCCGCTGGGGGCTGCGCACTTGGCGCTCACAGCAGTCAAGCTACTTTCTGTGCAGCAGCACGACGCTGCAATGAGATGAATGCTGGCGGTTCTGGTTTGGCGAGTGGTTTGCCGGAAGCTCCGACTGGGTATAGATTCGGCGTTAATACTGCTCGCAGAACACGATGCAGGTGCGGTGGACTATGGTGCGTATTGATGGAGCGCAGGGGGAGGGCGGTGGGCAGATTTTGCGCACAAGCCTTTCTCTCTCTGCGCTTACTGGACAGAAAGTAGAGATCTACAACATACGCGCGGGTCGAAAGCGTCCCGGTCTTGCTGCCCAGCATGCATCGTGCTGCAATGCGGTGGCAGCAGTGAGTGGTGGCACAGTTGATGGCGTTTGGTTGGGGGCCCAGACGATACGCTTGTCCCCGGGGGAAATATCTGGCGGTACGTATAGCTTTGATGTTGGCGCGCTCGCCCCTAGTGCGGGATCGGTCGCGCTTGTTCTGCAGTCCGTCCTTCCTGTTCTATCACTGGCGCCTGCCCCATCAACTGTGGAAATATTCGGTGGCACGGATGTGCCATGGAGCCCCGTCTTTGCATACCTCAAGAACACATTTTGCCCCGCTTTATCGCGCTTTGGTGTCTCAGTCTTGCTCGAACGAACACGCGCAGGATTCTACCCGCAGGGGAAAGGCAGAATAGTCGCTCATGTCACCCCGTGTAGACGGTTGTCTTCCGTCGCCTTCACTGAGCGTGGTCATATCCTGAATGCTGTCGTCAGCAGTACTGTGTCGGATTCTCTGCCAGAACACATACTTCGCAGGCAGAACGAGAATGCGGCCTGGGTGTTGGAACGTGAAGGTATTGAGGTCGAGTGCGAAGAACACTACTTGCCGTCGGCTTCGCCCGGCACTTCCTGTGTAGTCAGCGTATCCTATGAGAATGGTTACCATGGTTACACGTCGCTTGGGCAGAGGGGGAAGCCAGCCGAAGAAGTGGGAGTGGAAGCTGCGAATTGCCCCTTTAAAGTCTCCATGTTTTCGCATCCGGCTGTCGATGAGTATTTGGCCGATCAGTTGTTGATCTATATGGCGATCGCGGAAGGCCGATCCGAGCTTGGCACTCAGCATGTCACGACGCATCTTCGAACGAACGCCCTAGTCGCGCGGCAGATCATCGGCAGTAGTATTGAGTTCGGACCGAGTGGAGGCGTGA
>CAYSRY010000124.1:2384-9668 GCA_964433395.1 uncultured Armatimonadia bacterium | reverse complement strand
ATCAATGATTGCTATCTTTACACCCGCGCCTTGGATACCATTACTGTGCATAGCCGTAGCGGCAGTCAGCTGAACACCCTCGGATGCGCTGGCGCCATATCCTTGCAACACCAGTGGTTTATCAGGTAATTTGACTTGGCTGACCTCTGCACGGTTAGCTAGTTCATTAAGGCGCGTTGTCGGAACCCAGCCTTGGACGCGCGCACCAAAACGAAATTCAGTGGTGCCTCCAAACTCCTCAAGCCCTGCAGCAACGCCGCTTGAACGATAGTAAACTTCCACTTGCACGCGACCGTTTTTCACCACGGCAAATCTATTCGCTGCTGCAGCCTCAACACTACTTACGCTAACACCAGCAGCAATAGCCTTCAATGGCCCCGCCAAGTCGTCGGAAACAACCTGCGCAAAGCCTGTTGTACAGGCAAAGAGCGCCAGCAGTGTCACAATCATGCAAAGAGCTATGGCTTTCTTTACACGGCGGTCGGAATGCCTCAAGGGGCTTCCTCCTACCCACCACGCCAAATCTGTATAGTATCTTCCGTTGTGGCGCGGTGTGTACAGTCTATTCTGCTATGCAAATGTTATCTGCATACAGCTACTGTGTTCTGCGTACATCTACATACATCATAGTGAGACAACATTCCCTCGCCTATTTAACATGTAACTTATGCTGTGCGATCATATATACAAGCTGTCCACAGTGGGAACGTGCCCTGTCACTAAAATATTCCGTTCTGCACACTGCGGTAACTCTATCTCGCCGCGTCTCCATATTGCGACGACAATAAACATCCTACAGAGCCATCAAAGATTTGCTGATCGCATGCAACACCCAAATATTACTTAGGCCGACAAATTAAAACATATTTGTCAGTACCGATTTCTCGGCACGGTGCAACTCTTCATACCAAACACCACTTCAACCTAATATGGTGGTGGCTACCAGCAATTGTTGAGAAGAATGCACCGTAGCCGAAAAATTCAAGTCAGCGCCTAACGTGCACCCCGTCTGTCATTGCTTCCAAAGAAGCCAGGTGTGCGTGATGCAGGTCTTTCATTTGCACCCAAAGGACTGGGAGGGCTAATCTGCGTTCGGAACGACCGCATTTCACTATAGAGCCACCCAGTTTGGTTAAGGGCGCGATTAACCGGATATGCCGCGTCTCCACTTGCCCGACAGCCGACGCGCCAATAATATTGTGAATTATAGGCGAGCGCGCTAGACGCATCTTCAGCATAAAACTCTGAACTCAGAATTGACTGCCCAGAAGTTGCACGCTGCTCTGCGCCTACCCAAATTGGGTTTCCACTGCCGTCCGCTTGATCGGCGTCAAACAACTCAATACGGTAAACATCAGCACCCGTTGAGACTAGCCAAGTGAACGTGATATTATCAACATACTGACTGGGCGCCCCCGCAGCAGGAGACGAGAGTTGGGGGTATGTGAAGAACGTCAGCGGTCCAAAATGCTCACTCGCTTCAGATAGCCCTTCCCCACTGTCGACATCAATCTCCAAAGCTGGCGTCACGGGTTCAGTCACTTGCTCGCCAGAAATGGGTGGATCATACCCAGGATCACGCAGAGGCTCAATAATGCGACGCACGACATAATAGTATTTACCACCAAGAACCATGGCCAGATGATTCCAAGATGCCGTCACCGTTGCATCGGCTGCTTCTCCGTCTGCATCGGGATACTGGAATGTAAATTCAAAATCTTCAACATACTCCGTCAAGAATGGATCATCACTGTATCGATTTTGAGGAAGATCCTGTCCCTCGATTACATCAATCATATAGTTTGGCTGCGTTGGGAAGAAAGCACTATTTGCCGCACGATAGATGACCCATCCGTGTGTTCGCTCACTCTCCGTATTGCTTGTATCAACCTGCAGAACCACTGTTGGATCAGTACCATTGGCCGGCTGTGACAAATTGCCGCTCAAAGTTGATGAAGTTGCACTCGTACTTCCACTGCCGATAGCATATATCCCCAACAGTATCGCCAAGGCTGCAACCGCCTGCACAGTTTTCTTTGTCGAAGCACTCCGCCGTGCTTCCTGCTGTACCCCCGGACCTCTGTAAATCCGATAAAGTTTATCTCCTGTCTGTGGTGTCCCACCTGAAACTACGGCGCCCCACGACAGTGAAGCTTGAACATCACTTAATCGAATCATACCGATCGGACGCATTACAACTTTCTCAAGATCAGCAGACCAAATAGGGCGCATGACACGAAGTTCCGTACCAACTTCGACTCCGTCTCCAACGCCTAGATTAGTATTGATTTCACCTTGGTCGGTAACGATGTCAACATTACCACGCCTCACACGCCGACCCAACATTTCGTTGACAGCCCTCTGTGAGGCTTGCCTCATTGCATCATCGACGACCTTTGTTACGTCACCTGTCCACCCAGGGATAGCCTCTGTAACAACAGTAGCCGCCGCGCCGTCAAGAACGGTTTGAGCACTGACATCCAGCATTCTAATCTCGATGCTGCAACGAGCCTGTCCGTTCTTGGCATTCACTGTCAGATCCGTAACAAAACCGGTCAGCACTTTTTCGACACGCAAGGATTCACCCATGCGTACTTGGTCTAACAATGACATTGGCATGCTCAAACCCAATGTCTTCATTTCCCTATCAAGGTCAATAGTCGAGGTCACCAAAAACTCTTTTGAGGCTTCCAAAACAAGGGCCACCGCGGCAGCACCCCGATTTGGCAGTGTAGGATCATCATGCCCCGTCTGATTTTCAAATGGCAAAACCACGCATGATGTAACCGTATTTGCTGTTTCGCCCATCACTGGGGGCTGCGCAAACGCAGCATACGGGAAAATTATTGCGACTATAATCAGGTAGATAGACCTGCGCACCAGTGCGCTATTGCGGATCAAGTGCATCGAGATTGCTCTCCCTCCGACGCGGCCTCTGCGCGTCTCACAAATACCACGATCGCAGTATAGCACAGTCTTTTGCTTCGTAGAAATATCCTTCTAATAGCAATTGCTCGTTAGTCCATGCAACAACCGCAAAAACAACGCCACTACTTTCTAAAATTGACGCGAGCAAGTGCGTTTGCGAGCTGGCCGTCCTCCGTCGCAGCCGTGATAAACACGAGATATGCACCGTTGGGTACGATGGCGCCACCAGCATTGCGCCCATTCCATTGTACGGAGCGCACACCAGATGTTTGTGTCTCACCAGAAATGACACGTTGCACAATCACACCACTTATGTTGCGTATCTCAACGCTAACGTCCGCACTCTTCGACAGCGAATAACTAACCACAACGTTTCCATGTACAGCTGTCGCCGTGGCGGAACCGATGCTAAGCTGCCCAGCTCCATCAGGCTCAATGGAAATCTCGAAATGGCGAGTGCTGCCATCTGATTCAAATTTATAGGACATATTTGTCCGCATATATACTGCTTTACCAGTTACAACATCTGTCAGCACAGGTCGAACACTGCTAGGAATAGCTTCCAACTCCGGCCAACTGAGCTCAACAATTTCGCCAACAGCATTTGTGGCAACATCCAACTCCCACTTCGCCGCACCACCATTTTCACCTTTTACATCAACCGCCATTGCCTGTCCGCGATTAACTATTGCACTGTATACGTATGAAGCAGAAACTGGCACAGGTGGTTTTGCCTGATCTATACCAGGATCATAAGCATCAGAGGCGACAGCGGCTGTACCAATATATGTGGCCTGATCTTCCATCCCAGCTGCAGTCGTCCTAAGCTGTAGCAGCCAACCACCATCAGGAGCGGTGACCGCAGTACGCGAAGACTGCCCACTAACAGCAAGCGTGGCAGTAGTCTTATCAACCAGCAGACTGCACGACTCGCCAGCAGCAATCCAATAACCAACGTACGGAACCATCGTTGCAACAGTGCGATACCCACCCAGTGTATAAGCGAACAAACTCGAACTCACGATATTCCGTGCAAGTGCGTCCTGCAGGCTTCGTACAACACCATTTGCATCGCGAACCTGTACAGCGTAGAAATCCAGAGGCTGATTGAAAGGAGTTCCAATCAAATTCCACCCTGCATGGAGGTCTATCTCAAATACACTCTCTGCCGATACACCCTGCTGTGCAATATCAGCTGCTGAGGTCAACTGCAACCAATACCCCGTCCCTAAGCGGAAACGATCGGAAGGAGCGTTCGGGTATAGGCGATACCTCGCACTACTGTTCTCCCAAGTTGCCATTTGCAGGTCAAGCGGATTGACATTCAGCAACACAGAAGGGTCACTATTCGGATAGTTCCAAGGAAGCGACATTAGCTGTAAGCCGGCTGGGAATACGTGGAGGCTCTCAAGAGAAAAATCAACCTGGTCAGTCACCGCGCCAGTATTGATGGTGATCTGTCTCTCCGCGGGTACGGGATTGTAGCCAGACACTATCGGGCGTACGGTCACATCCCCAGCAGGAATACTATCAAAGTGATAATTATATGCCGCTGTTCCGTCTCCTGGGACGGTTAAAGTGTCACTAGTGACAGTACTCGCTATCACTGTGTCACCTGACAGTACACGCATGACAATTCCACTAATTGGTTGCCCCGTAGTAGCGGAGGTGACCTGCCCCGAAAGACTTCCAGGCGGGACCGTGCTCAGAGTGATTGTCAAACTTGATGTGCCCGCCGACGTAATTCCAACATTCTGTGCCGCCGAAGTCTCATAACCGGCTGCAGATGCGCGCACGAGATATGTACCGCCAGGGAGAGTGACTGAGACGCCGCCTGTACTATCAGTTGTGCCAGAAGCTACCAGCGCTTCATCGGTATCCCTGACTTCAACCGTTGCATTCTCGATAGCTGCACTATCTTCAGCGCTGACAACTTGCACTTCCAGCGTGCCATCGGCAGCACCAAGCACAAACGCAAGATTCGAAGTGTTACCAGGCGTGACTGTAACTTGAAGCTGTTGGCTACCGTATCCGACTTCAGTGCCATCGGCGATAACGACGTAATCTCCCGCAGCGATATCAGACAGAACAAAAGTACCGTCGGCAGCACTGTATCCCTCTGCAATATAGGCATCGGGGTCATCGATTACAACCTCATCAGCAACCTGCTCGGACTTCACCTCGCTGGTCAGTAACTCGGTCTCTTCTACGGGCGATGGGGGGATAAGGTAGGCACGGACTCGTACACCACTTACAAATCCACCAGATCCTTCAGAAGTAACGGTGCCGGCAATAGCACCCGGCTGTGCTTCTTTGATTGCAAAATCAATCTGCACAGCATTACTTCCACCGTGTACCCACGCGCCATCGCTATGATCAATTTCATAGCCGGTTCGCATTGCCATGATTCGGTAGCTGCCTGACCGCAAACCTTGCATGACGAAAGTGCCGTCTTTCTCGCAACGTACTGCGTAGCGCAGACTGCCCTGCGTCGCAATAACAACAGGTTCCGGGTCAGTAACAGGTTGGCCACCTTCGCTGATCGAAACTACACGCCCCTGGAACGCACCAGTACGCGCCCAGCAAAGGAAATTGTGTAGCAAGTGACTCCGATGGTTAGCACAATGCTGTGGAATGGATGCGTGGGCAGGTATGTAGGTACGATGAATGTCCTCAAATCCGAATGCTAAATAGGCAAGCCGTGCGCCTGTCTGTGTGTTTTCGTATGAAGTGCCGGCGGCGGTACCATCAAAACCACCATAGCCGTATAATTTAGATGCTACATCGAGTGGCGTAATCCCATCCGCATGCACGGAACCAGAACCATGATCGGCCGCATCACAATAGCACGCAACTGGATTTACAGGTACCCTTGGGGTAACCAAGGCAAGTGGATTATCTGCTACTTCATACCAGTTTGATATTGCAGATACGTGACTGAGGCCACTGAGAACCCATGCATCATACGCTACAGGACTTCCAGTGTCACCCGTCACCGAAAAACCGTAAGTACCGCTGGCATCAGCCAAATAATTGGCACGCAGATAATTGGTGAGGAAGTTGTTCGCTGATTGCCCCCCCATTGTAAGTGCCCATGCGATATCCTCGCCTGCAATGAAGAGCCGACCTCCCTCATCCAAGAAATGTCCCAATCGTGCCTGGGTTGCAGCGTCTTGAATCGTCCCATCTGCAATCCAAAGATCGCCAGTGTGGGGTGCTGCCCACAATATTGCTCTATTAGCAACAAGCACCTCACGATCTGCTTGGGCTCCAGTTGGATTGGATGACGCTTGGTCAGGATCAAGTTGGAACTCCGAAGTCGGAAGATAATTACTCAATATTGTGGCAGGAATTGGCCCCCGACAGAGGATTCGCCAAACGTCGTACCCCTCATCAAGTGGACCTGCAATGCTATCAAAATCAGTTGTACCCTCATAGCCATCCGCATAGCCTGGATTCAGCCGCCAATAACTTTCCAATGGGTAGCTGGCGAAGAGGTCATTGTTCCATCCTGTGAGATTGATGAATGCTTGGCCCTCGCAATAATCATCCACGAATAGAATACGGTCATTTGGATTAAATGTAACCGTGCTAAATCCGTAGATATCATCATAGATCATGGAGTTCACGCCGTCAGTGACGGCAATATCTATAATGTAATCGCGAGCGACAGTAGAGGTTGTGAATGTGCCAGTATATATACCGTCATCTGCGGTCTGATCGGGAGCGACCCCATCATCATACATTGGGCAACTTCCGACTATAGCCGCATCGCGCTCAATGGCTTGCTGTCCGGAGACGGCGGTTTCGAACTGTGCTCCCCACCAGTCGTAGACCTTAAGGTCAGGATCTTTGAGAAGTGCAGCGACAGAATTGACACCGGTGTCGCGGTCGTACACGGCCACTTTGATAACCACATCGGCACCTGGAGCTGGGTTGCGGTTATCGACCCACGGCAACGCCGTATCACGGTCTGGTGCTTCTACGAGGGCTGGAGGTACTGTATCTTGATAGAATGTAGCCCACAAATCTGGTTCTGCCGCGCCCCCACCTGCTCCGGGGCGATTCGCTTGATAAATGAAACGTGACCGAGCGCGTGCGTCGAGATCCGGCGTCCACGTTGGATATGTCTCATCATATTGATCAGTTATGTCTGTGCTGGTAATCAGAGCTGCATCGGTAGTGACAACTTCCCCTGCGCTCGACATGATAAAGATATTGTAGTCATTTATTGCATCCCCCGCCCCTTGTGAGCGAGATGAAGCAAATATAATGCTCTGACCATTGGGTGACCAAGCCGGCTGGATGTCATCACCATTCGTGTCAGATCCTGCATTGCTGAGCACAGAGACGTTG
>CAYSRY010000124.1:0-2374 GCA_964433395.1 uncultured Armatimonadia bacterium | reverse complement strand
GGATGCGTTCATGCCCTCCGACCACAGCTTGGTATGCAATGAATGACGCAGTCGGTGACCATGCGGGGTGCTGTTCATTTGCCGAAGTTGTTGCGAGAGCAACTTCTGTACCCGCCGCGTTAGAGGGAATCTTATATATGTCCCAATTTCCAGTTCGATTAACCGAAAAAGCGAGCCAGTTCGAATCTGCCGACCATGTTGGATGTCGTTTGTCACCTGTTGAAGTTGTTATTTGTTGTACCACACCAGTATTAACTTCAACAGTATATATCTGGTAAGTTCCGCTGACATTTGATGAAAAAGCTAGCAGGCGGCCTCCCGGGTCATATGCGGGATCATGCTGCTCTCCAGGTAGATCGATGACTTTCTGCTGTTGGGTACCATCTGGGCGCATCAACCAGATGTCGAAATCTGGGATAAAACCTAGTTCCGTGGGGAAAGCGGGGTCTATCAAGCCATCGCCATCAGTGTCTTCACCATTGCTAATGAATGCAATACGATTCTGTCCAAGCACAGGTGCACTGCAAGGCTCAAGTTCTTGAGACGCGTCCGCGTTGGGTGTGACGTTCACATGCGGATCCGGGCCCGGCAATTGATTGGTGGCGACCATTGAGGATCCGGGACAAGTCTCGCACGGAAAATTCGGTCTTTGGCCTGGCTGCAATGGGCCACGCAGGGCATCATGCAGTGACAGGAGTGGACCGACGGGACGATTTCGCCCTGATGCCGTGGAAGCCACCGAGGTGAGCACAAGCAGTAACGCAATGCAAGTACAGAAGAGCAATAACGAAGCCAGAGGTCTAGTGCGGCCCTTCTGCAAACTAATCACTCCCTGACGAATGCCTTGATTCGTTCTACCGCGATTGGCCGACACCGACTCTGCCGCCATGACATTGCGTGCATCGCATCTCTGAGATAAATGCTAAACACGCGGCCAAGTGAGATCGCTGATTTGCCGATACCGATCCCAAAGACGTTAGAGTCGGGGCAGTATAGCACACGTCGCATCGCCTTGCCAAGAGGTTAACCCCGACAACTGACACAAATTGGCTATTCTGCCATATTTGCTGAGATCGGAGCTGAAAATCGCTCTACTTTGCTGATGCTCATGCTATCCGTGCATTCTCAGCTCAGGCGTATCTGAGTACCATTCTACGGCAGGCCCCTGAGGGGGGCGGACCCAAAAACTTGTCTACACTCCGGAACTTAGCAGGCAATGGTAGACATTTTCCACGCGCTGCAGCAATGCACCTTCTTCAACATCGGTAGATATTTCAAAATCTGCCTGAGTATTTTCCAAGCCTGCGGCTGCCTGACTGCTGATACGTTTCTCTGCTTCTGCGGCTGTAATCCCGTCGCGCTTGCAAAGGCGCTGGCGCCGAAGCTTTTTCGGGGCTGTGACATTGAGAAGATAATCTGTCAATGGCGCAGCCCCCATTTCGATGAGGTTGGCCGCCTCAACCACAACAAGGGCTGGTGGAACGTTTGAGGCATGCAATTCTTCCAGCCGTGCCTGCAGCAGCTCAAGCATAGCTGGGATACATTATGGCGTTCAGTCGCTCACGTGCGGTTTCATCGGAAAAAATGAGCCTTGCCAAGCTGCTACGCAACAGGGCCCCTTCTCTGTCGAAATATTCTCCACCAAACTCACGTTGCAGCTGACACATGACCCTCGTTCCAGATCTTTGCAGCTGCCTGGAAAGATCGTCGGCCTTGATGGTTGCAGCCCCAAATCGGCCGAACAGATTCAGCACATGGGTTTTCCCGGCACCGATAGGGCCAATCAATCCGAGCACAATCATGAGCGTCCAGATGCGACGATGGTTTCCAGAACGAGCACCGACCTATTATTGTTCCGAATTTTCATTTTCCTCTGCATTTTCTATATCGCCAGCCGCCTGCTGCAGAATGGCGCCAAATGCATCTCCAAGCGTAACTTTCGTCGTTTCTTGCTTATTCAGGTATTTTTGGAGCTCCGCACGCTCTCTCTCTTCCTGAGCAGCAATCACACTCAGTGTCATGCGACGTGCATTGACTTTCACGTCGATGACTTTGAGCTCCAATTCCATGCCTTTTTCGACGACCTCAGAGGGGTCATTAATGCGCTTATGGCTCATTTCACCGATGGGGATAAACCCCTCAATGTCATACTCCGGCAACTGAGCGAATGCGCCAGTTCGTGCAACGCGAGTAACTCGCGCTTTCAGCACTTCACCTACGCGGACTTTTTTCGCTGCCTCTTTCCAAGGATCGGGCAGTATCTGGCGGCGGGAGAGAGAAATACGCTCGCTGTCTGGATCAATGTCAAGAACTGCGACTTTCACGGCATCGCCAACTTTGAGGATGTCTGAAGGGTGTTTGACACGGGTCCATG
>CAYSRY010000123.1:0-9774 GCA_964433395.1 uncultured Armatimonadia bacterium | reverse complement strand
TATGATGGGCAAGTGGCAGAAGCCGCCACGAGCGCACAGGCAAGCACCCCAAAACCGGGAATCACAACACCCGAAGTAGTCGCGATTATACCTCCCAGCATAACTCCGGGAAGTGTGGTGGCGAATGATTTGCCCGCGGTGGCAGGATTCGCGCGCATCGAAGCCGGAGCATTGAGCATAGAGGCTCCCGATGGCTTTGTCATTGAGGAACTCGGCGGCAAGTGGCTTGTACACCCGGCCGGAATGGATCGTCTCGTGATGGGTGTTGCGGTCTGGCCGCTGGTGACTGACGGTACTGAGACCGCGGAACAGCTTGCACGCAATATTCTTACACAGTGGGACGTCAGCGCAAAGGCACCAGTGAAATATCGCTCCACTGGTGATGAGGTCTTCTTCGGCGGGCGTGGCAACACCGCTGCCGGGAAATATCGCGTTATCGGGAGCTGCAAGGTGGAAGGCGATTCAGCTCTTCTGCGCGCAGCCTATGTAATGGATAGTCGCGCAACCGAGGAATGGCCCACTCTTGTGACGATGCTGGCCAGCGCAAAAATGAGCGCAATCACCGTCGACAGGAAACCGTCTGACCCTGTGATCGACATGTGGCAGATGCCCGAATATCCGGCGCTCAGTTTGCCCATACCAGCGGGCTGGCGCGCTCGTGGCCAAGTGAATGAATACGATGGCCTGTGGGCATTGACAGTAGAGGCGCTTGATCCGGGGCCCTCGCGACGCTACGTCGTGTGGCGGCAGCCGATTACACCCATGTTCAGACAGGTTACTACACTTCTGCAGGGCCTCGGCTATAAAGAACTTGATCGATATACGACAGAGTCTGGCAGTGCAACGATGCTATTTTCACGAGTTGGCCCATTGGAATTTGTGGAGGGCTATTACAACCAGCATACCCGCACCCCGCTCACCAATGCGCTCACGGTTGAAACGAGGGTTTCGGAGCAGGTCCGGCGACTGGTCAACTCCGCAGACTCAGACGGTGCATACATCGTATGCAAAGGGGATTCGGTGTTGGGCCAGCGGCAGAATACATATATCGTTGCGTGTGGCAATGCCGTTCAAACTGGTTTACACAATTGGCAGGTTGCGATACTCGAGGCCAGTGAGCCCGCGGCTGACAGCGGTATGGCAATTGCAGCTCTGCGTGCGATGGTTGAGGGAGCTCAGCTAGACGAAAAGCAGGGTGATGTCCCCTCTGGGTTGCGCGAAGTTTTGCGGCGTGCGAAGGAATCAGTTTCAGTTTTGCCTGTAATCACACTGCCGGAAGTGCCAGCAACAGGCTCCGCAATTGAGCTTGCGGCCACTGACGGAACCGAAACATGGAATACCCCGACTGATGCCGGGGTAATATGGAAGAAAGCGGTCTCCGTCTTCCGCACAGGCACCAATCCGGCGGAAATCCTGCCCGAGCTGGACACACTACGTTATTAAGGCGTTCGGTGCCAGACCGGACGAACGCATGAAAGGGAATGACAACGATGGCAAGAAAGCTCGTTGAATGCGACCACTGTGGCGGCAAAAAGAATTGTATGAAGAGTGGAGGCCGCAGCTGCAAGACGTGTCTGAAGGCGGCAGGACGAATGACGAACCAGTGGGGTGTCGTACGGTGTTCTTACTGCGGTGGCACAGGTCATGTGTGGATCGAACTTGAGGAAGAGAAGACTTCGGAGCAGTAGCAAGAAGCACGTCGATGATGCTGGTGCTATGTGCGATACTATCTGTGGTAACTGGCATTGGTGCCAGCGATTTCGCGCTGCCACGATGTGGATGATTCGTGTATAACGAGGCGCTTGTTCCGATGGGTATATATTATGGGGGGCCTTGAGGGGCCCCTTTTTCGTTTTGTGACAATAAAACGAAAAATAACCATAATGGTATTCTTTTAGAAAGACCCTTGACCACATGCAGTATATCATAGTAGAGTTTACATGTTATACGTGAGTGTTGTTTTGCACGTATTCGTTTTTTTCTGCAGGTGCCGTGTACCAATTCCGGCCATGAAGGGAGGGCTCCGCAGGCCAGGTACAGGGAGTGCCACCGCAGAAACGGGGCAAAAGCGCCACATATGAAATGCCCGCCTCATGTGAGGAAACTTTGGACACTCCATGAAGGAGCTGCCAGGCAGCTCAGCGGGTTTCTTCGAAGAACGGTGCTTGCTCCGGAAGGTTGACAGGAGCGCATGTGCACTCCTGGTACCCCTTCATCCACGCACACACACAATCGGAGGAATCAACACATGAAAAAGCTCATCATGGTAGTAGCCGTATTGGCATTGGCTTCCGCATGTTTCGCGCAGGCCAGCCCCGCCCAGACCGTTCCGTTCGACCACTGGGCATATGACGCAGTGCAGGAGCTCGTGGACCAGGGCATCATCATCGGCTATCCCGATGGCACTTTCCAGGGCGACCGCGCAATGACCCGCTATGAATTCGCAGCAGCCATCTCCCGCATGCTGGACGTCATCAGCGTCGGCGGCGGCCAGGGCGAAAAAGGCGACCGTGGCGCACAGGGCCCAGCTGGCGTAGCTGGCCCCGCTGGTGCCGCTGGCGCACAGGGCCCGGCTGGCGTAGCTGGCCCCGCTGGCAAAGACGGCGTCGTTGACGAGGCCAAAATTGCCACACTCGTCAACAAGCTCATCGACGAATTCAAAGACGAACTCGCTGACATGCGCCAGGACGTGGACTACCTGCAGGACGACGTCTATGACCTCGGCGACCGCGTCACCTACCTCGAAGAGGCCATGAAAGGCCCGAAGGTTTTCGGTTGGATGGACTATCGCATTGGCATGGCCAATGACGTCGACGTCGACAACTACTACGACAACCTGACCGCCAAAGTCGGCATTCAGGGCCAGATCACGGATGACGTGTTCGGTCGCATTGCTGTCAAAGTCCGCGACACCGACACCCCAGAATATGGTTACGCAATGGGCGACTATGACGCCGAGGAACTCTGGCTGGACGAAGCCTACATTTCGTTCAACAAAGAGGGCTTCCTGCGCGGCACCCACACCGTAGGCCGCCAGTTCGTGGCCTATGGTCTTGGTCTGCTCTATGACAACCAGGGTCTCAGTCAGCAGGGCTGGCGCTATCAGATCGCTGATCTGTTTGGCACCAACCTGAACTTCGACGTCTTCGCCGGCGGCTCAAACGCCACCTGGACGAATGACTACACCCCAGAAACCGAAGACGGCGTGCTCGTCGGCCGGTTGGCTTATGCAAGCCACCGTGGCGACTTCGGCGTGAACTACCTGTCCAGCGGCGCTGGCAAAGAGGAAGGCTACTCATTCGACTACACCGGCTCGATCTTCGGGCATGCTCTGTCGGCTGAGTACGCAACCCAGACCAAGTGGATCAGTGGCACAGACACCGACGATCCGGATGCCATCGTCGCCAATCTGGAACTGCTCAAAGGCGCCGGTTGGGGCCTCAGCGGTTTCTACAGCAATGCAGACAATGGCTACAGCCCAGAGTACAGCATCCTGAATCCGTACTTCGAGCAACTCGGCAATGGCACCCCCGGATACGACTGGGAGCGCTGGATGCGCAACACGCCAGTGTATTGGGGAACCAAAGTCATCGGTGGCGAGCTGAACTTCAATGCGTTCGGCAGCCCATGGTCGGCTGTCTACTATGACGTAGACGGCAAAGGCTGGACCCCGATCTACGACGCACTGTACGCAATCAGCACCACACAGAATCTGGCCAACGGCGTCGACCTCGTGCTGACGTATGCACGCCAGGATGCCTCCAGCGGCTATTACCCGCCGACGCAAGGCGGAGCCGATGACATCGAGTTGCTGCAGGCCGCAATTCAGATCGCCTTCTAAGAAGGATATCTGAACAGATACACCGGAGGGGCTCCTTGTGGAGCCCCTCTTTTTTGCGTGGGAGATTACGGGGGTGCGGATATTAGCTCGCCAGCACGAAATTTCAATGACAATATTAATTCCTTGCAACAAAACCCAACATGTTCCGTCTAAGCTTGGTGACAATTGACTGTAGCACTACGAAGTGTTATAGTTATTGTCAGTGCACAAATGTCTTTAGGCATGTGTGCATTTTCTGTAGGTGCCGTGCACCAATTCTGGCCATGAAGGGAGGACTCCGCAGGCCAGGTACAGGGAGTGCCACCGCAGAATCGGAGCAAGAACGCCAGACATGGAACGCCCGTCTCGTGTGAGGAAACTTTGGACACTCCATGAGGGAGCTGCGGGGCAGCTCGGCTGCAATGCAGCTCAGCGGGTTTCTTCGAAAAACGGTGTTCGCTCCAGAAGGCAGATGGGAGCGCATGTGCAATCCCGGTAAGCTTTCATCCACGCACACACACAATCGGAGGAATCAACACATGAAAAAGCTCATCATGGTAGTAGCCGTATTGGCATTGGCTTCCGCATGTTTCGCGCAGGCCAGCCCCGCCCAGACCGTTCCGTTCGACCACTGGGCATATGACGCAGTGCAGGAGCTCGTGGACCAGGGCATCATCATCGGCTATCCCGATGGCACTTTCCAGGGCGACCGCGCAATGACCCGCTATGAATTCGCAGCAGCCATCTCCCGCATGCTGGACGTCATCAGCGTCGGCGGCGGCCAGGGCGAAAAAGGCGACCGTGGCGCACAGGGCCCAGCTGGCGTAGCTGGCCCCGCTGGTGCCGCTGGCGCACAGGGCCCGGCTGGCGTAGCTGGCCCCGCTGGCAAAGACGGCGTCGTTGACGAGGCCAAAATTGCCACACTCGTCAACAAGCTCATCGACGAATTCAAAGACGAACTCGCTGACATGCGCCAGGACGTGGACTACCTGCAGGACGACGTCTATGACCTCGGCGACCGCGTCACCTACCTCGAAGAGGCCATGAAAGGCCCGAAGGTTTTCGGTTGGATGGACTATCGCATTGGCATGGCCAATGACGTCGACGTCGACAACTACTACGACAACCTGACCGCCAAAGTCGGCATTCAGGGCCAGATCACGGATGACGTGTTCGGTCGCATTGCTGTCAAAGTCCGCGACACCGACACCCCAGAATATGGTTACGCAATGGGCGACTATGACGCCGAGGAACTCTGGCTGGACGAAGCCTACATTTCGTTCAACAAAGAGGGCTTCCTGCGCGGCACCCACACCGTAGGCCGCCAGTTCGTGGCCTATGGTCTTGGTCTGCTCTATGACAACCAGGGTCTCAGTCAGCAGGGCTGGCGCTATCAGATCGCTGATCTGTTTGGCACCAACCTGAACTTCGACGTCTTCGCCGGCGGCTCAAACGCCACCTGGACGAATGACTACACCCCAGAAACCGAAGACGGCGTGCTCGTCGGCCGGTTGGCTTATGCAAGCCACCGTGGCGACTTCGGCGTGAACTACCTGTCCAGCGGCGCTGGCAAAGAGGAAGGCTACTCATTCGACTACACCGGCTCGATCTTCGGGCATGCTCTGTCGGCTGAGTACGCAACCCAGACCAAGTGGATCAGTGGCACAGACACCGACGATCCGGATGCCATCGTCGCCAATCTGGAACTGCTCAAAGGCGCCGGTTGGGGCCTCAGCGGTTTCTACAGCAACGTTGACAGTGGCTACGACACAGAGTACAGCATCCTGAACCCGTACTACGAGCAACTCGGCAATGGCACCACCGGATACGACTGGGAGCGCTGGATGCGCAACACACCAGTGTTCTGGGGAACCGAAGTCATCGGTGGCCAGCTGAACTTCAATGCGTTCGGCAGCCCATTCAACGTGTGCTACTATGACATGGACATCGACGGCAGCGTCGACGCCTATGACGCACTGTACGCAATCAGCACCACGCAGTCTCTGGCTGATGGCGTCAACCTGAACCTCAGCTATGCCCGTCAGGATGGCACGAGCGCCAGCTACGACGATCTCGAACTGTTGCAGGCTGGTATCACGATCGGGTTCTAAAAAACCTACGCAATACAGATGCACTGGAGGGGCCCCTTGTGGGCCCCTCTTTTTTTGTTCGCAGTATGACAAAACTGGTGAATTCTTGACTGTACTGTCATTGTAGGGTATATTTCATACTGGTAAGTTGTTCGCAGCACAAAGGGCCAATCGTAAGGCGCACATTGCTTAACCTGTTTATTTTCCGCGCTGCGATTGTTCGCGTTTGTGACATGGGAGGCCCAAATGAAGAGTTGTCATTTCATCATGCTAGTAGGCGCAATATTGTTTCTCTCGGCCTGCAGCGTTGTCGATGCTCAGCAGGGCACTCCGGCCGAGACCGTCCCTTTCGATCATTGGGCATATGACGCCATCCAACAACTATGTGATGCAGGCGTAATCATCGGCTATCCAGATGGTTCTTTTCGCGGCAACCGCTCACTGACACGTTATGAATTTGCGATGGCAATCGCTCGCATCCTGGAATTACATCAGTACGCAAATGGTGACAAAGGGGATAGAGGCGAAGCAGGTCTTCGCGGCGCAGACGGAACTCCGGGGCTTGCTGGTGTTCGCGGACCACAGGGACCATCTGGGCCGGCAGGTCGAGACGGGAAACCCGGGCCGAGCGAGGCAGAGATTGCCGAACTACTGAACAGGCTTACTGCCGAATTTCGTAATGAGCTTTCCCTGCTTGGTGAAGATGTGGACGCGCTCAATGGGAGCGTGCAGGAAATCGCCGACCGCGTCACCGCACTTGAAAACAACACGCTTGGTATGGATGTTTTCGGTTGCATTGACTATCGTCTGGGGACTGCTGGTGAAATCGATACCAGCCATTACTATGATAACCTCATGGCCACAATCGGCATCCAAGGGAACATTACAGACGACCTCTTCGGCCGCATCTCGCTTAAATATGCTGACGACTACGTTCCGCTGAGCGTTGTCGGCATAGAGTTTGGCGAGGGACCTGGCTTTCCCAATCCTCAGGGGCAGCGTCCTTATGGTCAGGGCATGGATGGCCTGTGGCTCGATGAGGCCTATGTGCAGTTTTCTTCACATGGTCATGTCCAGGCGGACTGGACTGTCGGACGTCAGTTCATGAATTATGGCATGGGCGTACTTGCTAACAATGAGCGTCGCTCTCTGACCGGTATCCGCTGCTCAAAAGAGGACATGTGGAAGAATATCGATGTTGATTTCCTATTTGCGGGCGCCACATACGATTGGTTGCCTGCCCGCACTTTCCCTGGCCATAGCGACCCATATTTCACCGGCCGGCTGTACTACCACCGGCCTGACTGGGCGCTTGGCCTGAACTTTCTCCCAGATGGTGTTGGCAATGAGCTCGCCTACAGTTCGGATATCACGCTGCATCTGGGTGGGGAGCGGTATTTCCGCGGTGAATATGCCGTGCAGAAGAGGCATGCCAACCGGGACGCTTATTACCTCGAGAACCGGAATGACGCGTGGATAATCACAGGAGATATTCTGTGCACACCCGATTTTGGCCTGACAGGATATTATTCCGATGTCAGCCCTGAGTTTGACATTGTCTACTCTTCTATTCACCCATACTACGAGCGGAGCCAGTGGGATCGGCCATCTAATCTCTTTCCCTGGGACCGTTGGCTGCGTAACCAGTTTGCTGTGACAAATTTCCAATGCTGGGGTTTGTATCTGGATACGCACATCGGGGACACCCCTGTCAGCATCGTCTACCTTGAGCCCAAGGCTGTCAGCGAATGGTGGCTGCTCAGCCAATACGCACATGATGACTATGATCAGCTTTGGGGTATCTCGCTCACGCGGGAGCTTGCCAACGGCATCGACATGCGGTTGACTTATGCTCATCAGCAGAGGGCTGCGCAGGCGACTCCCGGTGCTAAAAGTCAGGATCTGTTACGAGGCGAATGGACAGTCAGCTTCTAGTCGTCAGCATCACAATCATTTCTGGCGCCAAAACTCCAGCCTTTTTGCGGCTGGAGCTTTTTTTTGTGTCATACTCTGTGAGACACATAGTGCAGAACATTGCTGATCAGTGGTAATGAGACGGCTTCAATATTGAAGAGGTCAGGGAGAGAACGAGGTTGAAATATATCCCTGTAGCCATTGCACTCAGCTTTTGAACCTTTTGCAGAATATTGATATAGGGGAGAATGAACATGCAGTTCGCAATGTTTTCCAAACACCTGGACATGCTGGGGCTTTCACTGCAGGAAGTCGGGAAAGAGATGAAATGCATTGGCTTCGATGGCGTTGACCTTACGGTAAGACCCGGCGGGCGCATCGAACCATGCGACGTGCGTGAGAAACTGCCTGAAGCGGTGGACCAGCTTGGGGAAATCGGACTTTCCGTGCCTATGATCACGACCAATATTACGATGCCAAACTCGCCGTATGCAAAGGAGACATTTGAAGCCTGCGCCGAGTGTGGCATCAAATCACTCAAACTTGGCTACTGGGTTCTGTCCAATCCCAAGGAATTCTGGACGCGCTTCGAGGCAGCGCGCGTCTGGCTGAACGGCATTGAGAGCCTCGCGCTGGACTATGACGTCAATGCAAACATCCACATCCACTCGGGCCCTTATCTCAGTGCAAGCGCACAGACGGTGTACATGCTGCTCGAGGACATGAACCCCTGCGCCGTTGGGGCATACATGGACAGCGGGCACATGTATATTGAGGGCGGTCGTGATGGATGGCGACAGGGGATGGTCATGCTCTCACCGTGGTTGAATCTGGTAGCCCTCAAGGGCTACTCGTGGGGCGTCGAGCAGAATGAAGATGGCAGCTATTCCTATGCCGGTGTAATGCGCGGTTTTTCCGACGCTATGCAAGACTGGAAGCAAATTTTTACGCTACTGATCAAGGACTTTCAGTATGACGGCCCCATATCACTGCACAGCGAATATGGCGAGCTGAATCGCGAAGAACTTGTTGCGCAAACACAAGCAGATTTCGACCTTGTGAAGCGTGTTATCGCTGAGATCAGTGCCGAGTGACTCGGCAACACACTGATAAGATATGCACGCATCGGCCACCCAAGATGGGTGGCCGATGCTTTGAATCAAATATGTGGCGCGTGTTCTCAGCCGAGCAAACCGCCCTCAATAGGTATGCCTGTTTCTTGAAAGCGGAACTGGCGCTCGTACATCTGCGCATATAGCCCATTGCGTTCCATCAGCGTCGAATGATCTGCCTGTTCGATGACTTCGCCATGGTCGATGACGACGATTTTGTCCGCGTTGCGGATTGTTGACAGGCGATGTGCGATGACGAAGGTCGTTCGCCCCCGCATCAGATTCTCAAGCGCCTTCTGAATAATCTGCTCAGCCTCCGTGTCGACCAGCGAAGTGGCTTCGTCGAGGATCAGAATTCGTGGGTCGGCAAGAAGCGCGCGCGCAATGGCGAGGCGCTGTTTCTGACCACCGGAGAGTTTGACTCCACGTTCGCCAATCTCCGTATCATATTTTTCAGGCAACGCCTGGATAAATTCATCAGCATAGGCGGCCTTGCAGGCCAAAAGGATTTCCTCATCACTCGCATCGAGTTTGCCATACCGCACATTTTCATTTACAGTTCCATTGAACAAGAACGTCTCCTGCAGTACCATCGCCATATTATCGCGCAGGGATTTCTGCGTCACTGTGCGCACGTCGACCCCGTCGACAGTTACAGTGCCATCCACAGGATCATAAAAGCGTGGGACCAGGTTGACCAGGCTGGTTTTTCCTGCCCCGCTCCGGCCTACAAGTGCGATTGTTTCACCGGGGTCAGCGATGACGGAAACTTTTTCGAGTACCATTTCGCCCGTTGCATAGCGGAATGAGACGTTGTCGAGTGTCACACGGCCTTCGA
>CAYSRY010000122.1:0-9842 GCA_964433395.1 uncultured Armatimonadia bacterium | reverse complement strand
GTTGCAAAACCAGTTGAAAAGCCGAAACCGGCAGGGCCGACTGAGGCCGACCTCAGTGCGTTTCGCTCTATGGTGCAGCGCAAAGTCGCAAACGCAAAGACCTATCCTCAGTCGGCACGTCGAAACGGATATTCTGGCCGCGCAAAAGTCTCATTCTCTGTTGGCCCGTCCGGAAAGCCATCCGGCGTATCAATTTCTTCGTCGTCGGGATACTCCGCACTTGATGCTGCTGCAACTCGAGCCGTTAACAGTGCCGCGCCATTCACTCCTTTCCCCAAAGGGCTTTCCGGTAGCATTACAGTAAATGTTACCGTCAATTTCACACTCAATTAGGGAGATGCAATACGATGAGTATGCGACAGGTATTTCCTGCAATGCTGATCCTGGCAATGCTGCTGGGGTTGGCGGCGTTCGCCGTAGCGCAGGATGACGCTACAGTGGATGTCGAGGTCGTCTATTCGGCGACAAAGACCCCGCAGGCCGCTGACGAATGCACAACCAGCACCACTGTCATCACCCGTGATGACATCGAAAAATCGAATGCCCAGAATGTCTATGAACTTCTCGAATCGGTGCCTGGCGTAACTGTAATGCGCTCGGGTTCGGCGGGAGGAACTACCTCTGTATTCGTTCGCGGCGGCAATTCAAACCACACGCTTGTCCTCGTTGACGGAATAAAAATCAACTCTCCTGCCCAGGGAGCCGCAGATCTGTCTGATTTCAGTCTCGATCAGATACAGCGCGTCGAGATCGTACGGGGCGCCATGAGCAACCTATACGGAAGTGACGCAGTGAGCGGTGTTATCCAGATTTTTACCGCTCCGGGTGCGCAGATTGACGACAACATCAGTCTTGGCGCTGGCAATGCGGGCAATCGCAAAGCCAGCTTCGCGTGGGGCGAAGGCGAGGGTGAGACAGGGCTTTCATTCGCCGGCTCATACTACACAACCGATGGCTTCCACTTTGATAACGATGATTACGATGGCCTGACGGTGTCGGGACGCTATGACACCCGCTTTGCAGGTGGCCTGCTGACGTGGACCGCCCGCTATTTTGATTGTGAAAAAGGCAATGCGGGCGACCCGCCAGCTCTCAACCCAGACGCCAATTACCGCATCTCGAAAGATGGTATCCTCTCGGGGTTGTCATGGAATCGCGATACTGAAAGTGCTCATCAGCGTTTCCAGGTGAGCTATTTTGATACATCAATAGATAGCAACAATCCCGGTGACTATGCGGGTGATCTTTCGTACTATTTTGGTACGATTGACACGACCACAACTGGCGTGGAATTTCAGCAGGATTGGTATGTTGGTGACGACACATATACATTGGGTGCTGAATGGCTTCAGCGCAAAGCGAACATGAGCAGTACATCCGATGATTGGATGAATCCCGGCACCCCGTCGACCTCCAGCTTTGATAAAAGCAATGACAACAAAGCTGTCTATGGTGAAGCCCAGAAACGGTGTGGCAACCTGAATGTCATCCTCGGTGCTCGCTATGATGACAACGAGAACTACGGTTCAGACCTCAACTGGAGCGCCGGTGTCAGCCAGGTGTATAACGGTGGCGATTCTCGCTGGTGGGCAAATTATGGCACCGCTTTCAAAGCACCGACACTCAACGATCTCTACTATCCCGGCTTCTCCAATCCTGCGTTGCAGCCCGAGGAGAGCAAAAGCTGGGAAATTGGCTTGTCGAATAAAGCCGGCGAGGCTACAACGCAGCTGGTCTACTTCCACAATGACTTCGACAATCTGATCGCGTTCGATCCGGTGCTCTATGTCCCAAGCAACATTGCACAGGCGCAGACGAGCGGATTCGAGCTTTCCTACACTGCGCCACTTGCTGAAAAATGGAATCAGGAGTTGGCGATTACGCGCCTGAACACATGGACGAGCTCGACCACCCCACTGCTGCGCAGGCCGAGATACACCGCCTCATACACGCTGGGCTACAGTGGTGAAAAGACCTCGGCGCAGATCGAGCTTCTCGCAGTTGGCAGCCGATACGATGTCGACGGGTATGGTTATGCCAAGGTGTCGCGCTACTACACGGCCAACGTCTCTGCAACACACCAGCTCAACGCTGATGGGGCCGAATTGTGGTTGCGAATCGAGAATGCTATAGATCGCGATTATGAAGCGATCAATGATTATCCATCGCCCGGTGTGAATTTTGTGGCAGGTGTCAGGTACCCACTATAGATGGCAAGTAGCCCTTGACTTCTGCCCTGTGGACTGTATAATATGCGTACATTGCTTAGCACTCTGACCATTAGAGTGCTAAGCTCGTATCAGGCAATCCAAACTGGAACTGTGGGGGCCAATATAATGGCCTCCAAGAATCTCTGCCGAGGTGGTGTATCCAATGCTGCAACCGTTGAATGACCGTGTATTGGTCAAACCGCTCGATGCTGAAGAGAAGAGCGCCGGGGGCATCATCCTGCCGGAGACCGCGCAGGAAAAGCCGCGCGAGGGCAAGGTCATTGCCGTCGGTGCAGGCCGTCTGCTCGACACCGGTGAACGCCAGGCAATGAGTGTCAATGTAGATGACATCGTCATCTACACCACGTATGGCGGCACTGATGTAAAGGTCAATGGCGAAGATTATCTGTTGATCGATGAAGGCTCAATTCTGGCGGTGAAAGCCTAACTGTCCATTGGCGTTCGGACACATTCATGACGAATGTGAACCGGGGGCCGCGGATGGTTTGCCGAAAGGAGAATTTGCCACATGGCACCAAAAAAGCTTGCTTACAATGAAGAGGCTCGCGCCGCCCTCCAGAAGGGCGTCGACCAGGTTGCAAATGCTGTCAAAGTAACACTTGGCCCGAAAGGCCGGAATGTCGTTCTTGAGAAGAGCTGGGGTTCCCCAGTCATCACCAAGGATGGCGTGACGGTTGCTAAGGAAGTCGAGCTCGAAGACGAATACCAGAACATGGGCGCTCAGTTGTGCAAAGAAGTCGCCTCCAAAACCAATGACGACACCGGCGACGGAACCACAACAGCCACCGTGCTTGCCCAGGCTATCGTGACAGAAGGTATGCGCAACGTCGCTGCCGGCGCGAATCCGATGCTCATCAAGCAGGGTATTGAGATGGCTACGCGCGTAGCGGTCGACTTCATCAAAGACATGGCCAGCCCTCTTGAGGGCCGCGAAGACATCGCCCATGTCGCTGGCATTGCTGGCAACGACACTGCTATCGGTGAACTGATCGCCGATGCAATGGACAAAGTCGGTAAAGACGGCGTCATAACGCTCGAAGAGTCCAAAATCGGGCGGACCGAGATGGAAGTCGTCGAAGGTATGCAGTTCAACAAAGGCTACATCTCCCCGTATTTCATCACTGATACCGAGAGTATGGAATGCGTGCAGGAAAATCCGTATATTCTCATCCACGAGAAGAAAATTTCCTCTGCCGCTGACATCGTCCCGGTTCTCGAAAAAGTTGCTTCGGCTGGCCGCCCGCTGCTGGTCATCGCTGAAGACGTCGAGGCTGAGGCTCTTGCAACAATGGTCGTCAACAGAATGCGCGGTAACCTCCAGGTTTGTGCCGTCAAGGCTCCTGGCTTCGGCGACCGCCGCAAGCGCAACCTCGAGGACGTTGCCGTACTGACCGGCGGCCGCTACATTTCCGAGGAGCTTGGCATCAAGCTTGAGAATGTACAGCTCGAGGACCTCGGCTCAGCCGCCCGCATTCAGGTTGACAAAGACAACACAACCATCGTGCAGGGCGCTGGCGAGCAGAGCGACATTGACGGTCGCGTTGCACAGATCCGCGCAGAGGTCGAGCGCACAGAATCCGACTATGACCGCGAAAAACTCGAAGAGCGCCTCGCAAAGCTGTCCGGCGGCGTAGCGGTAATAAAAGTCGGGGCTGCGACCGAGACTGAACTCAAAGAACTCAAGCATCGTTTCGAAGATGCTCTGTCGGCTGCCCGATCTGCTCTCGAAGAGGGCATAATCCCTGGTGGCGGCACCGCACTGCTGCGTGCTTCAGCTGCTCTGGATGAAATCGAAGCCGAGGGTGACGTCGCTGCTGGCGTCCGAATCGTCAAAGCCGCTCTGGCTGCGCCGATCAAGCAGATCGCTGTCAATGCCGGCTATGAAGGTGGCATTGTCGCAGAGAAAGTCCTTGGCTACAAATCCAGTAAATGGGGCTTTAATGCAGCCAAAGAAGAGTACGAAGACCTCGTGGCCGCTGGCGTTCAGGATCCCGCCAAGGTCGTCCGTGCTTCACTTGAGAACGCTGCCAGCATTGGCGCTCTGGTCCTCACAACTGAGGCCCTCGTCGCCGAAATCCCGCAGCCGGAGCCCCCAATGCCTCCGGGTGGCGGCGGCGGAATGCCAGGCATGATGTAAAATATACATTGATGGAGCCGCCTCATATGGGCTTTGTCACTGCCATACAGAATCACGGGAGAGACGCCTCTACGCGTCTCTCCCGTTTTTTTGCGCAGGGATTGGCGGTAAAGTGGCGAAGCCTCATTCATACAGGTAATGCGCTGCCATCTCTGCGGTTTTCGGATGTGGTGTGCCACGATGCTGCTGACAAATCTGCGTGCTGCAGGCAGACATATAGTGAGGCCTGCCGGCTGGGGCCATGGGGCCTGCGTCGCTGTCGGCGCAGTTGGCGTTGCGTCATACGTCATGCACGGCCCGCTGGTGTCTCAATACGCTTTTGCTGCGGTTCTTATGGGCGTCTCGATGTGGGTGCTCAGCAGCGCCATGATTTCGTCGACATCCGATGAGGTGCCTGTCACGCTGCACCGCCTGGCCATTTGCTCACTTCCGCTCGCGGGACTGCTGATCCAGTGGCTTGCATTCGTTGCAGTGGTCCCCGCCTCTGTGGTGTTCACTGTCTCGGCGCTCTCCGTCGGATGTGCGGTTGCTCTCTTTGTTCGGCTCAGAGCCTGCCCACTACCAGTGCACACAGTCAACTCTCTCCGCCATCTGACTTCATCGCGAAAGACAGTCGTTGTCCTCGCCATATTCTGGGCGGTCCTTTATAGCTCCAGCAGCGTGCTGCAATGGTGGAATCTGGTGGTGGCCCAGTCGCAGGACCTGGCCATTCACGAACAGGCACTGTACAATTCGCTGCACGGTGATTGGCTCACATACACCGTTGACTACCGCTATCCCGGCAAGTCGATGCACCGCTTCGCCGACCACTTTGAGCCGACGCTCCTGCTGTTGCTCCCGCTGTATGCGCTGTGGCAGAGTCCGGCCCTGTTGCTCATTGTTCAGGCCTCCGTTATAGCGTCTGGCGCAATTCCAGTCAGCAGTATTGCGCGCCGGTTCACGGGCATGCCATCTGCCGGGCTTGTTATGGCCGCAGCATACCTTATGCATCCTGGACTTCACCATGGCCTGATGACGGAGTTTCACATGGGCGTGCTCGCAGCGCCGCTGATTCTCTGGGGTCTCCATTTCGCTTTGTCGGAGCGCCTGTGGCCTGCGGTTGCATTCTTCATTCTCGCATTGGGATGCAAAGAGAATATCGCAGCTACGGTGTTCGTGGTTGGGCTGTATCTGGCCATTCGGGGGCAACGACGGTTCGGCATTGGCGTAGCCGTTCTGGCGTTGCTCTGGGGGTACTTCGCTGTCCAGGTCATAATCCCGCATTTCTCGCCGACCGGCGCGTACCTTTATGGCAGCTTCAATGGGATGACGGAGCGCTTTACAGGAGCGTCCTGTGTAGACATCTCCGGACTCTACGCTGTGACAAACCGCGTGGGATATGTTTTCGCACTTATTGGCCCGGTGGCGCTGCTCGCCCTCCTCGCACCTCTGGAGGCGCTTATCGCCCTTCCTGAATTTGTACTTCACATGGTCAGTGGACATGCCGCGATGCTGGTGCTCACGGCGCATTATCACGTGACAATCGTCGCCGGCATAGTTGTCGCGGCATGTGCAGGCTTCAGACGGCTTACGCAGACGCTCTCAAAGTGGCTCGGCGAAGAGCAAGCTGGGGTGCGCAGGGTGCTGCTCCTCGGTCTGTCTGCCTACGTCGTCTTCTACTGGGTGCAGGCTACGCCAGCGGCCCTGCGTTTCGAGCGCCCGGTGCGCATTGCCATAAGCGACACGACACGAGCACGGCATCTGCTGCTCGCAACGATACCTGACGATGTCGCGCTTCTCACCAATCGTCAGACGTGCGTGAACCATCTGGCCCGCCGGCGGAATCTCACTCTTTTGACAGATTCTTCATCATTGTTGACCGTACCATTCGAATGCATTCAAAACGCCGAATACTTGCTGTTCGTGGTCGAGCCACAAAATTACGACCAGATCCCGGAATTCGAAGCAAAGTACAGGCTGCGGCGAATCGGTAGCGTGCAAGACAATTTCGTGTGGCGCAATGTCTATGCAGAGCCGCCCGGTGGTTGAGAGCCTGCTCCGCGGCGGCGGTCGCAAATCGCCGGAGTGGTTGTGAGTTTCTCGCCTCCCGCAGATGCCTTCAGCGCGTGACACTATTGGCGTCTGCGACATGCAAAGAGCAGCTGCCAATAGCGGGCAGCTGCTCCGAATTACAGTGATGCCAGAAATGTGGCCGCGATCGCGATGCACACGAACACCTTCTTCATACGAGGCTTTGGGTGCTTCGCTGCATCGTCGTACTATAGTGTCTCATCTTTCAGTTCGTCTATCCGCTCGCTGACTTTCTGAATAGCTGTGCCAATGTCGCGGACGGTTTTCTCGTCGGCCAACAGCCATTGCTGACTGAGATTCAGCGCAGAATTGCTGACCAGATCCTTTGCAACAGGGAATTCCTGGCTTGCATAGTCAATCTTTCGCCCGAAATATCTGTCTCTGTCACGTTCGCGCAGCGGCCCGCCGAGAAGCCCAGTCTCGTTGAGGACGTACGCATACCCTGTCGCCGCGCCGACACCTTCTGCTGCAAGGGCCTTGCGCCACACATCACGGTGCACGCCACCCGCTGCCTCCTGATCATACAACATCACATAGTTCAGGTAGCTCCGGTGCGTGACTTGCTCTGGGAATTCTACTGGTCTGACCATCGGAATTTCCTTGAGCATTTCATCGAGTATGCGGGCGCTTTCGTTGCGCTTCTCAATAAATCCGTCAATCCGCGTCATCTGTGCCCGCAAAACCGCTCCGACAAATTCGCTCATCCTGTAATTGCCCCCGGCCACCGAATAGTCGTGTGCCGCGCCAGCAAATGGCAGGCCGAACTGGCGGTATGACTGACATAGATCACGCAGGTCCTTATCATCGGTAATGATTGCGCCGCCGTCGCCTGAAGTGATGGTCTTGGCCGTGTGGAAGCTCAGAGAGCCCGCATTGCCGATTGCGCCCAGTTTCTTTCCATTCCACTCCGTGCCCTGAGCCTGTGCAACGTCTTCCAGCAGGAACAGGTTATGGCGCTTGCAGATATCCACCATCGCGTCCATATCTACCGAAAGACCGTACAGGGACACGGCCATGATTGCCTTTGTATTCTCGGTGATGGCCAGCTCAACGGCGGCCGGGTCGAGGGCCATGTCTTCTGCTTTGACGTCAGCCAGCACTGGCACCGCTTGTGCCAGAAGGATGGCCAGCGGGCAGGCGATAAATGTCAGAGCTGGGACGATGACTTCGTCGCCAGGGCCGATGCCTGCTGCTTTGAGCGCAATCGTCATCGTCTCGGTTCCGTTAATTGTCCCAAGCGCGTATTTCGCGCCCATCCAGTCTGCCAGTTCCTCTTCAAAACGTGTGCACTGGTCGCCCTGACCGTACAGCAGTTTTCCGCTGTCAATGATCTCACCGAGATACTGCTTTTCCAACTCGCCTACGACCGGCCATATTGAATTTGGGCCTTCGGTGCGGACCGGGGTACCGCCATATAATGCAAGATCGCTCATCGATGTTGCGCCTCCCGTTGATCACTGCAAAACTCTACTGCGCATTGTGATAAAGCAGTACGACCGCATGACTGGAGATGGCCTTTCCCTCGCCCTCAGGACCAAGGCCCTCATTTGTGGTTGCTTTGACGCTCACGTTCGCCTCATCCACTCCAAGCGTATTGGCCAGTGAGGCGATCATCGCTTGTCGGTGCGGCGCCAGTTTTGGTTGCTGTGCGATGATAGTAACATCGACATTGCCTGCGTTCCAGCCAGCCTCACTCGCCATTCGCACCACTTCGGCCAGCAGTCTCCGACTGTCTGCATCCTTGAACGCCTCGCTGGTATCTGGAAAATGCTGCCCGATGTCGCCAAGCCCAGCCGCACCGAGGACTGCGTCGGCGACAGCATGCAATGCCACGTCTGCATCGGAATGTCCGAGCAAGCCAAGCGGATGCTCTATCTCCACCCCGCAAAGGACCAGTCGCCTTGACTCTACCAGCCGATGCAGATCATATCCGTGACCGACTCTTATATTCACAGTACACCCCACCGTGCGCCCCTGACGCCTGGAGATGATCCACGCGGCATGGGGGAGATCCCCGGCCTCTGTCACTTTCAGGTTTTCAGCCGACCCCTCCGACGATACCACCGGATGACCATATGCTTCCACAACCGACCCGTCATCGGTGACATCAAGCCCGCGCTGATCTGCATATTCGTGCGCGGCCACAATCAGGTCATAGCGAAATGTTTGTGGCGTCTGAATGGCTCGCAGTTTGGAGCGGTCAAGCGTCTCAAGCACCTGCTCGCCATCGAATGCCTTGATTGTATCAGTAACCGGCATTGACACAACCACTGCGCCATGCACCCTGCACGCATCAATACTCGCTCTGATGATCGCTGGTGTAACGAGCGGACGTGCGCCGTCATGGATGCAGACAATGCTCGGCGCATCGGCGGCCATTGCATGCAGGCCGTTCATGACCGAATCCTGTCGCCGCGCACCCCCATCTACGACATCTACTCGCGTGCCAAGTGCCAGTTTCATGCAAATGTGCTCGGCCATGTCATGAAATTCTGCTGCTACGACCACGACTATTCGCGAAATCTCGGGCACATCTGCATAAGCTCTGATTGCCCACACAAACAAAGGCTCGCCGCACAGGTCCACATAGACCTTAGGCAGCGAGCCACCAAATCTCTGACCTTTTCCAGCCGCAACGATAAGCGCCGCTGCGTTCTCGCTCACGAACGTTTCCGGCCGTTGCTGTTGTTGCTGTTGTTCTGCTTCTCATGATCTTCGCGGACTAAGTCTGCGAAGATCATCTTGCCTGCGGCTGTCTGAAGAGCACTGGTCACACGTACGAGCACCGTCTGACCAATGAGTTCTTTTCCTTCTTCAATGACTACCATTGTCCCGTCATCAAGATATGCTACGCCCTGCCGAGGCTCTTTGCCTTCCTTGACAATCATGACAGTTGCTTCTTCGCCAGGCAGATATACTGGCTTCAGCGCCGATGCCAACTCGTTCACATTCAGCACTGGAACGGCCTGCAAGCGCGCCATCTCGTTCACTGAATAGTCGTTTGTCACGATGGTGGCATTGCTGAGCTTGGCAACCTTCACCAGGCGCGCGTCGACTTCAATATGTTCTTCTTCAGGCGGATACTCGTCCCATACACGCACATCCGTGCGTGGCAGCCCTTTCAACTGGTTCAACACTTCAAGCCCACGACGCCCGCGGGCACGTTTCAGTTCATCTGACGAGTCGGCAATGTGGCGCAACTCCTGCAGGATAAACTGCGGTATCAGGATTGGCCCGGCGATGAAACCAGTCGATACAATGTCACATATGCGCCCATCTATGATGATATTTGTGTCAAGCATTTTTGACCGTGCAGGGATGACATCGGCTTCATCTGGCATGTTTGTCGCCAGGTTTGGGAAGATGAAAATAACCTGCCGCTTGGCGCTCATCGTGAAGCCAAC
>CAYSRY010000121.1:0-9921 GCA_964433395.1 uncultured Armatimonadia bacterium | reverse complement strand
TTGGCGAAGCTCTCCGGTGGCGTCGCCGTCATCGAAGTCGGGGCGGCCACAGAGACGGAGCTCAAAGAGAAGCAGCACCGCTTTGAAGACGCTCTGTCCGCCACGCGCGCAGCTGTTGCCGAGGGTATAGTACCTGGCGGCGGCACGGCGCTTGTATCCACCATTTCCGCTCTTGACGAGATCGAGGCCGACGGCGACGTGGCAATCGGTGTCGATATCGTCCGGCGCGCTCTGGAATCGCCACTGCGCCAGATCGCCACTAACGCTGGCTACGAAGGCGCAATTGTGGCCCGAGACGTTGTGAAGGCCAAGAAGAACTGGGGATTCAATGCCCGCACTGGCGAGTACGAGAACCTCGTCAAAGCTGGCATCATCGACCCCGTCCAAGTCACGCGCTACGCACTTGAGAATGCCGCCTCGATCGCTGGCATGATCCTCACAACCGAGAGCCTCATCGCTCAGGCGCCAGAGAAGACCGACGACGACGACGAGTAAGCCGTTTCGTCAAGCACGTAATACGAGGGACAGGCATTTGCCTGTCCCTTTTTTTGTGTACGCAGAAGCAGGCCTGGCCCCGCCGTTGTCGAATAGTACGTCGTGTCAAATTATGTTTGTACCTGGCCTGGAGGTCGCTCCATGGATCAGCGTTTCATCGCCCGCGTCAAAGCTCCCGCTTTCTGGCCGGCCAGTGACGCCGCCATTGCTGCACGAATCGCCCGCTTTTCGCCGGACCGCGTAGTCCGCTACGGCATTTCTGCCGGAGGTCGCAATCTCCACCTCGTCCGCTACCCCAACCCTGGCCTGCAGCGTTTCTGGCTCATTGGAGGTACGCATGGACATGAGCCTGGGACCGTCGCAGCCTGCTTCAATTTTCTCAGCGTGATTCACACCGGGAAGGACCTCCGTGGTACTCCATGGCCAGAGATTTGCCATCTCGCGCGCATGCTCGACATCACTGTGGTTCCATGCCTCAATCCAGATGGGCGGTCGCGTTGCCCCGACAGCTTCGTCGGCTGGCCAACCGCAGGCATGGATGGCATGGCCCAATCGTGGCGCCATGATCGCTCGGTCCCCGCGCTTGCGGAGTGTATTGAACATGGCATTGACCCTACAGATGTGCTTTTCCTCGGTGGCCGCTTCAACGATGCTGGCATTCTGGCAAACCGTCCGGTCAGTGAGACGGAGACGCGCTCCGTCGAATTTCAGCAACTGCTGAATTACATGGATGCCAGTGAGCCTCCCCAATGCTATCTTGACCTGCATGGCTGCGGCTACAATTGTTTCATCATGAACGGCGCATTCAGCGAGGAGTGCAGGCAACGCGTCCGTCATATAGATGCCGCCACTCGAGTTGCAATCGAGGCTCGCGGTCATCAGTACAACAACCTGCAAGGCGACGTGGCCACTGACGAGCAAGGCGTTATTGGCAATATACGGATTCTATACCGACGCTACAGCACATTGGGCTTCATATACGAGGGGCGACAGGGCTTTCTGGACGTCCAGCCATGGTGCGACGAGGGCCAGATTATTGACGATTATCTCATCGCCATATGTGAGACCATGCGCGCGGGCGTCGAAGCAGGCTTCATACCGTAGACATCCGGCAATCCTGCAGAGCACAAAAAAACAGAGCCCGCCATATCATGGTGGGCTCTGCTGATATTCGTCATAATTCAGGCAATACTCTGCCTTGAGGCGTCACTTCAGCATCTCAGACTGCCAATGGAGACTTTTGGGACGAGCGGACTTACTCGTCGTCTACGAGCAGATCAGTGAGATCAAGTTCCGGCTCTTCTTCTTCGGCGGCGGGAGCAACTTCCTCGGCCACAACTTCAGGTGCGCTTTCGACTTCTGTCTGGGGTTCAGCGGCTGCCTCTGCCTCTGTCTCTGCTTCGGCCTTGGCTGCAGCTTCCGCTTCTGCTTCGGCATCAGCCATTGCAGCGGCTTTCGCCATTTCTTCGGCTTCAGCTTTTGCTTCTGCAGCTTTTGCTTTTGCAGCAGCAGCGTCGGCGATGCGTGCCTCTGCCGCCTCTGCGGCTGCTCTTTCAGCCTCAAGGTATGGGTCTACAACGTCGCGCCCCAGAATCTCGCTGACGCTTTTACCCCGGGCAGCAGCAATGCTGGCCGGGTTGTAGAGCAGCTTGAGAGCCTTGAAGCAGGCATGTGCACGGTTGAAGACATTACCGCTACCAAGAGACTTGGTCAGAATGTCTCGGACCCCGCTGACTTCAAGGATGCGGCGAGTTGCGCCACCGGCGACAACTCCGGTACCCTCTGAAGCCGGCCGCAAAAGAATAACCGCGCCTCCCACTTTGGCTTGGATCTTATGCGGAATTGTGTAGTTGTCCATCGGGATACGAATCATGTTTTCCCGGGCGCGTTTCATGGCTTTCTCAATCGCCACGGGAATTTCACGGGCCTTGCCAACTCCCAGACCAACGCGTCCTTTTCCATCGCCGACCGCAGCGCATACTCGGACCGATGAGACGCGGCCACCCTTGACGGTTTTGCGCGTGCGGTCGATTCGGACTACGCGCTCCTGGAGGTCGTCCTTCTGCTGTTTTCTCGGTTTCCTGGTCCTCATACTTCTGAATGCCCTCTCGTTTGCGTGTGACTTGCGCCCATTAATATGAATATGCCACGTTGCCACATCCGCAGATGGATGCGGCCATGCTCATTGTCGCATTTACGGTTCACTGCGTCAAACAAAATAACAATGGGCCTCCCACTGCTACAAGGAAGCCCGCGGAGTTGCAGGATAGCACATCACTACGATAACTGTCAACGGGATATTCCAGTTTTCGTGACAGGCCAAGGTTGATTGAGCAGATTCGATTTTGATTGGCGTATCTCACGCTGTGCGCAGCGATCTGTCGGAGTGGCAGAGTGATTTGCGCGTGTCAGCATCTGCGGACTTACCTTAGTATTGGGCGGCGAGGAGTCAGCGTGTGCTGCTGATTTTCGACGGCGGGTACACAGGCTGATGCAGGCATTCATTGACAGGTCGCATCACACCTGCTATCTTCATATATGAGGGAGTAGTTTTCCGGAAATAGTTCCACACGCAGGAGGCGTCCGGAACATGATGCATAGCCCGGCGCCGCCAATGACGCCAAGACAACGAGCGATCCTGCTGGCAGTGGTTCGTGAGCACATCGCCACCAAAACACCAGTGGGTTCGAAGCAGCTTCGTGAGAATCACGGGTTCACGGTCAGCAGCGCGACAATCCGCAATGAGATGGCTTATCTGGAAAAGGCCGGCTATCTCCGGCAACCGCACACGTCTGCCGGGCGTGTGCCTATGCCAGTAGCTTTCCGGCTGTACGTGAATCAGCTTGATAAGCAACTGCTTCCCGAACATGCGGATGCAATTCGCATTTATGACAACGAGTGTCGCCGCCTCAAGAGCCAGCCTCGTTCGCTTATGCGTGCCACTTCTCGCAGCCTCGCAGCTCTTACGGGCTGCCCGGGCATTGTGATGAGTCCTTCGCAGACCCGTGACAGGTTTGCGCAGATAACAGTGACTGCAGTGAGCAGCCACACGCTGTTGCTCACCTATATAACGGACACGGGCAAGGAAGTGCAGCAGTTGCTTCGGAGTCCGGAGCCTATGACGTTTGACCAGATCAAGGCGCTTTCACGTGCATTGGACCGGAAGCACCGTGGGCGCGCGATAGGCCAGCTTTCAACCTTGGGCTCCTCAGACCTGGCGGCCGCGTTTCCAGGGCGTGAAGCTCCCGAAGCCCTTGTCCAGGAATTGCGCAGAGCCGTTGAGGGCGAAGATGACCGCGAATTATATGTAGACGGGACAAGCTATATTCTCGGTGCGCCCGGTTTTGAGCATTCTGACAGCCTCCGCGATTTCATCGCAACGCTCGATCAGCACGCGGTGCTGCGAGAGGCGTTGATTCGTGCTGCGGAGAATATTGAAGTCACAATTACTATTGGTGGCGAGAATCGCATCCGTGGCATCCACCCCTGCAGCCTCGTCGCCCGACCATATGCTGCGACCGGCCTGCAGGCGGGGGCTGTCGCCGTGCTTGGGCCGATGTGCATGGACTATCAAGCGGTCGTTTCGGTAGTCACGTTCGTGGCCGAGACTCTTGATGCGGTGCTGCCTGAAAACGCCAACGGACCCAGTCGCAGCTGACGGCAGGCTCAGCTTGCCGCTTCACCTGATTATTGCAGCTACGGCGATGATAATCGCCAATATAATACTTGTTACGCGCCACGCTCCTGACGCTGGCATTCACATTCAGGTCCTGAGCATGGCAATTGGAGTGTTTCGCAGATGAAAGACATGAATACCGAAGAGGAATTCACACAAGGCGACGACAACGCCGCCCCGTGCGACGAGGAGCTCGCGGAGGCTGCGCCTGACTGGAAGGCCATGTATGAGGAGGCGCAGGAAAATTATCTGCGTGCTCTGGCGGACCTTCAGAACTATCGCAAGCGCGTCGCCCAAGACGTGGCACAGCAGCGCAAATTTGCAAATGAAAATCTTCTGTGCGATTTGCTGCCGATTACAGACAACTGCAATCAGGCCCTGTGCGCCATGGGCTCGTCCGATGACCTCGAGGGGCTGATCAAGGGCGTCGAGATGATCATCAACCAGCTCCAATATTTCCTCGAATGCAATGGTGTGGAGCAAGTGAACACGGTCGGAGAGCAGTTCGACCCGCAGAAACATGAGGCGGTGGAGGCCGTGCCGCGCGATGATGTCGCGGAAAACACGGTCGTTGAAGTCGTGCAGCCGGGGTATCTCCTCGAGGGGCGCCTGCTGCGCGCGGCGCGTGTGAAAGTCGCCGTGCCGCCGGGAGATCGGAAGTAAACGGAGGCGGGAGGAAACGCCTCGGATGATGAAGAAACATATGCCATTGCAATATCGTTGATGACGTATGTATGAGCGGCGCTTGCGCTAGTAACCGTACGATATTATAATGCACCCATGCAGCGCACAGCCGATTCCTTTACCGCAGATGTTCGACAATTTGCGTAGCGGGATAGTTGTGCTGCTGATTTGGATAATCGCGGCAATCATTCGAACCAGGAGATCCACCCTGGCAGCGAGTACTCGCAGCCTGCGCAGCCTACAAGGAGGCAAACGACATTATGCTGAGGCCAAACGTGGAAGAGTATGCAAAAATCCGCGTAGTTGGCGTCGGCGGCGGTGGTTCCAACGCTGTCGACCGGATGATAGAATCCGGGCTTATGGGTGTTGAGTACCTGGCCATCAATACGGACGCACAGGTACTGGACCTGTCGGCCGCAGACAAGAAACTGCAAATCGGTTCCGAGATCACGCGGGGACTTGGCAGCGGAGGGAATCCTGACCTGGGCCGTGCGGCGGCCGAAGAAAGCCGTCAGGAGATTCTGATGTCTCTTGATGGTACTGATATGGTGTTCATCACGTGCGGCATGGGCGGAGGCACCGGCACCGGCGCGAGCGCAATTGTCGCTCAGATCGCCAAAGAAATGGGCGCTCTGACGGTCGGTGTCGTGACGCGACCATTTACCGTCGAAGGGCGCAAGCGCACCCGCCTGGCCGAAGAGGGCATTGCGCGTCTCAAGGAAAACGTTGATACGCTTATTGTCATCCCCAACGATCGCCTGCTGACTTTGGCCGACAGGGAGCTTTCTCTTCAGGAAGCGTTCCGCATGGCCGATACGACTCTGCAGCAAGGCGTCAAGGGTATCAGTGAAGTCATTGTCGTACCGGGCCTGATCAATCTGGACTTTGCAGATGTCCGCGCTGTCATGGCTGACGCAGGAACCGCCATGATGGGTATTGGCGAGTCCTCCGGCGAAAATCGCGCCAGTGAGGCCGCGAACGCGGCGATCTCCAGCCCGCTTCTTGAGACCAGCATTGATGGCGCTCGGGCAGTGTTGCTCAACGTGACCGGCGGCCCGGACATGACCCTCAGCGATGTCCACGAAGCCTCCCGCATCATTCAGGAAGCTGCCGACGGCGAGGGCGAAGGTGTCGATCTGACACTTGGCGCAGTCATCGACGACGCGATGGAGGGCCAGATCCGGGTAACCGTTCTGGCCACAGGCTTCGACGTGGATTTCAGCAAGGGCACCAAAAAAGCTGCCGCCGAACCGGCGCGCACAGCGCCATCGGCTCAGGCGATTCCCACGGCTCCCAGTATCGCCACACCTCAGCCGCCGGCGCCGGCACCGTTCGAGCAGGAAACGCCGACCTATAACGAAGACGACATGGACATCCCCGCGTTTCTCAGGCGCCGTGACTGAGGGTTATCTCGTCCAGTCAATATGTGAACCCCGGTGGAAATTTCTGCCGGGGTCTTTTTATAAGACACTGGTCGTTCCGTCTATATAGCATTGCTGACATTTCACACCCGAATCGGGAGGCTTGCTTGTGGATTACCGCAGATATGACGCAAACAAAGACGCGGAAGCCGCTCACAGAATCTGGAAAGAAGTGGGGTGGATAGACGGATCTGAAAAAGAATGCGCGGTAATGGACGTTGCAATCAATGCTGCGGACACATTTGTCGTCGAACTTCAGGGCACACCGGAGTGTATGGTCAAAACTGGCACTGGAACTGTTCAATATCTCTCACAGGATCTGCAGATGTGCGCCGTACTTGGCGTGACGACCAGTCGCATAGCCCGCAAGCAGGGATTCGCTGCAAAACTCACATCGGCCACGATCGCCGAAGGAGTTGCCAAAGGGGCAGTTATTGCCGGTCTCGGCATGTTTGAGCAGGGGTTCTACAACCGCCTTGGTTTTGGCACAGGCGCCTACGAAACAGAAATCAGTTTCGACCCGATGTCTCTGATGATTGACACGCGGTTCCGTGTGCCGGAGCGCATCACTTTCGATGACTGGCAGGCAGTTCACAAATCCCGTCTCAATTCAATGCGCTGGCATGGAGGGTGCACTATTTCCCATGCGGAATTTACGCGAACCCGTATGGCGTCCCGTGATTCCAAGCCATTCGGCCTCGGCTACCGCGACGAAAATGGCGACATTACGCATCATGTGTGGGTTGGAGCAGAAAATGTCGGTAGCGGGCCATATCATGTCATATGGATGACCTACCAAAGCTATGAGCAGTTCATGGAGCTCATGGCAATCATCAAAAGCTGGGGCGATCAGGTCAAACTTGTGAAAATGTGGGAGCCGCCCACCATTCAGCTGCCTGATTTCGTGCGCAATCCAATCCGGACGCACTGCGAACGCGAGAATTCGAAGTTCCAGCCCAAATACGACACTCATCCATGGTGGCAGATGAGAATGTGCGATCTGCCCGCATGTATGGCTGCGACACATCTGGATGCTGAGCCGGTGCAATTCAATCTCAAACTCACCGACCCGATTGAAAAACACATGCCGGAACAGGTTGCCTGGAAAGGCATCGGCGGTGAATACGTGGTCACACTTGGTCCGGATTCCTCGGCCGAGGTGGGGCGAGATGCTTCACTGCCCACGCTCGAGGCATCGGTCAATGCGCTTACGCGCATGTGGCTTGGTGTCAGGCCGGCTACAGGTCTGGCCATCACGGACGAGCTGGCCGGCTCCGATGAGCTGCTGTGCGCGCTGGATCGTGTCATTACTGTGCCGATTCCACGCCCAGGCTGGTATTTTTAACGATTATACTGGAGGTTTCCCGGTACAGGAGCGCGAAAACAGCCGCCTGTACCGGGTTTTTTTATTGCTGCGCCATGCGCGCACATTCAGGGTGAAGAAAAGTGCGACATTATCTTGGCATTGACGGCGGCGGCTCAAAATGCGACGCCGTACTCATAGATGAAACTGGCACCGTTCTCGGATGGGGCCACGCAGGAGCCACGTCCTACCAGAGCACTGAAGCGTCGACTAATTCGGTGCAACAAGCCGTTGAGGCGGCGCTCGAAGGACAGAACGTCACCGACCTCTCGATCGGCTCTCTATGGGTAGCCAATGACCTGGTTGAGTTTCTCGGCGAGATGGGGATTTCCGCGACCTGCCGCAGCGTTTTCGAGTGGGATGCGTCATTTGCGGCCGCAGAGCGCACCTGGGGCATCCTCGCCCTTTCCGGAACTGGTTCGTGGGTACAGGGTAGGACGCCCGATGGCCGTATGCTTCGGCTGGGCGGCCTTGGCCCTATTCTGGGCGACGAGGGCGGCGGCTGGGATCTTGGTCTGCGAGGCATCAAAGCCGCATTGCGCGCCAAATGGTCACCCCAATTGCAGACTACACTCGGTGAAGCCGTGCCTGAGGCGATGGGCTACGATAGTCTGCTGCTGTCAGTCGTCGGACTCCCGATTACGTCCGGGCAGATTACCCGTGCGCAGATTGCAGCAGTAGCCCCCGTGGTACTGCGTGAAGCTGTGGCGGGCGACCGAATTGCGCTGGACATTGTGCACAAATCGGCTGAGCACCTCTCCGAATACGGGCGAATAGTCATTGAGGACCTCGGCGTGGTCGGCGAGGGCTATCCCCTGCTTGGGGTTGCTGGACTGCTTCAGGGCTCGCAGCTCTATTGGGACACTTTCTGCGAACACATACTCCGGCACGACTCCACTCTGCAACCGGAAGTCGTTCCAACTCGGATAGCCGTTGGAGCGGTACTGAAACTCATGCAGAATGACGGCATCGATACAAGCAAGAGCATTCACGCCCGCGTGCTTGAAACGCAGCAGGCGTTCCCGGATGCTACTGTTTACACGAAATAGATTCCATCCGTTCCACAGGGAGACCATCATGTTGCAGAATGTGTATCTTGGCCGTATTCGTGAGCTTATCGATGATCTTGAGACAAAGTCGGGCGAGGCTATCGACGCGGCCGCCGAAATGATCACCGAGTCACTCGTCGCAGGCGGCGGATTTTTCATCAGCCCGCTGGGGCATGGCAATGCTGAGGATATGTTCCACCGCGCAGGCGGCCTCGTCTGCGTCCAGCCATTCGACTATTCATCCACTGTGCGCGACCACATTGCAAACATTGACGAGCCCGGCGGTACCAACCGAAGCCGCGAGCACGAAGAACCGTTTGACCAACTCGCCGAAGCCGCACGTTTTGCCGTCCGCAGCAGCCGTATGCGCCGCGGTGACTGCCTTATCGTCGGCTCGGTCTCGGGCCGCGGGACCCGAACAATCGCCATGACCCGCGCAGCGCAGGAAATCGGCGTCAAAGTCATCGGTATTACCTCCGTCAACTACGCCAAAGATGTCAAGCCTGACGCAGAAGCCGTGAGCCTGCACGAAGTCTGCGATTTCATCATCGACAGCAACGTCCCGTACGGCGACGCAGCCATTGACGTCGACGGCCTTGATGAGCGCATCGTGCCAATCTCCGGTGTTACGTCAATTCTTATCTGCTGGATGATACAGATCGGCATCGCGGAGAAACTAATCGCGCGCGGCCTGAAGCCCAGCCACTATATCAGCGGCAACAGGCCTGACGGCCCGGATTTCAACGCAGCGATGCAGAAACAGTACAACGAGCAGGGTTACTAGACTTTCGCGCGGTAGCTGACCACTGCAGAATACATTCGCGCAGGAGGCAAAAGCATGTCCGCCAAAGCATATATTGATGCTGCTGCCGATGGGATGCACAGGCTTGAGGGCGAGCACGAGAACATCTGTGCGGGCGCAAATCTGCTCACCGATGCCATCGCTTCAGGGCATACGTGCTTCGCATTCGGCGCAACGCATTCGTTCATTCTCGCCATGGAAGCGTGCTATCGCACCGGCGGGCTGATGCTGATTAACGCCATCTATCCGCACGGGATGGACCTGTCGGTCCGCCCGATGCCGATGACCTCGCAGATTGAGCGGCTTCCGGGCTATGGCCGCATTCTGCTCGAAGGTTCGCCCGCAGGCGAAGGCGACGCACTCATTCTTATCTCGACTTCGGGCCGCAATCACGTAACCATTGACATGGCCATTGCAGCCCGCGAACGGGG
>CAYSRY010000120.1:5116-9944 GCA_964433395.1 uncultured Armatimonadia bacterium | reverse complement strand
GTTTGAGGCGTATTTCACCGCGCAGATGCTGAAAGTCATGCGAGACAGCGGCATGCAAGAAGGTTTCATACCAAAGAGCAGCGGCGAGCGGATTTTTGAATCTCAACGCGATATTGAACTGGCAAATGAACTGGCGCAAAGAGGGGCGCTGGGCATCGGAGAGTTGCTCTACACTGCCTTGTCACCAAGTGTTACAGCCGCAGCAGTCAGTGACACACATCAGTGACCGTGAACAGGAGGCTGAGTGATTTTGAGCATACATGAAGTCGCGACGCGAGCGGAGAAATTGGTTGGAGACTATGAGCTGGGGATCTGGGAAGACCTCTGCGAGCTGACGCTTCGGCAACGGAATCTGATTTTGTCCCGAGGTGTCGAGGAGCTTGCCGAATTGAATGATCAGTTTGAGGCTCATATGCTCTCAGCGGCCAGGTGTCGAGAAGAAAGCCTGAGGCAGTATGGGAGTTCAGCAGATATACCGAACGCTGACAAAATCGCAAAATTACAGCGTAAGGCAAGTATGCAGGCACAAGTGAATCAGGAACTTCTGGCGGATGCCCTGGCGTGTTTTACGCTCGCTCTGCAGACGCTGTATCCCCAGTCAAAAGGGCCGACATATGATAGAACGGGCGCGGTCCAGCAATGCAGCAATGGCGTTGCGGTAAGCAAGTCGGCATAGGAAAGATACCGATGACCTGAGCGATTAAAATCAGGAGGGATACGGACCATGTCGCAAGGTATTCTTGAATTGGCAAAAAATACACTGCTGGCTCAGCAGACCGCAATGCAGATTGTGGGGCACAACGTTGCGAATGCGAATACAGAGGGGTACGTGCGACAAGTACCAGTATCCGAGCCGATTGCTGGCACTACTTGGGGGACAGGATCGCAAACTGCAGGTCAAGGTACACGAATCAGCGCGGTAGAGCGACTGGAAGCTACCTTTGCGAAGGCGCAGCTTGATCACCAATCAGCGACTCTTGGTGAGGCGAGCGCCAGACAGAGCGTACTAGCGCAAGTTGAGTCACTCTTCTCTGAATTCACTGAAGATGGCATAGTCGACAATATGGGCGAAATGTTCAATAGTTTTGAAGAGATCGGCACTGATGCGAGTAATGAAGCAAGCCGCCAGGAAGCAGTGCTGCGCGCAGAGCTATTAGGCGACATGCTATGTGAGCGGACAGAATCTCTTCATAGCATGCGGACAGAAATAGATGACATGCTGGGTGAGCGGGTGCAAGAGGCCAATCGGCTTGCAGCAAATATTGCAGAATACAATCGGAAGATTGGTGAGGCGGGCAACGACGCGACAATCAATGATCTCACAGGTTTACGCGATCAGGCATTGACGGAACTTTCCAGTCTGACTGGTGCATATAGCATCGAGCAGCAAAATAACCAGATTGATGTGATGATCGGTGGCCGACGCATTGTACAGTTGAACGATGTGACCGAATTGTCGCTGGAGTTGGATGCGACAAATCCTGGCATGCGAAAGATATGTCTGGGAGAAGTGGCAGAGCCAGAGGGATTGGGTGGCGAACTGGCAGGGCTTGTCAGCGTTCGTGATAATGAAGTATCAGCATATATCGCTACCATGAATGAATTTGCGCAGACGCTTGCCGACGAAATGAATACCTTGCATGCTGGAGGCTTCGATCTGAACGGCGACGCTGGCCTTGCCCTTTTCACATATGACTCGACGAGTCCAGCGACAACGTTCAGCATCAACTCTGCAATTCTCGATGATCCTGAGCTGCTTGCAGCGAGTGCAAGCGGTGCGGTTGGCGATGGTGCCAATGCATCAGCGATAGGCCAGTTGCGCAATGAGAAGATCTTTGGCGGAGGGAAGTTTTCGGCAACGGAATTCTATGCGGATTTCATTGGTGGCGTTGGCAGCGACTGTTCAGCCGCAGCAGACATTGTAGAAGCGCGTGAAGCAGTTGTTGAGAGTCTGCGGAATGACTATGAATCGCAGACAGGTGTCTCGCTTAATACAGAAGCATTGGAACTGCTGAGGTATCAACAAGTGTACAATGCTGCAACACGAATTCTGCAGATAAGTGAAGAAATGATGGATGCGTTGTTCGCAATTTCTTCATAAACGCAGATGTCCATAGACTGAATCATAGCTGGGAAAATTACAATGATTTGAGCATGTCCATGGAGGGATTGAAATGCGGATTTCAACCAATAGTTACATAGATTTGCTCTCGCAGAATATCAGGGATTCCGAAGGCAATATAAGTGCGCTCACTCAACAGATAACCAGCGGGAAAAGAATAGGCAGGCCCTCTGTTGATCCGATAGGAGCCAGCCAGTCACTGCGGGCGCATGGAGCTCTAGCGACATCGTTAAGTGCCCAAAGTACTCTTACCAATGCCCAACAAATCAATGACGCGCTGGACGATCTTCTGAACAATGTCTCAACACCGATACAAACTGCATATGATGCCGCCATGAGTTCGACACAAACCGGCCTCGGAGATACAGGGCTCGCCGCGTGTGCTATAGAGGTACGTTCTGCAATGGAGCGGCTTGTCACTGTGGGCAATGGCGAATTCAATGGAACTTATCTGTTAGCTGGCACCGACAATCGAACCTCCCCATTGGTGTCAACTGAAGACGACACGGATGTAGTTCAATATGTGGGTGATGATGTTCCAATGACAATTTCTGTTGCACCTGGGCGCAGCGCACAGATAACTGTGACCGGGGCACAGGTTTTCAATTTTGAAGACAGCACTGGCGATCGCGCAGTACCAGAAGTGGATGAGGACCTTTTCCAAGTAATGGAAAATCTTGCCCAAGACATTGAGGCTGGAGATATGGCTGGAGTGCAGGAGCACATGGAAGAGCTCAAAACGCTTCAGGAGCATGTGCTGACGCAGCGGGGTATAGTAGGTGCACACGGGATGCGAATAGAGCAAAGTTTGACAGTGGCTGAGGATGCTGAGCTACAGAGCAGTACAGTGTTGGCCGAGATTGAGGATGTAGATCAAATAGAGGCACTAATGAGCTTTTTGCGTGAGAAAACAGTTTACCAGTCGGCATTGGCTGCAGCTGGGCAAATAGCCGACATGCCAACGTTGTTTGATCAGCTTTAGAAACACAATGTGGAGTTGAGTGATTAATGATAATAGAAACAACGCGTTTCGGCGAATTGGATATTGGGAAAGACTCTGTAATACACTTCCCCGACGGGATCGCGCCATTCGGGAAAGATCTCGATTTCTCACTGGTGGTACCGTCCGAGGATGGCGATACGGTATGGCTGCAGAGCCTGCAATATCCACAGCTTTCCTTTTGGACAGGATTTGCCCTTCGCCTGTTTGAAAAACGAGATTTCGCGTTGGATACACAATTGCTCAGTTCTATAGGTATTAACAATTGTGAGGGTCTGTGTATTTTGGTAATATTGACAAAACTCGTGGATGGTGTCACAGCGAACCTTCTCGCGCCAATCTTAGTCAATATGAATGAAAATATTGGCAAACAGGTTGTTCTGCCTGGCAAGATGGAACTCATTCGTGTCCCGATACAACTTGGTTATAAAAAGGGACTTCTTGTGTGACGATTTTTCGCCACTCAGGAAGAGTGGCACCTGGTGGTGAATTGGTCCACGGAGGGATTAGCGTGCTTGTACTGACTAGGAAAAAAGACGAAGAGATTCGCATTGGCGATGATATAGTTGTGAAAGTCGTCGAGATTAAGGGCAATATGGTCCGCTTAGGTTTTGTTGCACCTGATGATGTGGCGATTTATCGTAAAGAGCTCTATGACGAGATAGTATTGTCCAACGAGATGGCCGCCGGTGTGACGGTTGACGAATTACATCAGAAAGACATTGAGACCTCTGGGTTAGACGATTGAAGTTTCACCTATTTTCATGCATATGAAAAGCTCTCCACCTACTTAGGTGGAGAGCTTTTTTGTATACGCCCATAAAAGTTGTTTTGCACAAGACCACTTCAGAAAGAGTCTGTGGTGCCGATAGTAGTAGTGACACACACTACACAGAAGAAGAAAAACATGAGGGCCCGGAGGTAGTTTTGGGGACACCCCCGGGCCCGCTCCTGGGTGGGAGAAGCGACTATACGCGAGGTCTGCTGCGATCTGTTATTGATACAACAGAAGCCACACGCGTCGCCATGGTTGGTACATGCATTTTCTGTGCCAATCTCGTGGTAGCAGACCTGAATGGAGGTGAAGAAAGAGACCTGATAAAGGACGCCGGCAAATATTCCACCATGAATGGTCTGCAAGAGTGCGGTACGGAAACTGCATCCACGAGAAAGTTTCAAGGAGGAACAACGAATGTCACTGACCAGAATTAACCAGAATGTTTCGGCAATGAACGCGCAGCGCAACCTGGAAGCGAATACGCAAAAGATCAGCAACAACATTGAGCGACTGTCAAGTGGTCTGCGGATCAACCGAGGAGCCGACGATCCATCGGGGCTTGTGTTGTCAGAGTTGCTTCGAGCTCAGGTTTCAGGCTTGGATGTTGCACAATCGAATGCGGAGCAGGGTGTCAACGTTGTGAAAACAGCAGAGGGTGCATTGAATGAAGTCAATACTCTGCTGCGACAGATGCGGGATCTGGCCGTCAGCGGTGCGTCGGATTCGAACAACAATGCGGATTCCCGAGCCGCTTTGCAGCAACAGGTCGCTTCTGCAATCAAAACGATCGATCAAATTGCTAGTAACACAACTTATGGTGGACGTGCGCTGTTGGATGGTTCCTCAGGGACCAAGACGACCATCGTCAATCATGGAGACATCGCTGCAGCGAGTCTGACATTGGGGACGGAAAGCGCTGGGTACGTTG
>CAYSRY010000120.1:0-5016 GCA_964433395.1 uncultured Armatimonadia bacterium | reverse complement strand
CTCTTGCAGTAGCGCGCGAGAATCTCGCCGCTTCTGAAAGCTCAATTCGCGATACAGATTTTGGTAGTGAGATGGCGGACTTCACGACCAACCAGATTCTGGTGCAGTCGGCCACCAGCTTCTTGGCACAGGCGAATTCATTGCCACAGAACGTTCTCAGCCTGATTCAGGGGTAGAGGAAAAGCCTGATTAGCAGTCAGCAGGTATGCAATAGCGGCGCCCGGCGGAGGACTGGAAACTTCCCTCTTGCCGGGCGTTTTAGCCTATTTGTTCAAATATTATTCAACTTTAAGCACGTATGGGACGATAATGACATATAGAGAATGAAGCCTGTTTTTTAGCGCTGAGGGAGGCCACGTAGAATGTCCTCAAGCATAGGCAGCATTTATGTTGATGGTATCATTTCGGGTATAGATACTTCAGCTATTATAGAGCAGGTCGAAGAGACAAAGCGAGTACGCATCAACCAGTTGGAGACCCGCAAGACCGAGCAGACTGAATGTCTGACGGAATATCAGTCACTGACATCGATGCTTATTGGTCTGGGCGTCAGTGCAGATGGTCTGGATGATGCTGATACACTGTTGACGTACGCTGGTTCCAGTAGTGATTCCAGTGCTATCGGAGTGACAGTTGCAGGTGACTGCGCTTCTGGGAGTTTTGATGTGATCGTTGAGCAGCTGGCGACTGCTGAAAAAGTATCGTCTGCAGTCTTTGCCGATGACGCTGAAGCTCTCGGGCTCAGTGGGGACATTATCATCAATGGCACAACAATTACGATAGACAGTGGAGACGGCCTGAAAGATATAGCAGCAAACATCAACATAGCGGGTGCCGGTGTCTGGGCAACCGTTGTCGATTATGCCGAAGACGATCACCGTCTCATTTTAACGGGGCACAGTACTGGTGCGGAGAACGCAATTGATATGGTCGACGCCAACTCCACCAATATATTGGAGAACCTTGGTCTCGTGAATGCTACCACCTCGGCTAAGCATGCCGAGGGCAATGTGGTATCTTCAGATGGCTTGGCCAGCTCCGCCTCAACAATTGCCAGCATCCTGGACCTGTCAGCCGATGTTTCTGGCACCATCAACATAAATGGGACTGATTTGGCCATTGATCTTGCCACTGACAGCCTGCAGGACATTGTTAGACAGATCAATGACACTGTCACAGGGGTAACTGCCAGCATCGAGACTGTTGAAAATGAAAGTGGACAGAATACATACGTGCTTCAAATTACTGGTGATGCCGCACAGCCGACGCTTGTTGAAGATGGTAATGTGCTGGTCACGCTGGGTGTGCTTACAAAGGATGCGGCACACCAATTACAGTCAGCGCAGAATGCTACGCTTTCAGTTGATGGCGTCAGCGTCAGTCGTGCCACTAATAGCGTTGACGACATGATCGATGGTGTGACGCTTGACCTGATGGAAGCAAATGCGTCAAAAACTATTACCATTACTGTGCAACAAGACGCGAATGCGACCTATCAGTCGATCTCACAGTTTGTGTCCAGCTATAACGCGATCATTGATAATTTGAATGCAGGGCAAAGCTACGATGCAGACACAAGCACTGGTGGCACTTATTTCGGCGATCCCGCTGTGCGCTTACTTGAGGATGGGCTCCATAGCGCGGTTATGAATGTTGTCGACGCCCTTGGGACGGGCATGACGTTACCTTCACAGATAGGCTTGTCTACTGATACAGATGGTCATCTTGTGCTCGATGCAGATGTATTTGAGAACGCGCTCTGGGAGAATTCGGCAGGGGTTGCCAGAATGTTCGGCACCGCTGGCGAAGCGACAGACGCCGAAATCACCTATGTATCAGCCTCAACTTCAACCGCGGCATCCAGTGGTGCGGGATATGACGTAGAAATAACACAAGTGGCAGCAAAAGCCACTGCCTCGTCGGCAAATTTGTCGGCTGGAATAACCGTCGACGAGACCTTAACATTCAATGGGGCGTGTTCCGTTCAGTTGACTGCCGGTATGACTCTGACAGAGGCTGTAGATCGTCTCAATGAGCGTTTTGATCTCTATGGTGAGAAACTTGATGCGCGTGTCGAGAATGATCAGATTATCATTGAGCACGATTCCTATGGGAGCAGGTACGGCTTTGAGGTGTCATCAAATCTGGCCAAAGGCGCAGGCGGTCTGGATGTTGGAGGCGATGCTGCCGGTACAGAGATCGAATATGAAGGAGGCGACGTTGCCGGTACAATCAATGGCGAGCAAGCGACAGGCAGAGGGGTATATCTGACTGGTAATACAGGCAACGAAACGACTGATGGGCTGATGTTACGCGTTGAGGCTACCTCGACAGGCAGCAAGGGCACTGTTCGAATTAGTCAGGGCATAGCTGCAAGGATGGAGGGCTATATAGATCGCGTTACCAATACCACGAATGGGTCTATCACTATCGCCACTCAGACTATTTCGAATAATATTGATAGTATTGGTGAAGAGATTACAGACCTTGAAGACGAGCTGGAGCGATACCTTGAGGATCTACGCTCTGAATTGTCCGCAATGGAAAGCGTGTTGGCCGAAAATGAGAGTTTGAGTTCTTATCTTGAAGAACAGCTGGCCAGCCTTCCAACGAATTACTATGGGTCAGACTGAACCTGATATATTGCGATGCGGAGTGGTGATTGGCAGCAATGAGATATGCACAGAGCGCAGCTCGATTGTATCGAAAGGTCGAAACAAGTGCTGTAGATCAGAAACAGCTCCTCGTCCTCCTTTATGAGGGAGTAGTCAGGCGTTTGAGGGAAGGAATGCGGTATCTCGAAGCTGGGCAATACGAAGACTGGGCGTCATGTAGTGACCATGTTCGCCGAATTCTCAGTGAGTTGCTACTGGCCCTCGATGATACCGTCGAGCCAAAACTAACGGCTTCGTTACGCACATTGTATATTTACATTCAGCGCCTCATTACTGAGGGTGGCTTGGAAGAGGATTTCGTGAAACTTGAGGAAGCAGTTGGCCTCCTTGCACAACTTGCTGAAGCTTGGAGGCAAGCGAGAATTGAGTGTATGAAACAAAACAGGGGCGGAAATGAGAGGCAGATAGCATGAACGAAATGACAGAGCAGATTTTGGAAATATCCAGGCAGCTGCAAGCGCTTTATCTGGATATGTCTGCGCGACTGACCGATGAACACCGTCGCCGAACACGCCCGAAACAGTTACAGCAGCTTCACAACCAGCAGAGGGCATTGATGTTTGATCTCGAGCGGACAATGCGTATGACACTTGAAGCCGGTGTTGCCCCGGAGTTGTGTGAGGAAGTCGTTCGTAATCTGTGTCAGAGCCATGAGCAATATGTAATGTTGTTGAGAAGCAAGGTGCAGGCTCTGGAAGTTGAGGCCGTGAAAGCCTCCCGGAAAAAATCTCAACTCCGCAGTTACGCGAATGTGGCAACAACTTCATCTGCAGCATGATGCGGATAATTTCTGCGTGTCTGCTGGCAAGCTGTTTGCTCCTGACGGCAGCCGCTCTGCCAGCGACAGCGGAGCATGGCCACAACAGGTCGACAGATTGTCGAAATGTTGAAGCGCTCAATCTTTCCTCAGCTTTGCAGCGTATTGATGGATTAGTCATTCACCCCGGCAAGCCCACAGGTATTATCTCCGAAGTGCTGCTCCCCATGCGTCCCGGACGCGCTCTATCTTGTGAAGAGAGCATGTTGCCGTTTTATATGGCGCCCTCTGCCAACGCGGCTGTCTGCATGGGTGGCGGTGCCGAAGCACTTCTTCGGCAACTTGCGCGAGCAGCAAGCGAAACAGGACTCAAAATTCGATGGATTCCTCTTTCACACCACGCCAAATGGCTGCTCCCCTTTGATCATGAACTTCAGGTGTCAGCCCCAGATAGTGCTATTTATATTTTCACCGTTAAAGGGTGTGGCACAGATGCACACATTCGGGCCCGGCGATGGCCTGTGCCACAAACAACGTGGCTTACACGTCGGACCGCTGAGGTGCGTGCGCGGCGCATCACGATTGCCCTTGCTGGAGATGTGATGTTCTCGGGAGTTACAGCTGAGCGCCATCAATTGGGTATGGAAGTGAGCGGTTTCGACGGAGTTTGCACCTTAATGCAATCTGCGGATGTTGCGCTTGTAAATCTTGAAACTCCAATCAGTACAGAGTGGAGCCCGACCCCTCTTAAGACACATCGCGAATTGCTCCTTGGGCGGGAGTTCATTTTCCGTGCAGAACCGGAGCAGGCTCTCAACACACTGAATAGCATGGGTGTTGATGCAGTTACACTTGCCAATAACCACGCGCTGGATCATGGTGTGTCAGGACTTGATGATACACGCAGGTTTCTCAAGAAGGGCGGCATTTTCAGCAGCGGCGCAGGCACCGCAAAGGCTGCATATGCGCCGGTGATTATTGAACGCAAGGGGCTTCGGCTGGCGCTGCTGAGTTACGTTGAAGCAACGACATTGCCTCGCGCAGCGAAATTTGAGGCTACCAATGCACAGGCTGGTGTCGCCATGGTGTGGACGCAGAATGGAATGCCGACTCGCCGAACGCAGGAAATGCTGGCGAAAAGCATTGCCGCAGCTCGTGAGGCCGCAGACATCGTAATCGTCGGCATGCACTGGGGACAGGAAGTAACCACCCAGGTTACGCCGGCACAACGTACATTGGCCCGGTTGTGTGTTGATCTTGGGGCAGACATGGTCTGGGGACATCATCCACACTGTCTGCAGCGAACCGAAGTATATCGGGGCCGACTGATCGCCTACAGTATGGGCAATTTTATCTTCAGCACCCCACGTAGACCATGCTTACTCAGAACAGGTGTTCTGATGACGTGTTTCGACACAAGAGGCCTTGTCGCTGCCAGTGTTGTTCCAGCAATCATTGGTGGGACATCATACAATGGTCACGCCACTCCACAGGGCTTCCCAGCAATTGTGAACACAAACGCACCTGAGGCACGGAAAATACGGGAAGATTTACAATGAAAGAGGAGCTCGGCAGAACACGATC
>CAYSRY010000119.1:4249-9948 GCA_964433395.1 uncultured Armatimonadia bacterium | reverse complement strand
AGGAGATGTGTTGTCTATTCATCATGGCTGAGACAGAGTTCTCAAAACGCATCACCCGGATACTCGATGATATGAGCCTGTATCATACTAATTTTGGAGAGGGTTCGGGGACCGGTCGACATGGTCGGCGTGAAGATACAGATGTCTGGCCCGGAGCGAATACCGCGCTGTTTGTGGCACTTCCAGACGATACGATCGCCACAGAAATCGTACGTCGTGTTGAGCAGGATATTGAAGAGAACTACCGCAAGCGGCCAGGCTTCGCTGCGTTCAAGATGAAAGGCATACAGATCGCGTAGCGAAAAATATTGTAGAAGGTATGACATTTGCCCGGGGCGAAGTCTGTGTGGGTACCTTACCACACACGCCCCGGGTGATTTCATGTCTGAACATGTACTATTAGATTGGCTGTCGCCTCTGAGAATGCTGTGGCTCTGCATTGCGATGCTCGGTATTGCGCCAGTGACTGTGGTGCTGGCAGAGCCCTGTACATTGTACAAAACGCAAGACATCGCTCGCGCGCAAGAAAATTGCGAGCGATATCCTTGGGCAAAGAGCATTGTAGATGGCTGGAAGCGTAGCGTCGCGTTCGCAATGCAGCAGGATCGTGAATTCTTCGACGGGATGATAACAGAGCGGACAAACTGGACGACGTACGGGCAGAATTGCCCCGCATGTGTGGGTGAAAAGTCGTCGATGGGTGAATGCGGGCTCTGGAATTGGAACGTGGCACGTCCCGACGAGATACAGTGTAAATACTGTGGGACAGTCTATCCGAACGCAGAGTATCCCGAAACAGGGGCGATGACCTGTGCGCAGATGGGGCAGACGTTTGAGTATTATGAGACCCCCGAAGAGCGCGCACACCCGGGAGAAAACCCCAGCCCTTATGCGCTGCAATGGTGTGGCAAACCCATCCATACAAGTTTCAGTGGCGTCATCCGCACAAAGCAGACTGGTTGGTGTCTTGGGCAGGTGCTGCCGATGGCGAAATTGTACGCACTGACGGGCGATGTGATGTATGCGGAGCATGCAGCGTGGATTATCGATCGCTTCGCGCAAGTGTATCCGAAGTGGTTGTTTCATACCTATGATGGGACTTTCGCAGATTGTCCGCCAGCGGAAGCGGCGCGAAATCTGGGACAATATGGTGGTGGTGGGAAATTTGCGCCCGCAGTTATCGTTGACCCATTCCGGCGGCATCAGAAAGATGGATATGCGTTGCTGGGCAATGGTTTCTGGGGTGGCGGAAGATTTGGGTGCAGTGGAAGTGACGGCGGGTCGATCCTCTCGCTGACAGTGGCTTATGATCTGATCCGGGATGCTGCGTATGAGGATGGATCGCCGGTCATTTCGGCGGAAATGGCCGAGCGAATAGAGAATGATCTCATCATAGCCTGCACCGACGATTGCGAAAACTGGAAGGACATCAACAACAAATGTGGACGAGCGCGGGTAATGAGTGCCGCCTCTGGGATTATGTTTCAGCGGCCAGAATCAGTACGCTGGGCTCTTGGGGCATTTGAGCAGTTGCTTGCAAATTGTTTCCATTCGGATGGGTTCTGCATGGAGTCGCCGTCCTACAGCGGGATGCATCTTGGCGAGATGCGCGACATACCGGAAATTCTTCGGGGGTATACCGACCCAGAAGGCTATGTGGATGGTGAGGGCAAGCGCTTTGATAATCTGAATCCATTTGATGATGTGAAGCGCTATCGACTGGGCCTGGAAAGCATGGTGAGGATGCTTGCTCCAGGGCGCAGGGCGCCCGTAATCGGCGATACACATTATCGCGCGGGGCTCAGCCCCGTGTATGCTGAGATTCTGGCGGATCGGTACGGTCACGAGTATGCTTCACTGCTTGAGGCTGCACAGGGGGGTACGCTGGATCAGGTTGGCAGCGAGTATGCATTGTGGTACCGCGATCCTGATATGACCGCAGAGGCGCAGGCGGAGTTGCCATTGCACACGGAATGGTTTCCGGGTTGGCGAGTGGGGGTTCTGCGGGGTGGCCAACCACAAGGCGGGACGGCACTGTATCTGAATGGGTACCAGTATCACGGTCACCGGCACCTTGACACGCTCGGGTTGATTTACTACGCATATGGGAAAGAGATTGCCTCAGACCGCGGCTATATCTGGGATGACCCCAGAAATGCGTGGACAAAAAGCACGCTCTCGCACAATCTGGTGACAGTAGATGGCCAAAGTCAGCAGTCGAAGGGGCAACTCGGTTCCTCGCTGGACTTTTTCGGTGAGGGGCCGGGACTTGAGGTTATACAGGCGCACAATGATACAGCCTACGCGCAGTGTGAGAAATATCAGCGCACAATGGCGTTGGTTCAGCGCGGGAATGAGGAGACCTACGCTGTTGATTTCTTCCGAGTAAATGGTGGAAAGCTGCAGCGCTATGGATTCCAGTGCAATGGGGAGCTTGTCGATCTGTCATGCACGGCGCCGGAGGCGGTTGGAGATGAGATTAAGTGGTTGAGCAACCTGCGGGCGAGTTTTGTTGACGAGCCATTCACGGTAACCTGGCAGGACGGGGACACCAAGATGGATTTGACAGTGGTCTCGCCTGTTGACAGGCTGCTTGTGGCCGATGCGCCGGGTTGGCGCAGTGACAGCGGCAGCGACCTGCATGCACCGCCAATCCAGCAGATTTTTGCAGAGCGCGTCGCGAGAGATGGTGTCGAGGGTGTGTCGAGCAATTATGCAGCGGTGATGGCACCGTATGTCGGAGAGAAATCGCCGGTCAAATCGGCAAGGCTGATAGTATCGGAGCGCCATCCTGATTCGCAGGCAGTGGTTGTGGAGCTTGATGGGCATACTGACTACATAATGTCGGCGGCCGCGGCCGATGAAGTGAACGAGTTCGGCCCGGTGACCCTGCGCGGACAATTTGGTTTTGTGTCGGTGGATGCGAATGGAAAAGTGCTGAAAGCATACGTGCTGAATGGCACTGGCGTTTCGTGCGGAGAAGTGGAGTTGGAGCTTCCATCGGCGAATGTTACATTGGCGGTGAAAGCGGTCGAGGGAAATACATTCAAGCTGGCAGAATCGCTGCCCGAGGGGCTGGCCGCGACCGGATGCTATCTGCTGGCTGGGACGACGGGATTCGAGATTGAGACGATGGATGAAAGTAGTATTACAGTTCGTGATTACCCAGCGATTGAGTGCGATGAAGTGACTGTGCTCAATTCGGCATGGGTGGAGTTCAGATAGGCTGAAATCTCAGGACGCGAAAATGCCGGCCCGGGAACGGGCCGGCATTTTTATTGTGCGAGTGGTTGGCGCTTGTGCGTTGTCGCGCAGGCTTATTGGGGCGGCCCAGCTGGCGGGCCTGGTGGCTGTGCTGATGCTGGCGGACCAGTTGCCGGAGCGGGAGGTGGCGGCGGTTGTGGAGCCGATTGTGTGGCTGATGGCTGCTTGACGCCATAGTCGGGAATGGTGCCGGTTTTGCGCCCGACTTCGGCTATATTGCCGCCCCCCGTCATGGAGAGGTAGGACTGGCGGAATGAGTGCGGCCGCTCGCCCGACTTGGTGTCGGGATGGACACATGCGAGCATGATGTCCTCGCGCCCTGCCGTCGGATTGTAGTAGTATTCGGCACCGGTTTTGCTGCACAATAGCAGCGCGTCATCGGAGAGGTAGCCTTTGTCATAGAGTTGACGCAGTGTCTCCGGGCGGCTCCCGTGATCTTCGACCCACATCTGCATGGCGAGGTGAATCGCCCCGAAGTGACTGTCGCATTCGGCCACGCGGGTGCGGTCATTGGTCGTCGAGTAGGACGGCATCAGCATCGCCGACATAATCGCAATTATTGCGATTACGACGAGCAATTCAATAAGCGTAAACCCACGTTTCATTGTGATTGACCTCCCGTTTGTGTTTCAGGGGTAACTGGCGGGGCTGGTATCCCGGGCCACTGGTCTTCTGCCAAGCGAACGGTGCCGCCATCCAATCTGACTGCATTCGATGTGCGCGAACTGTGGCGGGCAGGCTCGTCATCCCAGAGAATGAGTGTTTGCGGCATGTCATCGGAACTCAACCCCGGCCTGTAGGCGTAGTCAACGTGCAGCACGTCGCTCGGTTCCGGCGATGTTGGATCGGTTGGTGGCTCCGGCTCGTCCGTCATGTCCGAAGGGCATTGAAATACCTGCGCATTTTTCACATATCCATTCATGGGTTCAGCCCAGTCGGTGGATGGTGGATACCAGCCATTGTGATCCGCTGCATACATGGAAAGTGCGAGGCCGAGTTGCTTGATATTGCTTGTGCAGGAGGCTTGGCGCGCCCGTTCGCGAGCACCGTGTCCCCAGACAAAGACTGCAGTGGTTGCGAGCGTGATGATGAACATGACCATCGTGAGCTCAAGTGCGCTGAAGCCGGCAGTGGAGGATAGTCTCCGCATCATGATCAACCCTCGCCTTCCTCAGTCCACGCATAGCGAGCAAGGCCTGCGCGGCGGTATTCATCAACGCCAATTCGCCGCACGCTGCCGTCAGTATAGAGGACGTTTCCTGTGCCATCATTGTGTGGAAACTCCATGTCCCCGGCGATTGGCATGCGATGCATCAGCATATCGTGACGATAGCCGGAGACGTAGAAATATGACGTACCAGGCTCAGAGCTTGCGACTTTGTAACTCTCTGCTGGATCCGGTTGCGGTTGAGCTGGCATTCCTGCCTCGGGCGTCAGCTCCGCAGGAGCTGGGGCTGCGGCCTTCTCTGCTTTCGGTTTCTCTTTGCGCACCGCACCGGGGATGGTGCCGAAGCGATAGAACGTGGCACCGGCAGTGCTTGGGCATCCAAATGATCGCTGGCTGGTGTATACAGGCAGCAATGGGCTTAGATCGTTGTCTGCTGGCGGGTACAGCATGTCATTGTCGTTTGCATAGGTGCGCAGCGCCAACGAGATGTTGATGAGATTGTTCATGCACGATGCAGTGCGCGCCGCTTCACGCGAACGAGCGAAGACAGGGAAGAGTATCGCCGCGAGTATCGCGATAATCGCGATGGTCAGCAGAAGATCTGCCAGGCAGAAGCCGTATCTGGTGGATTTCATGGTGTCGGCCCCTCCTTTGGAGCGGCTGGGGCAGGTGGTGGCATTGGTGGTGGTGGCGCACCGTCTCGGAATGAGCGCTCTTCATTTTCTTTGATCTGCGCATCGAACTTCTCGACATCAATGCCTGGCATGGTGCGGAAGTCCGCATCTTTTTGGGTGTCGCGGGTGTTCAGCCATTTGGCGTGCCCGTCAATGAAGAGCGCGTTGCCCCCACTGTTGTGGATATCAAATGTGCGATCGACGGCGAGCAGCAGGTCTCCACGGTCGTCAGTTGCGTATCCGCCGTGGTATGAATAGTCGCCTGATTTGCTGTCGTAATGGTCTTCGAGGGATGGACAGAGGATCGAACGTTCCTCCGGGAGATATATCGAGAGCAGCGGTGCGAGATCGTTGTCTGCTGGCGGGTAGTGCCCGTAGTAGTCGGCAGCATATTGATGGAGCGAGATGCCAATGTTGAGCAGATTGTTGAGGCAGTCGGTCTGGTGTGCCTTCTCCCGCGCTCGGGCGAATACCGGGAAGAGTATGGCGGCCAGAATTGCGATGATGCCAATTGCAGTAAGGAACTCAATGAGAATGAAGCCGCGTTTCATTGCCTTCGCCCCCCTTGTGATGGCGGCACATCCAGCTCGCCC
>CAYSRY010000119.1:0-4239 GCA_964433395.1 uncultured Armatimonadia bacterium | reverse complement strand
CGCATTAAGCATAGCGGTAGTCTCGCGCTCCTCGTCAAAGCGGTGGAAATCGGCGCTGCCATCGAGGTAGAGGACATTCGCGCCCGTGCGATGTGTGCGTGTAGTGAAATCGGCGGCGATTGCCATGTATGGCAGATCATCGCTGAAAAGCCCGAGGCGGTACGCATAGTCGACAGGCCGAGCCGTGGCGTTGCGGCGGCTGGGCTGCACATCGTCGGGGTGCATGCGAGTCCGGCCTGCGACGTCTGGACATGTCAGAATGCCTGCATCGGCAGCATACATCGGGTACAGTCCTGCGAGACCGTTATCAGCGGGAAATGCGCCGCCATAGTCGAGCGCGTATGTTCTGAGCGCTATGCCGATTTCGCGCAGATTGTTCACGCAGGTGGCTTGCCGCGTGCGAGCGAGGCTGCTGGCTGAATATGTAGCAACCGACGCGGCTATGAGCAGGACTATGGCGATGGTGCAGATCATGTCAACGTAGACGAATGCTGCTCGGTGGCAGAATGATGGTCCTCTGGTCATGAGCCTTCCACCTCCGGTCCAATATCGGCGGGGTGCACGGTGCTGATTTCGGGTGGCGGGAGTGTGCGCCACATTGCACTGTGCCATGTTCCATTGTGGCGGTGGCAGCGAACCTCGACGCGGCGAATGAGATCGGTGCGGCCGGGGCGTTGCTGCAGGCCGTCCGAGGTGATGGTGAGTTGGGCCCCGTCGCGGGCCACAGTAGTTGTGTAGAATGCGCCGCCGACTGTGCCTGTAAGAGGCTCGCCTGGCACATTGCCAGTGTTTGCCTGGGCGATGGCGAGTTCTATGCCGCTTTCAGCCGCATAGACGGCCTGAACAGTGTCACGCTGATGATGAACACGGGCGGCACCCACGGCGACAGTGCCCATATACGTGAGCATGCCGACCATGGCAGTGCTGCATATGAGGATCACAATGAGCAGCAGGGCGACGCCTTTTCTGGGTGCTCGTCGGAGTAGTCTCATTGAGCATCACCGGAGTTCTGATTGCGCATTCTGGCCGCGAATCCCCACTCGCGAGGGGAAGTGCAGACAACGGCAACCAACCCTCGATCAGCCAGTGCAAATTCGAGTGAGCCGGGAAAAGTCATGAGTGCGTTGTTGGCCATGCGGGATGTCGTGCCCGCAGATACAGAATAGGTGACGCTGTCGCCATTGGGCATGGTGAAGCGCGCAGTAGTGCCGTCTGGCTCAATATGCAGGTCGGTGGCGGTCCATATATCGTTTCGCAGCTTCTCCTGGAGTGCGACCTGATCGAGTGTCTGACCGAGCCGATTTTTCCCGCGCAGAGCAATTTTGTCAGTCTGAACAAGCAGGCTGAGGGCCAGTGACGCGATGGTCGCGAAGACCGTCATGGCGACGACCAGCTCGATCAGAGTGACGCCAGTGCGATGATTGTGCTTCATGAGCTCATCCCTCCCTGCGCAAAGACGCGGCTGAGAGTGAGTGAAGAAGTCTGCCTACCGGGGTGCTGAATCCACTGGATGCGCACAGTCACCTGTTTGCTGCTCGCAGCCGGTCCTGCGGACACCTCAACGCTGCCAGAGGCATTGGGGATGCCTGAGAGTGTCTCGCGGGAGATGGGGTATATGCCGGGCGCCGGAAGCTCCGCGTACTGGCGAGCCTGCATGGATTCGAGCCTGGTTTCGGCAGCCATCAGAGCGAGTGAGCGGCTGCTCGCCACATCGGCTGCGACGCCCGCGAGCGCATAGACATGGATGGCGGCTGCGACTGTCGTCGCAAGCAGGGCGATGCCGACGATGGCCGAGATGAGTGTAGCACCGCGCCTTTTCATGTGAGATCGTCCTCCGGATAAGCCGCCCGCGGATCCATCGGGGCGGGAAGATACCATCTGGCATATCCAAGCGTCATGTTTACGGCAAAGAACAGCACCGCCATGAACAAGAAGAAGTCAGTTACCACCGCGCCAGGCAGTACGAAAGCAATAGGCAACGCCAGCAGCGCCACGGCCATAGCGATAATGTTGACAATGACCCATGCCTGAACGCATCTCAGCGCATAGTATCCTAACAGCGTGATGCGGTTTATCACTGTGCGCCCCCAAGTACGCGTCTGAGTTCCGCGATGTCTGTCACGCCCTCCTCAACCAGTGAAAGCGCAGCTTTGCGGAGACCATCGCTTTGCAAGCTGGCGCGGAGGCCGTTCATGTCGCGCATCATGATCATTGAACGGATCGCATCGTCAATGAGCGTGATGTCAAATATACCAGTGCGGCCTGAATAGCCGGTCTGATGACATGCTTCACAGCCATTGGCCTTGTGCCATGTACCACGCATCTCAATTCCTGAGATGCCGGCTGCCGTGAGTTCGTCTGCCGAAGGCGTATACGTTTGCGCACATTGTGGGCAAAGCGTGCGGATGAGGCGTTGCGAGATGATCACCGACATGGCCGAACTGATCATGTATGGTTCAACGCCGAAGTCCAGGAGCCGAGGAATGACAATTTCAGGCCCGCTGGCGTGTATGGTGCTGAGCAGCAACTGACCAGTCATACCCGCGCGCATTGCGATTCGCGCGGTCTGGGGATCGCGGATTTCGCCAAGCATGATGACGTCAGGGCCCTGGCGCATAAGCACGGAAAGGGCTCTGGCAAAGTCGAGGTCTGCGCTGACCTGCGTCTGGGAAATGTTGTCGAGCTCGAATTCCACAGGATCTTCAATGGTCGCGATTGCTCGTCTGCCAAGCCCTTTTGACAGATGCCTGAGTGCGGCGTAGAGAGTGGTGGTCTTGCCTGCACCGCCGGGGCCGCAGAGTGCGATGGCGCCCTGTGGAGCGGTGAGCGCGGATTTGAACTGCGCGATCTGGTCATCTGTCATGCCGAGCTGTTCGACTTCAAAGAGCTGGGTGGCGGGATCAAGTACGCGAATGTTAACCTTCTGGCCCGTGATGCCAGGGAGAATGGTTACACGCAGGTCGACGAAGCCATCGCCACCCCGAGTCCTGATCCGGCCTTCCTGGGGAATATTGTCAGTGTGCGCCTGGAGGCCGGACTGATTGGCAAGCATCCGCACGAGGCGGCGTGCAGTGTTTTCAGGCAGTTTGCCTGCAGGGAAGACCATGCCATCAATCCTGTAGCGGATCACGGAGGCTCCAGAGACAGGCTCAATGTCGAGATCGCTTGCACGGTGCATAAGTGCCTGACCAATCAACAGATTGCCGAGGAGCGGCAATTCGTCGAGGCGGGCGTCAATATGCGCCTGCATCCCAGCGAAATTGATCGGCTTGATGGCTTCCTCGGAATTGCGCCAGTCGAGAATGCTCTTGTACGCCTCGACAGTATGCGCAGCCCAAAGCGCATGGGGCCTCGGGACGCCTGGTATGGTCCAGTCGGGTCTGCCATCGCCAAAGCCGATGCGGAGCGTCACGTTTTTTCCACCGCGGACGCTGACGTGAGCGAGATCTGCATAGTCGGCGGATGCGCGAGCGACTTCCGTAGTGATTTTGCCTCTCTGCGTCAGTGCGAGGCCATCGGGCGACATGTGCAACTGGGCTATGGATCCCGTGACAATTTGTTCTCCAGCCAACGGTTCAAACAGCCACATACGGGTTCCCCTTTCAGAAGTTCTGAAGATTCCAGTGACTATGCAAGTCACTCGCGATAGTGTGTGAATGTGCGCGGGCTTAACCGGACAGCTCACTGATGATGCCGACAAGTGGCAGAAAAACGCTGAAGCCAACGCCCCCGACGCAGAAGCCAACCAGGATAATCAGCAGCGGCTCAAGTGTTGCGGCGATGCGCGACGTCCGAAGTTCAGCATTTGCTACGTGGGAGTCTGCAATCGCGGCGCACGCCTGTACGAAGTTCCCTGATGCCTCAGCCGCTCGCAGATGCCATATGACCCCGGCGGGCAGGATTTTCGTGCTCTCGAGTGCTTCTGTGGCCGAATAGCCGATCCGCGCTCTGTCCGCAGCCCGGTGCATTGCGAGGCTCATGAGCTCATTGCCGGAAGCTGGTCCAGCCGCATCGAGGGCGCGGTGAAGTGGCATTCCAGCTTTCAGCGCGAGCGTGAGGATACCGAGCAGGCGAGCTGTCGCACAGTCGCGGTTTATACCACCGAATACCGGCAGCCACAGCGACCATACTGCGAGGTCAAGCTGGACGCGCCTGGATCTGCGCTTGAACCAGTACAGGAGCGCCAGCCCAACGAGAATGAGCAGGGTAATGCCAGATATTGCGGGAGCGGATTCGGAA
>CAYSRY010000118.1:4578-10049 GCA_964433395.1 uncultured Armatimonadia bacterium | reverse complement strand
GCCAGAAAGCTCGGATATAGCCTCGATGGCCCTGGCACACTCATCAGTTCCGCGCTGGAATTCAATACCGGCGTAGAGATCTTCGGTATTTTCTCGGACGATGACCAAGTCTGCTTCAGGGTATTTTGATTTGACGCCCTGATATGTTTTTGCCGGCCTGAGGCATGCGTAAAGGTCAAGTGTTTTGCGCAGTGCCACATTCACGCTGCGAAAGCCTTTGCCAACCGGTGTGGTGACCGGACCTTTGATTGCGACTTTGTTTTTGCGCACGGAATCCAGAACATGCTCGGGCAATGGAGTTCCGTACTCTTCCACGACGTCGACACCCGCATTGTGGACGTCCCATGCTATTTCGACGCCTGTAGCGTCGACGCAGCGGCGCATGGCCTCGCTCACTTCTGGGCCAGTACCGTCACCAGGGATGAGAGTAATGTTGTATTTCAATATGAACCTCCCGTATATTTGCCGTCTGCTACTGCTCAGGCCTCAAGCGCCTTACGCAGACGCGTGATGCCTTCCTCTATCTGCTCCATCGCGCAGGCGAAGCTGAAGCGAACGTACCCTTCGGCACCAAACGCTGTGCCCAAGACAGTACTGATGAGCGCCTCATTAAGCAGGTAGTCGGCCATATCCTCTGAACTATTGATCTCATATCCATGCAATGTCTTGCCAAAATAAGCAGAGATATTCGGAAAAGCATAGAATGCACCACTAGGTGTAGCACACTCTATACCATCAATCGCTTGTAGAGCGGGAACAATGTAATTCCGACGCTTCTCGAACTCCGCCCGCATTGCTGCGACAGAATCCTGTGGGCCATTGAGGGCCTCAACGACAGCCCACTGGGCAATGGTATTTGGATTGGAGGCCTGCTGGCTCTGAAGCGACCCCAGGGCTTTCGTGAAATCAGCAGGCGCAAGAGACCAGCCAATGCGCCAGCCAGTCATCGCATAGCTCTTCGCGACACCATCAATGATGATAGTTCGATCTTTCATACCTGGCAGAGCTGCTGGACTCTTGTATGTAAGATCATCGAAAAGAATGTCCTTGTAGATCTCATCAGAGATCAGCACGATGTCATGTTCGATGCACAAATCCGCGATGCCACGTACGGCCTCATCGCAAAGAACCGCACCCGTAGGGTTATTCGGGCTGTTGATGCAGATGGCTACTGTTTTGTCAGTGATTGCGGCCTCAATCTGCTCCAGATCCGGCTGAAAATTGGTCTCAAAACCAGCCAGAATCTCGACTGCAGTGCCACCGTACAGCTTGATCAGCTCCGGGTATGTGACCCAGTATGGTGCGAGAATGACAACCTCATCGCCCGGATCCACGAGGGTTGCGAAGATATTGGACAGTGCATGTTTAGCACCATTTGAGACGCAGACTTCGCTGGTGCTATAGGTGACGCCAATGGAATGGCTGGTCGCATCAACAATCGCCTGCTTGAGTTCATCAATACCGGACGCTGCAGTGTACTTCGTCTTACCGTCATCCATGATTCGCTTTGCAGCTTCGATAACGTTTGCTGGCGTTGGAAAATCAGGTTCGCCGACTGCGAATGAGAGGACATCTTTGCCCTCCGCCCGCATTATTTTGGCTTTACGCGCCCCTTCCATTGTAGGTGACGGGGCGATATTTGCTACTCGTTCCGAGATCTTCATGGGGCGCTACAACTCCTCTGTCGACGATAGAAACAAGATCACATCAGCAACAATACATGCAGTGCACTTATGCTGTATCTGGCTGTGGCAAGACGTACCCGAGTTTTCTCAGTTCTTCAGATGCTGGTTCGTACTGAGGGTCGCGCTCGAGGGCTTCATTCAGTGCATCAGCAGCCGGCTGGACCTGGCCGTTACGGGCATATGCAGCGCCAAGATGGTAATAGGTCTCAGCCGTATTGTTTTTGCCCGCCAGCCGCACAGCGCGCTCCAGATAGAATAATGCCTCGCGATAGTCAGCACGATGATAGAGCACCCACCCGTACGTGTCTATATACGCGGGCTGCAATGGCGCAAGTCGCGCCGCCTCCGCGCTCAGTCGATATGCTCTCTCAATTTCCGCATTCCCCTCGGCGTAGGCGTACCCAATGTTGTTCAGGTAGTTAGCGTACTGTAAAGCCGGCATGCCTCCACCGATGCCATCTCCGGCAGCATTCTGTTCACCGACTTCGCGCTCCGCGCGCACCAAGACCTGCTTTCCCCTCTCGATGTCGCCTGCAAGCAGCAAACTGTGCCCGAGACTGATCTCCGTAGGCAGGTCCAGCTCGTCCAGTCCATCAAACGCCTGCACAGCCTGCTGGTAGGCGCCAGCACGCATATACAGATCGGCTGAGCGGCGCAGAATTGTCGAATTCCCTGGTGTCAGCTCAATGGCCCGATCGAGAAACGCAGTAATCTGCGTGCGGTCGACGGGGGGGACATTCAGATCTGTGGCAGCCTCCTGGACGAGACGCATCGCCACAAAATCACGCCTGAAGCTATCAATGACACGCCCAAGGCCCAGTGGTACGCCAGCGACCAGGATAACCGCAAGTACGGCGAGGCATATGCGCCAAATTCTGGCTGCACGGCCAGCGTCGCGCACTTTCTCAGTACCGGGACCGGGTACAAGTGGGATTGGCAGTCTGTTATTGGGCAGATTCATCGCCGTTATATGTGAACGCCGTGAGTTCATAGTGCTCCATGCCAATATACAGCATGTCGCCAACAACACACGGAGAGGAGTAAATGCCGTACAGAGTGGAATGTTTCCAGATCACGTTTCCAGTTGTCAACTCAATGGCATAGAGGGCTCCGTCGATAGAACCAATATAGACTATTTCTCCGCTGATGACTGCGGATCCAAGGACCTCTTCTGCGGTTTCAGCGCGCCAGGCAATTTCACCTGTATCGTGATCGAGTGCGTAGACCCAACCATCATGGCACCCCATGATGAAGAGTGCATCGGTCGCAGCCGCTGAGGAGCGCGTATAACCACCAACAGGTCTCTGCCAACGGGCAAGGCCTGTCTCAAGGTCAATGCCGTATACATTGGCGTCATCTGACCCGCAGCATACAATTCCGTTCTTTATGGTTGGCGTACATGCTACAGGCCCATCAGTGTCAAATGCCCAACGAGGCGCACCGTCTACAGCGTCAAATGCGTAGATTTCGCCATCCCATGACCCCACTGTGACAGTTCCATCGAAGAGCGCCGGGCTGGAAGTTATTTCGCCCCGCGTTTCAGCACGCCAGATGCTCCTCCCAGTTCGTGCGTCCAGGCAGCTCAGACGCCCGGCGAAGTCGCCCACAAACAGGCGGCCATCGGCAACGACAACTGATGAACGAGTGCTCTGGCGCAAACCAGTCTTCCAGATAATTTTTCCAGTCGTGACATCGAGCGCATAGACATGGCCATCATGTGACCCAATGTATACAATGCCATCGTGCACGGTCGGGCTTGCCTCAATTTGATCGCCAGTCTGCACTTTCCACTGCCGATTACCGCGCGTTGCGTCTATGGCATAGACGCACCCATCTCGTGAAGCGATATATGCAACGTCACTACTGACCACCGGCGAACTGAGTATGAGCCCGTCCGTTCGGAAACTCCAGACTTTACGCAGCGGCGGCAACAATATGTCGTTCGAAACGCCAGTATGCGCCGCATTGCCCTGAAAACACGGCCAGACCTCTACTTCTTTCGCAAGTTTAGTTGTCTGGCTGTTCAGCAATTCGCGTGCATCTCCAATGAACCGCTGACCCTCTGTATCGCCTGCCGCAAGCGAACTGGCCATATCAAGCTGCTGACGAGCAGTTTCAAGATCGTGGCTATAGAGATTCGCCAATCCAACAGCATATTGCGCTTTGGCCCCGACGCGCATACGTTGCACTTGCTTACGCAATCGGTCAAGTACAACCTCGTCACGAGAGGCAACTACAGCCAGTGCATACGCGGCTGGCCATGAGATGGTCTCCCGACCGCTCAACCCTTTGAGCAACGTTTCCTGTATTGCCGGATCGTCAAAATCGACGAGCGCCTGCGCTATAACTTCACGCAAGGCGTCGCTTGCCGTTGCAATCGCATCCATGAGATGGGGAATCGCTCTGTGACTCTCAATAGCTCCCAGTGCGCGCACCGCCAGAATCCGCTCATCGTCGGCCCCCTCCTCGAGTAACTTGAGCAAGTCCCGCTCAAGCCCCTCAAGGGCGCTTCGCGTCTTTTCGACCAACAGGCGATTGCGCGAATTCAACAGTACGACAAATTCCGGCAAATAACTGATCGTTGCGGTCTTCTCAAAAAATTCGACGATGGTCAACTGCACATCCTCACTGGCATCCTGGAGAAGCGCTTTAAGCAGTGGCATTTGTCTGTCACCAAGTGCCTCTACTCGGGACAACCAGTATTGCAGATCCTCACCGCTTGTTGCGACACTACGGATAATCAACTCGAGTTCCTCAGGTGACGGATTGAGCGATTCCCGGCGGTCATTGATGATTTTGAGCTCTTCGGCGTGTATGAGCAACCCAAACTTCTGATAATTGTTGAGCTCACGCGCTATGAGATCCTGCACATCTTTGACCGCGATTTCTGTTTCCGTCATCCAGTCTTCAATTTCTTTGGCCAGATACTCATGCACGAGCTCGTACTGTTTGTAACGTTCTTCGCCGACCCCACGCAGCAATCGAAAATCGACAAGTCTCGCCAGCACGCGCTCAATTCGATCGCGTTCAAGTCCAAGTTGCTCAGCAATGCGCTCAATTGGACTGACCGCACGTACCTCGGAAGATGACACCATGTGAATGAGAACAGCCTGCGCAATGCGGCGATCCTGCGTAGTGAACTGCGAAAGTGCATAATCGAGATATTCGCTGAGAATCCTTTCGGCACCACCGAGCTGATCATAGGTATGCAGCGCTATGGTGTGATGTCGAGCTGGCTTGGCCTCGTAGAGGCGGTCGCAGACAATTTGCAACTGCGCGGGCTCGATACCTTCACGGCTCAGATCATCGAGCAGATTCTCGACAAGCTCGCTTTCGAACTGAACATCAAAATTCTGCGCCGGCTTGACGATCGCGTCACGCGCCTGCTGGCGAGTAAGCTTTTTCAGCCGGTATAGATGGTGCATGATGTCGACGATACGATCGTGCAGGTCATACAACTCGCCGACGAAATCTTCGCGAATGCCGATGGCCCAATGCATATATGGTGCATCCGGCCCGATGCACGGCGTCCAATCTTCAAGAAATGTAGACTTAACGCGATCGCCCAAACGAACGAAATATTCCTCAAACTGGTCAAGTACGACAAGAATGTGACGACCAGTCAACTGGTGCACTGCAGCAAAAAAGGCGGCGAGGGGCTGTGTAGCATCAATCTGAGCAATTTCAAATCCGATGTCCTCAACTGCCGTCAGAGTAGCCTCTTTCACACTGGCAATGGGATCATCCAGTGTGCGGCTGTAGACAGGAAGCCATTTGATGCCCTTA
>CAYSRY010000118.1:0-4568 GCA_964433395.1 uncultured Armatimonadia bacterium | reverse complement strand
CGGCTTTGCCATTTGTATCAGCCTGCTTGTCATCAGCTTCCTCTGTCTCGTGAGCCAGCCGCGCCATGACACCAGCGCGCAGAAGCGAAGTTTTGCCGATGCCAGAGCGACCGAAAAGCACAACAAGCGGGTTTTCAGCAATCATGGCGATAAGATTTTTTGTATCGTCTTCTCGCCCGTAGAAGAAGCCTTCATCCTCGACGTCAAAATGGTTGAGGAAACGGTAGGGCCCCCCTTGCTGGAGGGTGAGATCCCGTCTGCGGCGTTCAGTGCGTCTGCGGTTGCGGTTAAGCCGCTCATGCAGACGGGCCATAAACTCGTTGAATGTGCCAGCCTCGCGGCAGATGAGATGTCGTGCCGAACCTCGACTCTGCAATATGTCCATGACGACTGGTTCGTAACTGTGATACTGCACACTGGTTGGGCTTTCAATCTTCATCTCGTCATAGTGCCGCTGATCACTGACCGGTACTTTGGGGTTGACCCAGAATATTTTGCGACCATCGCGGCTTACGTGGTCCAGGAACGGGCGATCGCGTTTTTCATATGCCGTGAGGACAGAGAATGGACTGAACGCACGGCCGATAATGTTACTGATGCTCTGATAGGCTTCGGCGATCTCAGTCGGGGTAAGCGGTAGAAATTTGCTCTCAACATCACCGCTACATTTTACAATTGCAAGTCTGCTCGACTCCTCGACGCCCACACGTATAGTCTCCTCATCATCGACCCCCGCGACCATCAGGTGATAGTCTTTCTCGGGGGCTAGATGATGGACTTTGAGCGCTTCGGTCAGTTCACGGTCAGGGCAAGCCAGAAATATTGTCGAGAAATACCCATCTTTTATCATTCTGGCCAGACGAATTTGCCCCTCGGCAGGGCGGCAGTCGCTTAGCCTCTCAGCCAGCATGTTGCAGCGCCGAGCGTGATCGGGGATTTCCTTTGCCATTATGGCCAATGCGCGTTCTCCCCGCAATTCCTGCGGGACATCGGTGAGAGCATCGGCGGCATAATCAATAGCCATTTCCGTGAGGATTTGGCTTGTCGTCCGATCACGTGGCGGCAGGATTACACCACTTCCGACATACAATGTGTGCTGTCGCAACTGGTGCCTATGTGTCTTTATGTGATCAGCTATGGTAGCTAGCATTGGTTGATTTCATCTCACAGTATGCCAATATAGGCACGGAGTGTCTATACCGCGTTCTGTATCACTATAGTGCCGACCTGCAAGCAGGTGCCATTTATATAAATAGCCACTCCACGAGGCGACAAATGCGCCCTATACGGGAGTGGCGAAGAATGCACATATGGTGGGCCCGGCCGGATTCGAACCAGCGACCGATCGGTTATGAGCCGACTGCTCTACCGCTGAGCTACAGGCCCTCGTCGTGTTCACCATGCTTCACATGCATTATACCTGACTGAACGATGTGCTGCAAGCCCTTGAAAACAGCTTGCATCGTCTGATTGAGCCTCCCACAGATGCATAAAGCAAGGCAAAATTTACAGTACGCAAGCAATCGCGTCTCTCGACGCAAACTATTCGAGGTAATCCCGGAGCTCCTTATTACGCGAAGGATGACGAAGTTTCTGGAGGGCCTTCGCCTCTATCTGGCGAATCCGCTCACGCGTAACCTCGAAAATGTGCCCAACTTCTTCCAGAGTTCGCGAATAGCCATCCTCAAGGCCAAAGCGCAGTTTGAGCACTTCGCGCTCTCGTTCATTGAGTGTATCGAGCACCTTTTCAAGCTGCTCACGCAATACGACGTTAGAAGCGACCTCTACTGGAGTATCTGCATCCTCGTCGGGGACGAAATCGCCCAGATGGCTGTTTTCTTCTTCGCCGACAGGTGCTTCAAGTGACTTCGGCTCCGGCGCAATCCGCTTGATCTCTGCCACTCGTGAGAGTGGCATGTCCATTTCGGATGCAACCTCTTCCAGCGTTGGTTCGCGCCCGAGTTGCAACTGCAATTGCCGCGCAGTCTTGGTAAGCTGATTGATCGTCTCAACCATGTGCACTGGAATGCGTACAATGCGCCCTTGATCAGCAATTGCGCGAGTGATGGCTTGACGTATCCACCATGTCGCATAGGTACTGAATTTATAGCCTTTGCGATAGTCGAATTTTTCAACGGCGCGCATGAGGCCCATATTGCCTTCCTGCACCAGATCCAGGAAGCTCATGCTCGATCGGCCGGTATACCTTCTTGCTATACTTACAACAAGTCGCAAATTGGCCTCAGTGAGGGCTTTCGTCGCCTCTTCGTCTTTGAGCCGCACGGCATTGGCATCAATACTGCCTGGATCAAGGCGATTTGAGAAGTAAAGTCTGTAAGACTTCCGAGGTGATACATTTCTTGCATTTGCGTCGGTACAACATCCCACTATGATCGGTGGATTAGACCGATTGGCTGTGGTAAAGCGGAACTCGACATCCTCCGCCAGTTCGCAGCCATTGACACTATGAATGCCTTCGGCACCGCCTTTAGCTTTGAGCACATAGTTAGTGGCGGTGCTCAGTGGCTGCTCGGAAGCAAACCAGATATATTGTCCCGCATCTTCATACAGTAATGTGCCAGCGACTTCCGTGCCCTCTGCATCGACCAATTTTACGGTGTCGGCATTCACTGTATCCACGTCGAGACGCCGATCAAACTGGAGCTCTATGGCTGCTGCTGGTGCTACGTCTGCAGCGTCTGGCCCCGGTCTGAAACCAATTACTTGTGGCCCTCTCCGTTTGTGACACGTCGAAAATTTGAATGAAACCTGGCGACTGAACTGACGCCCTGTCTCACCAAGTATCCCGCTTGCCCCCCCCTTGAGCTTGACCACATATTCACTGCGATGGCGCAACGGTTCGCGGGGTATGATTTCAAGTTGCCAAGGCCCCATAGTAATGTGCCAGTCCACTGACACTTCACGGCCTTTGCTGTCCAATACTTTGACCGTGTTGTCATTGAGGCTCTGAGGCGAGATGAAATCATTCAGTTTGATGCGGATGATCGCATTTACCTCGATATCAGTGGCTCCGTCAGCAGGCCACGTCTCGCCCAGCTGAAGGCGCGATTCCTGTGAGGCAGTGCGAAAACTCCATGTACAGTCGCGTTGTGGGTATTGGCCGCAAACATCATGTACACCGCCCACACCGCCACGTACACTTATGGTATAGTAACGATTCGGGTCTAGACGTTGTCTAGGTGAGAAGATTAGGCAGTCTCCCTGGGGGGCGACTACGGCCTCTCCTTCTCCCTTCTGAATCCGGCGAGCCAACGTAACTTCCTCTTCGGGGGTGAGAAGCGATACTCGCCCGATATCCTGAAGGTACATTCGTACCGAATCATCAATTGGCACATCGTCGAAGTCGGGGACCTCATCATCATCCCCGTCATTGCCATCCTCAATATCCCTGTCTTCGTTGTCAACAACACGAATGCCAGCTTTCGCGATCATCCAGTAGATCTCCTCGATATCCTCTGTACCCAAATCTTCGACATCGCCAAGGGCTTCCTGGATGTCACTGTAGGAGAGCATCCCCTGTTCTCGTCCGAGCGAGATCAAGGACTGAACTTCCTCCATCTGCTGAGGATCGAGGTCCTTCCCCTCTACCAAATATGTCAGCTCCCTTCACCATCTGCAGGTTCTGTGGCACCCGCGGGGCCTCTATCGCTATCGCTTCTGGGGACGCCCCAATCACCTTGGTATGGGTAGAAACCCTTCCCTGATGCACCGTGGAGGCGACTGAAACGCTGCTTAAAATCCTGATATTCCGGGCTGTCATAGGCTAACTTGCCAGCCTCCACAGCCTCCAATATATGGCTACACTCGTCACTGAGCTGCCGTTCGGCCCGATCTCTCTTTAATTTCGCGACGTTCTGTGCGAGCACCTCCCGCTCGCGGTTCAAATCTACTTCGGCCATCCACAATTCCAGTGCACGCTCCCGAACACATTCATCTTCAGTCAGAATTGCGATAATGTCCTGGGAGGAGAATTCTTCGGCATTTGCAACGTATTGCATAAGATATCCGAAGATGGTCCTGTCACGCGTATCAACAAAGTCTGCCGCCTCAATCGACGATTGCTGCAGGGAAACAGCGAATTCGCGATCACACATCGCCGCGCTCAGCATAGCTGCAGCGAGTCGCATCGCACCGAGAGATTGACCGCCTACCGTTCGCGTGAGCGCATCAGTGATGAAATCGCGGTCGCGTAAGCCACGTCGATAAATTTTTTCAGATCTTCCATGCGTCGGCCGTAATTTGCGCAATTCCTCGGTGAGTATTCGCTGCATGGCTTCAGTGCGTTGCGGGTTGTTCTGGCCCCACCAATCTGCAGCCCTCGCAAGCAAATCATTCCGTCGTACGTTCCCTGGTACGCGTGCAAGCACCTGCACTGCTTCTCTTACTGCACCCGTACGATCATCGGCACCATTCGCTTCGTGGCGACTAAATATCATGCGTAACTGATATTCAACGAGGCTTAGCCTCTCATCAATACATTTGCGGAAGCCCTCAACCCCGATCTCTTTGATAACCTCGTCGGGGTCTTTACCCGCAGGCAGAACAGC
>CAYSRY010000117.1:6436-10072 GCA_964433395.1 uncultured Armatimonadia bacterium | reverse complement strand
CGTCTTCCTCGCATATGACCCATTCGTAATCGCCGAATTCGTCACCCTCATTGGAGGTGAAGAAGACATAGTATGTAACGCCTTCCTCTGCCCAGAAATCCAGAAGCGCATTGTAGTCGAAACCGCTGTCATCATCGGAATCTACCACGAATCCACCATTGCGTGGATCGCCTTGATAGACATAAATGTACGGGTCTGTGGTGCCGAAGGGGCCGACGCTGGCCATGGCAACATATATCCAGGCACTGTGGCTTGGTGTAAACTTCACAAGATCGCCATAGTCTCCGTCGATGTATTCGTCGGATGACAGCAGTGTCCCTGTGCCATCCATGCAGATTACCTTGTCGCCGGCTCCACCACATCCTGTCAGTACGAGCAGCGTGACAGTCAGAACGGCTATGAGCGTTGGGATGTAGATAGTGCGCACAATAACCACCTCTCATTGAGTTCGCTGTATGTTTTCTGGAGCTTGGGGTTACTCGCATACATCTTGCATATGGTATTTTTATATTAAAGTACGGAATGTTCCTGCATAACTTACGGAGCTATGGAAAATATTGCTGCGAAGGCGTTGGATATGGGGGGCTGGCGCAATCTGCGGAGAATGGTGACTCAGTGGCAGGTGGACAATAAGCAGTGTTACGGGGGCAACGGCTCAGGTATGCGGACGGATGGTTCAGTCGCTGACGCGGGAGATTGCGTCTTTGAGTCGCGGTATGAAACGCTGACTGGCGGGAGTTCTGAACAATGTCGTGTAGTCGGTGAGCACGAGGCGAGGCGCTCCGGCAGCCTTTGCTGCGAAAATGTTCTCGATGACACGGTCCTGCGGTCTGGGCGAGGCGGAGGTCCAGATGTGACACGGTTTGCTGGCAGCGCGCTGCCCGCGCGCGCCGAGGTTATGCAATTCGCGGATCGCATGGTCAGGTTCGACCTGTCGTTCCTGCCAGGGCACATAGAGTGCAAGCCCATCGACGGCCGAGGATTCGAGTATAGCAGTCCAGTCTCCGGTTCCGTGATTGTCGGTGTTCATGTCGAGCGTCGGCGTTGGCATGACGAGTGAATAGAGACGCGGATCGACGGATTGGATTGCCGCTGCGGCTGCGAGTATGAACATCGTAATTGAGAATCGGCGAAATGCTCTGACAGGCTCGTTGAGCTCGCGCGGCATTGCACAGTTTTCGGCAGCCTGGAAGAGGCGTTGGCAATACTCGCACCTGCACGCCCACTGGCTGCGGGAGAAATAGAATGAAGGTTCATCCCAGAGGAATCCATGGGCTTCGAGCATCCACGCCATTGTACGCATCTGTGATGCGAACCATTCGAGGAAACGAGGGTTATTTGGGCAGGCTTTATAGCATCGGCGGCCTCGGGAGTCGACTTGGAGAAAATCGCGGTGAGTGTCGACGTATAGAGATTCAATTGCGGGGTCGGGATCGATGACCTTGCCATATCCCCACGGTATTATGCAGACCTCGAAGCGCTGTTGGCCCGCAGCTCTGACGAACTGCGCCATTTCCTCAGCGTGCCACCGCATCTCGTTTTCATAGCAGCCGACAAAGAGCGACGAAATACCAGTGTCGCGCAGAAGACGGAGGTCTACGCGCTCAACTTCTTCAACGCCGCCAGCAATGCAGATGCCGACATCCATGAGACCTGGACCCCTTCGTTCAGACTATTGCGGCCGTGTGACCTCCTCGGACTTGCGCGCAACGACGACAAGTGATGTGCCGATTGGCAGATTCATGAACTTCATCAGCCATGCTTCAAGTTTCAGCAGGGCGATGAGCACGTTATTGATTGGTTTCGGCAGGATTCTGAGATCTGTGTCAGGTTGGTCGGATGGCTTTGGCCGCACCCTCTGCAGCAACCTGAACGCGAGAATGACCGGGAATACAAATGAAACTGCCGCAGAGAGTTTCTCTATTGAGTAGCCCGCTTCCTGTAATCGTGAAATAAATTCTTTCCGCTCATACCTGCGGACATGTGCGAGCGCTTCGTCGTGCTCGCTCCAGAGGAATCTGTGTGCTGGTACCGTTGCGATCAATATGCCACCGGGTCTGATGACGCGCTGCATTTCGCGCATGGCTTCGACATCTGTGTCGATGTGTTCGAGGACATCGCAGCTTATGACAACGTCGAATGCCTCGTTGGCGTAGGCGAGCTCGGTCACGGAGCAGGCAGCGAGGTTTTCATGGCCGCGTTGAGCACAATACGCGAGTGGCGCGGCTGCAATATCGCAGCCGTGTATGCACCCGAGATGTGCAACAACGTCGAGTGTTCCACCGGTTCCGCAGCCTGCGTCGAGTATCTGAAGCGATTGGTCGGATGACGCTCGGGCGTAGGTTTTGATGAGCGTGGCAACGAGATGCCTGCGTCCAATAAACCACCAATAAGAGTCTTCGAGCGCGAACATTTCGTCAAAATGATTCTGCTGCATTCCGTGCTTCATTTCATTCTGATTCATACTTAAACTTTCGCTATTTCTGATGGAATCGAACTTATGTTTGCAGCAAATCTGCCGATGTAGTATAGTGAGTAATGGAACGTCCGTTCGGTTGAGAGGGTGTTCGCAATAAACGCAGCAGAGGTGACAACAGTGCGTACGAGAACTTTGACCGCCCGGCGCCAGCAGATTCTGGATTTCATCGTTGACCACATTGAAGAGAACGGTTACCCGCCTACAGTGCGAGAGATCGGCGAGCATGTTGGCCTGTCTTCGAGTTCGTCAGTGCATTTTCATCTTAAGGCCCTCGAGGAGTCTGGTCATCTTCAGCGCGATGGCTCCCTTACGCGCGCGATTCGGCCCTCCGGGGCCCACACCAGGCCTTCAGGTGAAGCGCTCGAGGCCTCAATACCGCTTGTGGGCCAAGTGGCAGCAGGCGAGCCAATTCTTGCCGCTGAGAATGTCGAAGAACTCATGCCCATGCCAGAAACGCTTTTCCCTGAACACGACCTCTTCATGCTTCGCGTGAAAGGCAACAGCATGGTCAATGCCGGCATTCTTGATGGCGATTATGTCATAGTACAGTGCCAGGCGACAGCAGACAATGGTGACATTGTTGTTGCCCTTCTCGATGATGAGGCAACTGTGAAGCGATTTTACAAGCGCATAGATCACTTTGAGCTGCGCCCTGAGAATGATGCGATGGATTCGTTCCGTGTTTCCGAGGTGCAAATTCTCGGTCGCGTTCGTGGAGTCCTCCGTCGGCTTGGTTAGGTGTTGGTAGTCGCGGTACGTTTCAGGACTATGAGCGTGGCGTCATCCGCATGCTGGTCGACGGCGTGGCTTTCGCGGGCCGCAATTATGGCGTCAGCGCAGTCTCGTGCGCACTTGCCAGAAGTGAGGCGGACAGCGTCGATGATTCTTTGCTCGCCAAACTGCACACGTTTTGCATCGCGGACCTCAGTTATGCCATCTGTGAACAGTACAAGAACGCTATCGGGCTCGAGTGCGATTTTCGCTGTGCGGTAGTTGGGATCTGGTACCGCACCGATGAGTATTCCTCCGGAACAGAGTTCGATGGGTTCAGGATCGGCGCAATTATTCAGCAGCAGTGGTGGAACATGGCCACAGTTGACATATTCCATTTCGCCGGTTCGAGTGTCGATAGAGCCTATGAACATGGCGGCGTAGCT
>CAYSRY010000117.1:0-6405 GCA_964433395.1 uncultured Armatimonadia bacterium | reverse complement strand
GCGCGAGATATACGCCACTATTGATGCGTTCGGCGATGGCAACGGGCGAGAGGCCGTCGTGGACCGCAGCGAGCAGGTGTGAATAGACTGCGGAGAGGTGGACAAGGCCATAGACACTTTTTCCGGCCATGTCTGCGACTACGACAAGCATGTGGTGTTCGTCAGTCATGGAGATGTTATAGAGATCGCCCCCGACAAAGCGTGCGGGCAGGAAACTATGAGCTATGTCGAATCCCGGCACCTGTGGGATGGCGTCGGGAATCATGCGGTCCTGGAGTGTGCGGGCCATGCGGAGTTCATGGTTGATTTCGACGTTGCGTGCTCTTTCGGCGTCTCGTCCGCGGACAAGATAACCGGTGGTGATGGCGACGATGAGCAGAAGAGGCGCATGGGCAATGAGGATGCCTGCAGCGAGGGCCGGATCATGGCCATTAGTGGCGAATTCCATGGAGAAACTGACTGCAATCGCCGTCAGAGCAGTTATTACAGCGCCGCTTCGGCGGTACCAGATGGCGCCAGTTATTACGACGATGTAGTATATTTCAAACAGGTTGATGCCGCTTCCCTGAAAAGTGGCGATAATCGCACCAACGAGGACGATGTCAGTCAAAAGCGAGAATGGGCGCAGGTGACTCATCGGCTTCTGGAGGAAATAATACGCGAATTGCAGAGACGTGAACGCGATGCCAACCGCGAGCATAGTTTGCATGAACGGTGGCGCGCTCGTGAAACCACGGGTTTCCCGGGGCAGGACAAGCACAACAATAATTACCGCCGCACGCAGCAGTGCGACGGTGATGTCAGTGTTTTCTCCCTGAATGGGATTGTAGGCTTCAGTGCTGCGGGCGCGGATGGCACTTTCACCTCATCTGAGGGATCGCAATTGGAATGCAAGTAGATGGTTCTTTCGCTTTGAATGGGCATTCTACCTGCTTTTGAGACATGATGGAAGCCAGGGAGGCACGGCGATGTCTCACGATGGTCATGACAGGCTTGACAGTTCAGCCGACGCACGGGACAGGATGGTACGTCGGCAGCTTGAAAGGCGCGGCGTTGGCGACGCGCGTGTGCTTGCGGCGATGCGCACAGTCCCGCGCCACGAGTTTATGCCGGAGGCTGATATTGACGATGCCTATGGTGATTATCCGTGGCCAATCGGCGAGGGACAAACAATCTCGCAGCCGTACATCGTAGCGCTGATGCTTGAGCTGCTGCAGGCAGGGCCCGAAGATCGTGTACTGGAGGTCGGAGCGGGTTCAGGCTATCAGGCCGCAGTGCTCGGAGAGCTCGCGGCCGAGGTTTATGCGATAGAGTTGATTGAAACGCTTGCGAGACGTGCGGCCGCGACCGTGCAGCGCCTGGGCTACGAGAACGTACATATAGTTGTTGGGGACGGCAGCGAAGGGTATGAGCCGGGAGCGCCCTATGATCGGATAGTGTGCGCGGCGGCGACCCCGCAGGTACCTCACATCTGGGAGGAACAGCTTTCAGAAGGCGGACGCATCGTGGCCCCAGTTGGGAGTTTGAGCCTGCAGACATGCGTTGTGGTGGAGAAGCGCGATGGCAAGTTGTACGAGCACGACAGCATCGGGTGCGTGTTTGTTCCGCTTCTGGGGAAAAATGGATTTAGCATTTGAGAAGCAGGACTTGGGGCGGAGGACGCGAAGTTGTGGGATTGAGCATGGTTGATTCGCGAAGTCCAGGCAGGCGAGTGCAGAGTCATGAATGATTTTCCCTATGATGGGCACATATATTCAAACACCTGCGGAGGGCGCGACAGCCTCACGGAGATGATTCGCGGTGCGGAGGCTGTCGGACTGGAGCTTGCAGTGGTGGCGGAGTCACTGGAAGCGCGCGGTCTGGACGTGCGCGATCGCGTTCGTGCCGTGGTGCAGGCAGGCGTTGCGAGCACAATCAAAGTTGCCCCGGCCCTTGAGACGGCTGTTCTCGATCCTGCAGGCGCACTCTCATTGCCCGAGAGTATTGTCGGGCTGACGCCGCTTGTGTATGCCTATCTTGGGGGACGGTCTGTGGGGATTGCGATTGATCCGCCCGCGAGCCGCACGAGGTATCTGAGCAATATTTTCACAGCCCTGCATGGTGCAGTGGAAAATCCAGCGGTGACTGCGTTGGCCCGGCCATTTAACACCGGCCAATTCCCTGCGCCACTGACGCCGGGAGAGCTTCCGAAAAGCGCACTTGATGAGTTGGCGATGGCGATGTTCGAGAAAGATGTCGCATTTGAGATAAGCAACCGGATGCACTGGTGGTTTCCGGAGCAAGGGGTGGACGAGTTCACTTCGGAATATGCTGGGCTGATGGGGATATTTGGACGCCGGAATGTGAAATTCATAGTCAGCAGCGACGCATGCGGTGCTGAGGGCGTTGGGAATCTGCGCTATGTGAAGCGGCTGATGGTCGCAGCGGGAGTTGAAAAATCGCAGGTGATTGATCTGCCGCAGTATCTGCGGAATCGTTAGACTCCGGTCATTGATTGGTACTGATGTGTTGCTGAGGCAGGTCGTTCAACTGAGCTTGCAGAGCCGTACGCAGGTCTGCGCCAGAGATGTAACCCTCATGACGCCAGCATTCCTGGCCTGTGGCATCGACCAGAATCTGGGTTGGGATCATCCGCAGTCGCCATTTCTGCGCTTGTGCGGGATGAGTATCCGTATCCACGTTCACCACGTCCACTTTCCCCTGCAAGCGTTTCTGCGTTTCGTCGAGTACTGATTGCATCCGTTGGCAGTCCCCGGATTTGTCGGAGCGAAACTCAACCAGACATGGGTGCCCGGGAGTCAGTGGTATCTGTGGGGCTGGCGGCGTCTCATCTGCGCCCTTGGTGTCAATAGGGGCGCAACAGGTACTGCAGGGCTCAGCCGTGCTTACCTCAGGGAGTTCTGCCGGTATGTGCCGTGCATCTCCAACGCGGACGCCGGCTATGAAGCCAAGTCCCCCCACAATGATCAGGAGGCCGATGGTCTGGCAGGCCCTCATGCACGGCATCTCCTCATGGCAGATTTTTCCATATGTTGCGCGGGGCGATGGTCTGCTCGTACTTGAGCCATTTGGCGTGTCCGTCGAAAAACAGGTAGTTGCTCCCTCCGTGGTGTCGCTGTTGCACCGGCCATACTGGTGGTGCGTCCGGCATGGCATGATCGTGGTAAAGGGGACAGACGCGACAGGTAGCCTTCTCCGACTCTCCCAACATGATGAACTCACTGGGATGGTGGATGTCGCTCAATGCTCCGCAGCCGCCGAACGGCGTGCCGCTGTAGTTGACGTTTGCGGGGTCGAGGGTGAAACCATCGCAGATGTACCCATAGCTGCCGACGAAGCTGTTGCCGCCGACAGCCCCGCGATGTGAGGGACAGATCAGGACCTGAGAGTTCTTCACATATGGCATGATGAGCTCAAACCAGTATGCAGACGGGTGCCGGCTGAGATCGTTGTAGTCGCGGAGGCAGTGGGGGACGTACATCTCGTCATAGTCGTCGGCGTACATCAATGCGGCAGTGCCGAGTTGCTTGAGATTGCTCAAGCATGCGATACTGCGGGCTTTCTCGCGGGCCTGAGAGAAGACGGGAAACAGGATTGCGGCGAGAATCGCGATGATGGCGATGACCACGAGCAGCTCGATCAGCGTGAAGCCACAGTGGCATCCCATGCGAGTTCTCCAATGGGCGTATATCATATAATGACAGCGTATCAATTCATGCCGGATCATGTCAACCATTATCGTAGCGTTCGGTTTCCGCTGGATTGTGCGCGCAATGGCCGTGAGGGCAACCCCATGTGCACATGCCATGGTGGCCAATATTTCTGTACGACCGGGCATTGTGCATCATGTGGCGGCGATGGCGTAGCTTCGATAACTGTGGGCATGGGTAGGATGTGCAGTCTGTGGCGACGCCAGATCCGTGCGTCGGGTGCCAGAGCAGTCCCCATCGCGGGAGATTGTCCAGTGTACGATATGACAGGCCAAGCACGAAGGCGCCGTTTACCCGAGACCTGCATTGGGTAAGCACATTGCAGGAACGTATAGGAAAGGGCGCCATATGCGTACGTCCACTCTCAGACTCATCATTGGCTTGTCTCTCTGCTCTGCCTGGGGCCTTACAGTTTCTGGGGGGCACTGAAGAAGGTATGCTATCTTCAGAATGGGTAATTGCGTGCACAGACGGCCCTCTTCAGATGAAGAGGGCCGTTTTGATGCTGCGGATGGTTTGTGTGGTATGTGGTATCAGCCGAAAAGTCTGACCGCGAGTTCGGCGAGGTCGTACCCGTAGCGGCGGCACTCTTCGCCTTCGTCGTCGTCCGGGGCACCAACTGCGACCGGGCCGAAATGTGCGCCTCCAGCAACGCCTTTGACTATCATACCATGGACCATCAGCGCTTTTGCGATGTCGAGGAGCGTTGTCTCGTTGCCCCCATGGACGCTGCCTGAAGATACGAATGCTCCGCCGAGCTTGCCATCCATTCGGGTGAAGTAGGCGACGGAGTCCTCAATGAGTTTTTTGAGCTGTGAAGCCATGGTTCCGAAATAGACTGGCGATCCCATGATTATGGCATCCATCTCAACCATGTCGTCAGGAGTGACGGCGTCCACAGGGCGTACGTCAACTTCAACACCTCCGGCGGAGCGTGCCCCCTCGGCGATGAGCTTCGCCATCTTCTTCGTATTTCCGGACTTGCTGTAATACACGATGAGCATGGTGGCCATGTTCGGTTCCTCCTCGCGAATTCTCAGCACTACCCCCAGAATTTTCTGTCCAGCGAGCGATATTGCACCGCCTCAGCGATGTGATGCACCTGGATGTCTTCGACGGCTTCAAGATCGGCGATTGTGCGGGCGACCTTGAGAATGCGATCATGCGCTCTTGCGGAAAGCTGGAACTGATCAATCGCAGAGCGCAGCAGTGCAGCGACATCGTCGCCAAGCTTGCAGAATCGCCTCAACGCTTTGGAATTCATAGACGCGTTGTTGTGGAATGGCGTTCCGTCAAATCGTTCTTCCTGAATCTTTCGCGCCGCAATCGCTCTGGCCTGCACAGCCAGTGAAGATTCTCCGGGCGCCCGGTTCATGACTTCGTCAGCGGCGAGGCGTGGGACTTCGATCTGTATGTCGATGCGGTCCTGCAGCGGTCCTGATATGCGCTTTGCATATCTGGCTACATGAGATGCCGAGCATGTGCATTGGCGGATTGGATCGCCCCGGAATCCGCATGGGCATGGATTCATGGCCGCGACAAGCTGAAAGTTGGCGGGGAATGTGAGCGACATCTGTGCTCGTGAGATGGTGACGATGGCGTCTTCCAGCGGCTGCCGCAGGACCTCGAGTGCGTTGTGGTTGAATTCTGGCAGCTCGTCGAGGAATAGGACGCCATGGTGGGCGAGACTGACTTCGCCCGGCCGTGGAACGCTGCCGCCACCGACAAGGCCTGCCGTGGAAACAGTGTGGTGTGGTGCCCGGAACGGTCTGGTTCGGATGAGTGCAGTCCTCTCGGGGAGGAGGCCGGCGACACTGTAGAGTTTTGTAACTTCGAGTGCCTCGTCAAACGCCATAGGCGGAAGAATACCCGGCATCCGGCGTGCGAGCATAGTTTTTCCCGATCCCGGCGGGCCTATCATGAGAATGTTGTGGCCACCGGCTGCAGCGACTTCGAGCGCGCGCTTGACGTGCTCCTGCCCGCGCACATCGCTTAGGTCAATGTTGTAGGCGACAGTTGTCGGGTCAATCTCCTCTGGTTGTACCTGGACCGGCGGCTGCAGGAAGCCTTGCTCGAGTGTGGCGACAGCGTCGTAGAGATTGTCGGCAGCATATACTTCAAAATCCTCAACGACCGCTGCCTCAGGGGCATTAGCGGAGGGAACAAGCAGCCTGATATGTCCATTGCTGCGCGCCCCGAGAGCGATTGGCAGAGCGCCTGAGATGGGGCGGACAAGGCCATCAAGGGCGAGTTCGCCGACAACTGCAGTCTCGTCAAGATTATCAACATTGGCCTGGCCGCTGGCGATCAGAATTGCGAGAGCAATCGGGAGATCGAAAGCCGGTCCTTCCTTGCGGATGTCAGCCGGGGCGAGATTTACAGTGATGCGATCGAGCGGGTACTGGAAGCCGGAGTTGCGTATTGCAGATCTGACACGTTCGCGGCTTTCTCTGATTGCCGCATCCGGAAGACCGACTATGCTGAATGTTTCCATACCCTTGCTGATGTCTACTTCGATGTGTATAGGGTATGCGTCAACGCCAATAATAGTGGCACTGTGAACACGTGCGAGCATGGCAATAAGCCCCCCCAATTCGTTGGAAAGCGTGGACAGTATATTTGGGCGTGGCCGCGCGGAAACCTTCCTGTACAGGGGCGCATGGACGAAACAGTTACCAACAGCACAAATCCCGAC
>CAYSRY010000116.1:6118-10083 GCA_964433395.1 uncultured Armatimonadia bacterium | reverse complement strand
ATGAAACAGCGTGGATGTCCGGTGACGCTTTTCCTGAACGGTGCGTGTGGAAACCTGTCGACCAGCAACCCACGCAAAGACGGCCACAGCATGAGCATGAAAGAGGCCGGGGCAGCGTTGCGGGCTGATGTCGATCGCGCAGTCGGAGAAATGACATTCTCTGATGAGGTACAGCTCGGAGCAATCTCGCGCACAGTCGAACTCCCCTATCGAAACGTCACCGAGGAGCAAATCACCGGAACGGCATTTGGAGCTCAGCGATTCATCGACGGAAAGATTTATGACGCGACCATGGATGCTCTGGTAGAACGTATACGAACGCGAAAAACGCAACCAGCAGAAGTGCAAGCGCTTTTCGTCGGAGACTATGCAGTGGTCGGTATCCCGGCGGAATACTTTGTGCAACATGGTCTACGTATCAAAGAAATGACATGGCCAACACGCACACTGATTTCGAGTTGTACTAACGGCATGATCGGCTACGTGCCGCACATGGAGGCATTTGAGCGCGGAGGGTATGAGACGACATTCGGCGGCAACTCGCGCATGGCTCCAGAAGCAGGCGACATTCTGGCCGATACGGCAATCGAACTAGTCAGAGAAGGAGCGGGTCAATGCGAATCTCAATGATGACATATACGATGGCGCGAGGTCTCAAAGCAGGCGAAAAATTCGATGCAGTAGGCCTATGCGAATTCTGTAAGAAGCTGGACATCGACGCCATAGACTGGGTTACAGTCTATCACTATAAACCAGCTGAACTGCGGCGCATCACAGATGATTACGGCCTGCAAAATGTAGTGCATACGTTTTTTGCAGACTTCAACTTTGCAACCGCTGCAGAGCGCAAACCAGCGGAAGAAGACTTCAAGCGGGGCATCGAGACAGCGGTGACATTGGGCGCCAAAATCGTGATGCTACCCGTCGGTGGCAAAGACGGAGTTACGCGCGACGAATCACGGGAAAACTATCTGAACGGTCTGTCGCAGGTCATGGATTTCGCGAAAAACGCGGGCGTGACCGTTTCATTGGAAAATTTCCCCGACTATCGCAGTCCATTCATCAACTCGGACGATATGTTGAAGGCAATTGCACGCATTCCAGACCTGCGCGTGACATACGATAATGGTAACTGCGTCACAGGTGGAGACACTGCGGCGGCAGGTTTTACAAACGTTGCGGAATACGTTGTGCACGCGCATTTCAAGGACTGGAAGGAGTGCGGGGAAGACGAGCCGGGCGCGCGAATTTTCCTGGATGGGAAATATCGGCGGGCGGTGTTAGTTGGTGAAGGTGATATTGATCAGATGGGCAGCGTCAAGGCCATGGCAGACTATGGCTATGACGGATGCGTAAATTTTGAATACGAGGGCAGTGAAATGACACCACGTGACGCGACTATCGAGGGTGTAGCTCGCATGCGTGAGTGGTTCGCGCAGGCTGAGGCATAGTCAGCGAGAGAGAGTGCGGCCTGAAGAGATGAAAAAGCCCACGGCGAAGGATGCCGTGGGCTTCACTTTTGTGAAGGTGATACTGCTCAAAGATGCGATCTCCGTGTAAATCATATTATGTCCATTGGCCGATGGCTGAAGAATATGGCTTCAGACAGTTTTCTGGTGGATGAGGATGTACTGGTGGTGGACGTTGGAGACGAATGCGTAAGGAATCGCAAATGGGTAGAGATTCTTGCTGTCCTGCAGGAGAATGGTGATACCCTTCAGCGGCATTCCCTGCTTTGCAATTATCGCCGCGAGGTCAGAGTGGAATGTGTAGAACTTGGGCCCGTGACGGAAGTCGGAGACGATACAGGCCATGTACTTGCGCGGCTTGAGCACCGTGGCACAGTGCCTGAAGACATCACCAAGGCGGTTCAGAAACTCGTCATAGTCACCTATATTGCCGAGATCAGCAACCTGATCGCTGTATTGTGTGGGAAGGTCTTTGGAGACGCGCTCGGCTTTCGTTTTCATGCCCGCATTTTTGGAGAGAATGCTCCAGTATGGAGGGCTGGTGACGATGAAATCGACGCTCTCAAGCTTAAGTGTGGCGAGCCCAGCAGCAGCGTCACTCTGGATGACGCGCTGAATTTCAGGATCAGCGCCAGCCTCTTCGAGCCTGGCACGGCTGACATCAGCCCACTGCTCAATAAGCTCAATGCCTATGCCTTTTCTGCCTGTATTGTGACAAGCAAGCAATGTCGAACCACTGCCCAGAAAAGGGTCGAGCACCGTCTGGCCGGATTTTGTGAACAGGTTGATGAGCCGCTGAATGTCGCGTTCGGAAAACGTGGCAGGGTGGGCGAGCTTGCGCTTGTCCCGAGGGGGAGCAATCGAGTACATCGTAGATGGGACAAGCTGGCCGAGCATCTGCTCGGCCTCGTCATCACCATAGTGTTCGCGCATCCACGAGGCGACCTCAGACATGCGCTCCAATGACCAAGAAGAGCGTTCTTCACCGGCAGCGTGCCAGAAGCTCTTGGTGTCCTGGAGCCATTCGCGGTTTGTGAGATCGTTGAGTTTGTTTTCGCGGCGCACACAATCACCCGCAACTCTATTGTTGGGCGAAGTTATACGGTGACGCCGCAATTGTAGCACGAGCCCGGCACTGCATCAAATAATGAAGGATGCGCTCGACAATTGGGTGAAGTATAATACAGGCTTGATGGATGCAGTGGCTGATTGACAGCATCCGGTTTTGCGAGCAGCACGCCCGGCGATCGCAGCGGCCAGTTGCCGTATGTGACGGGTGCGTGTGTTGGTGTCTCAGAGCTGGTATTCAGATGAGCAATGCCTGTTCGCAAAGCGAAGCGCACTAATGGAACATTTCTGCGGAGGTGGCACATTTGCCGAAAGAGCATACAGCACGCTCAAGTCATATCACACCACTATGGTGTCTGATGTGGCTGGTCGCAGTTTTCGTCATAGGAATTTCAGCCGAAGTGCTGTTCAATCGTGGCGGCATCGCAGCATCCCAACCGGGCACGGCATTGATTGGTCTGGTAATTTTCGGTGAGGCCCTGGTGTATCTGGTACTGCTGATGGTACCCGCAGATGGCGTGGTGCCTCCAGGCCGCACAGTTGCAGTTACGATATTGGCAATCGGTTCACGCGCGCTCATGGCGCTGCTTTCGATGAAAGCAGCAATCATCGCACAGTATGCCACCCCCAGCCCGGATCTCTGGGTGAGCTTCTATGCAGGTCAGTGGCTGGGAGTAACAGTGCAAATCGCACTCATAGGGCTCTATCTGTGGCTGGTGCGCTCAGCATTAGAGATTCCTCGCACCGGCAAAAAACGGGCACGCGAGCGACGAGGGGAGCACACAGACTACATCAACGATTTCCGCGTGGCGCTTCAGCCTGATGACGAAGAGTCGCGCCAACGACAAAACCAACTCCTGACAGCGCTTATGGAAAATCCTGACGTGTCTGCCAAACCATTGGCAGCAGGGACAGCACAGATGCTGCAGGATGCGGGCGTTGATATTCCGATGGTGACCGCCCCACCATCACGCGCACCAATGCCGACATATGGCGAGACAGAGCCCAGAACAGCGACAACAATGGATACTACTGTGCCGGCAACCGCGGACTTCGAGAACACTGCCGCCGCATTTGCACTTGACGCACTGATGGACGGCAAGGAGACCGAAGAGGCATTCGACGAGCCGCCAATACCCGCTTTTTTGCAACGCGATGCAGCCGAGGCTTCAGCTCCCCCCAATTTGGGCGACCTAGCCGAAGAAGATAACACACAATGCACGGAGAGTGGCATTCACGAGGCTTTTGAAGAGCCAGTTGGCGAGTGCACAGATCAGATGGCACCAGTTGTGGCCTCACTGGACTTTGAGGCTGAAGCCAACAGGACAATCAACGAAACGCCAGAAGAGATACAGGAGCTTGAAACCTCCCCGGTCGACATACAGGGGCAACTTCCGCTTGTGGAGCCAGAGACAAGCCAAGAGGAAC
>CAYSRY010000116.1:363-6108 GCA_964433395.1 uncultured Armatimonadia bacterium | reverse complement strand
GCTGAAGCTAACAGGACAATCAACGAAACGGTAGAAGAGATACAGGGACCTGCGGCCGCACCACAGATCGACATACAGGGGCAACTTCCGCTTGTGGAGCCAGAGACAAGCCAAGAGGAACCGATTGCGACGCCAACTTTTGCACAAATCATCGCAGATGAGCCAGTGACCACACCTGCCGAGAGCGCTCCCGACGCAGTAGCCATAGATGCAGTCAGTACCGGCGAAGAGGAGCCAGCCGACTTTGCTATCGCAAAACCGGAACTACCTGCAGAGCAGGAATCAGCACTGAAAAGTGCGGCAGCAAGCGTTGTGGCTGACGGGACTGTGGAAATTGAAGTTTCGGCGACCAATAGAGCGTATGCAATAGCTGGAATGGGCTCAACGATAGGTGATACCCCTGTCTGCATGGCAGTTCTCCGCAACCTGGATACTTTTATTGGCGCGTCTGAAGCGGTGATGTGCGCCGTGCACTCGGGAGCGCCATGCAGCGTGATATTGATGGGTTCAGCAGGCTCGCTGGTAGCTGCGGGAACCAGCGATTGCGGCAGCCAGCTTGTGATTTGCGGCGGCGCCGAGAAGAAACTTGGTCAACTGAGCATGCTCGCTCGTAAAAGCAAAGCTGCCGCAAGCACACTCGGTTGGGCAAATGAATTCGACGTGAGTTCTGCTGGCCCGGCAACGCTTGCAGCCTATGATGAGGCGAGCGTTCAGGTGAAGCGCAGAACTGGCTATGATGCGCTCGTGTTCAATGGGAACGGACGAAATGTGATCACTTTGGCGCCAGCAGCAGATGCGGCAGAAATTGCTGCAGCAGCAGAACAAGCCTATGAGGCGGCAACCCGTGTTGCGGAGGCAATGAAACTCGGCGCAGTACAGCGTGTGCTCGTCGAAGGGCAGGCAACAGGGCTTGTGCTGGGGCCATTCTCCGCCGACTCAGATGTACTGATTGCGACTTACGCGGAATCGACGTCGAAAATGGGCGCAGCCAATGTGGCTCTCGGGAAGTTCGATGCATCGCTGCGAGGCGAAGCTTGATGGATGCAGCGGGCCGGAAGTCCGCTCTGGCGGCGGTTTTACTGACAGCATTGTTCGTCGTTCTCTTTGTAGCCACATTGATGGCCGACGATGATCTGATGCGGCATCAGACACCAGTAGCCGTCTATGGTGTGCTGGCGCTTCTTTATGCAGTCGTTGCCATGGCAGCAGTGGGTTTCGATGCCCGGCACGCTGCCATGGTTTTTGGGGGCATGCTGGGCGTTCAGGCGGCTATGGCGCTGCTGATGGGCTTGCTCTACGCGGCGCTCTCGCGCGGCACGGTCAGTGCAAGCAATGGTTTCGTATATGCGCTGACAAGCTATCTGCCCGGCCTGCTTATGCAATCGGGAGTGGTCTTCCTCAGCGCTCCCGTGCTGTCAGCACACTGGCACGACGCAGAAGCGGTTGAGCGACGTGCGAAGCTGGCGAAGCTATCGGCTGCAGGCAAAGCAGCAGATCTGCAAGCTGCAGTGGAGCAGATGAGCGAGGCTGAAGACATCGCCGGTATGGCCGTACGAGCTGGAGACAGCGTAGTTGGCAGCGGCATCTGGCAACGCGACCCGAATGCGGCATGCAGGCGGGCTGAGACGCTCATGAGATCTGGCGATCTGACCATTGAGCTCTTCGCAACAGGTGAGACAGCGCTCTGGGTGGAGCATGGTGACGATATGACGATTGCCGTCTCGCTCAAAACCTCAGAGAGTGAATATATAGCGCGAAAAGCTGCGGCAATGGTGCGGCGAATGCTCAACGACACATCGTTCGCCAGCTCCACTACCATGCCAGCAGGAGAACAATAGATCAATGCAGGGAGCAGTAACTCAATGGCTCGGAATATTATGATCGCACCGTCGCTTCTGTCGGCGAATTTTGCGATACTGAAAGACGAAGTTGAGGCCCTCTCGGCTGCTGGCTGTGAGTGGGTCCATTTCGACTGCATGGATGGGCATTTTACGGACAAGGTTACTTACGGCGATATGGTGCCACAAGCACTTCGACCCTATAGTGACCGATTTTTCGACTGTCACCTGATGTATGTCGACCCCGGCAAACATCTGGAGTATTTTGCAGAAGCAGGAGCTGACGGTATCTCAATCCACTATGAATCCGACGGGGAGCCAGCCGAGCTTTTACAACGTATTCGCAAGCTCGGCTGCCAGGCGGGTCTGGTGCTTAATCCAGATACGCCGATAGAAGCCGCCACGCCCCTGCTTGCGTATGCAGACTATGTGATGCTCATGGGCGTGTTCCCCGGATACTCAGGCCAGGGCTACATCCCCGAGACTACAGAGCGCATTGCGCAGATGCGGACGCTCATTGATGATAGTGGCTTGGACATGCTGCTTGAAGTTGACGGTGGCATCAATGCAACTACCGCCGAGGAAGTCATTACCTGCGGACCAGATGTACTTGTTTCCGGTTCGTTCGTCATGAAGCATCCTGACGGATATGCAGCGGCAGCAGACTTTTTCCGAGCAATTGCTAATACAATCGAATAGCGACAACATGAAGAGACGCCTGAGGAATGCAGCGTTTGCAACACAAATGCGTGCACGAGAATGCGTGACAAGTCAGTGGAGGTGGCATACATGCTGAACATTGCCCTGATCGGGGCGGGCAACCTTGGCCAGAACCATGTCGAGAATTTTGGCAAAATCGATGGCTGTCACGTCACAAAGATCTACGACAGCTACATTGAGAAAGCCGAGAAGGTGGCGCAAAGCTCAGGTGCAACCGCCATCGCGAATGTGGACGAAGCATTTACCGACGACATTGATATTGTAGCAGTCTGCACGCCCACTCCAAGCCATGCCGAATACTGCATTCGTGCCGCAGAATGTGGAAAAGCGATCTTCTGTGAGAAACCGTTGGCTCGAACGTTCGAGCAGGGGCGGGCAATCGTGGATGCAGTGCAGAAGGCTGGCGTGACTATGATGGTCGGGCACGTCGTGCGTTTCTTCCCGGCATACGCAAATGCACGAAACACCGTGCTGAATGGACAGATCGGAAATCCCGGCATGATCCGCGCTTCCCGCATTAACACTATGCCAAGCGGGCAGGACGGATGGTTTGGGGACTATGAGCAAAGTGGCGGCGTGACACTGGACATGACAATCCACGACTTCGACTGGCTGCGCTGGAGCTTTGGTGAACCTGTGAGTATCTTTTCACGCAGTCTCCACCAGCACATGCCCAAAATGGATTACAGCCTGACATCCATCCGTTTTGAAAGCGGCGCAATCGCACACGTGGAAGGCTCATGGGCTGACTTGGGGCAATTCCGAACAGAGTTTGAGATTGCAGGCAGTGCCGGACTTATAGAGTTTGACAGCACTGAGAACGTGACATTGAACACACAGAAACGCGGCGCTGAAGAAGGCCTGGCAGACGTCCAGATCCCATCAAGTCCTTCCGAATCTCCGTATCTTATTGAGGACCGAGCATTCATTGAGGCCGTTCAGAATGACACACCACCGCCGGTGACTATTGAAGATGCTTTCGCATCATTGCAGATGGCCCTTGCCGCATGCAAATCAGCGGAGACCGGTGAGGTTGTGAAGCTGTAACGTCCGGCAATAATGCATAAAGAGATTCCCAGCGCGTCGCGTGACGCACTCTGGAGGCGAGATAAATGGCAGTGAACATCGGGATGATAAGTTTCGCACACATGCACGCTTTCAGCTATGCCAGTTCCGTAAAGGCGAATCCAAACGCACATCTGGTCGGCATCAGCGATGACGATCCCGAACGCGGGAAAAATATGGCGGAGCAGTTTGAGACAACATACTTCGCAACTGAAGAGCAACTTCTTGAAGCTGGGGTCGATGCAGTAATCATTTGCACGGAAAACGCCTTACACCGCTCGAAAACAGAGAAGGCCGCAACAGCCGGGAAACACATCATGTGTGAGAAGCCAATCAGCATCTCAGTGGCAGACGCCAAAGCGATGATTGCTGCTACTGAAGAAGCAGGCGTTCAGCTTATGACGGCATTCCCATGCCGATATGGTCCAGCGTACATTGAGGCCCAACGCATGGTTGACAATGGCGAACTCGGGAAGATTCTCGCGATCAAGGGGACAAACCGTGGCCGCAATCCCGGGGGCTGGTTCGTGCAGCCACACTTGTCAGGTGGTGGCGCGACAATCGATCATACAGTGCATATCACGGACCTTATGCGCTGCGTCACAGGCGCTGAAGTCAGCTCGGTCTATTGCGAAATGGATAAATTTTTCAACCCGGAGCTGAAATGCGATGACGCAGGTTTATTGACGCTTGATTTTACAGACGGGTGCATCGGCTCACTTGACTGTTCATGGTCGCGGCCGATCAACTATCCGACATGGGGCGACGCGACCATGTGTATCATCGGCGAGAATGGAAATGTGTGGGTAGATCTGTTCTCAGAAAAATTGCACGTATATGACGTGGCGGCAGCAAACTACAGCTGGGCTGCGTATGGTGCGAATATGGATGAGGGCCTGGTAGCAGATTTCGTGGACTGTGTGGCTACAGGCCGCCCCGTTCCAATTACAGGCTACGATGGTATGAAGGCCATGGAAGTAGGCCTTGCAGCATATGAATCGGCAAAAATCGGCAACAAAGTGAGCTTGACTTAGGGCACAAGCAAAACTAAGGGGAACAAAGCGAAGTTTTTTTCAGCAAAAATCAGCGTAAGCGTCTGTTTGGCGCAGGAGGCAATGCCATGAAAATCGGATATCTCTGCCGGTACAGCGAAGAAGAAATCGCGTTTGCAAAGGATGCAGGTTTCGGTTCTATTCAGCTTCTGGTCTGGCCCGGCGACCCGTTGGATCCGACAGTGACTGATGAAGCGGACATTCTGAAAGCGAAAGAGCAGTACGCGGAGGCTGGCATCGAGGTTTCTGCGTTGGGCTGCTACAAGAACGTTCTCGATGCCGACGAGGCCGAGGCAAAGAAAAACCAGGATTACTTCCGCAAACTCTACCGTGTCGCCGAGCTGATGGAAGTCGACACCATCGGCACATTCGCCGGTCGCAACCCAGAGCTCGACATTCCTGAGAACATTCCGCTGTTCAAGGAAGTCTGGACACCTCTTGCCGCAGAGGCGGAAGATCGCGGCCTGAAAATCCCGTTTGAGAATTGCCCAATGTTTCATTATTTTCCGTTCCGCGGCGTAAATATTGCCTACACGCCTCGCGCGTGGGAGCCAATGTTCGAAGCTGTCCCGTCACCCGCACTGGGCATCGAGTATGACCCCTCTCACCTCATCTGCCTGATGATCGACTACATCGACGTCATTTATCAGTGGGGAGAGAAATTCCACCACGTACACGCTAAAGACGCTGAAGTGTGCTGGCCCAGCGTGAAAAAGTACGGCATCCTGGAGCCGGGAGCCGTGCGCCATCGCACCCCCGGAATGGGTGACGTCGACTGGGCCAAGGTCATCTCTGCACTCGTCGAAGTCGGGTATAAGGGGAACCTCGACATTGAGGGACGACATGACCCGGTGTATTACGGTGCCAGAGAGAACGAAGGTCTGGTCATCAGTCTAAACCACCTTAAACAATATATCATGCCAGAGTGGATTCACTAGCAGATGCGGGGCGGGCGGAGACGCCCGCCCCTATTTGCAAAATGGCAGGAGAAGCTAAGCAAAGTCTGGGAGTGTGAGGCCTTATGGACCAGTGGGAATACAGAGAAGTCGATCCGACGGCTGATTTCGAGG
>CAYSRY010000116.1:0-264 GCA_964433395.1 uncultured Armatimonadia bacterium | reverse complement strand
GGACGCCTGCTGCTTACTGCCCAACGGGAAGATACTGCTGAAGCGTCCTGCTCCAAGTATGCGAGATACTCTAACGCAAGAGAGCGTGGCGGCCTTCTTCGCTCAAGGCGCACCTGAGATGGGCGCACCTGAGGATGGCAGTAAGCTTTTGAATGCTGAACTTGCACATATCGTGCGCAGCCTCGGCCACACTGACATGCTGGTAATCTCTGATATGGGATTTCCCATGCCCGAGCTGCGCTATACCCTGGATCTGGCGCTGAC
>CAYSRY010000115.1:9867-10126 GCA_964433395.1 uncultured Armatimonadia bacterium | reverse complement strand
TGACCATGACACAGGCAAATTTGTGGACATCAACCGCAAAATCCTCAAAACCTACGCTGGTCTTCTCGGTGCCTATGCAATAGAAGCTGACGTGGAACTGCAGCCAATTCTGTATTATTTTACCCGGCACCGAAGACTGGAAAATATATACGTTCCGGAGAGCCACATTCGCCGTGGTCCAGGGCTTTTCGAAGATTTTTTCACACTGAGCTACGATGAACTCGACAAATATCTGAACACGATAAGCGAAGACCCAGAT
>CAYSRY010000115.1:0-9857 GCA_964433395.1 uncultured Armatimonadia bacterium | reverse complement strand
GAAAACATCCGCTCATACACCGAGCCACAAGCATCGTTCGACTATACCGCCGAAAGCCAGCAAAACGAGGCCTGACGGACGGCTGCTAACGCACCCCAGAAGAGAAAGAAGCATCACGCATGAAAGCCACAATGAGATGCCTGCCCTGCATCGTGCGGCAGGCAGTCGACATCGCGACAAATGCCACGGATGACCCGGAAATGCAGCGCAAAGCCATGCATGGCGCCTTCGATCTGCTGAGCCAAGTGGACATCTTCGATACGCCGATGAACATCGGCCAGCAACTGCACCGGGTCGTCGGTGAAATCACCAACGCAGGCGATCCATACAAATCCCTGAAAGTCGAATCCAACGCAATTGCCATGGATTTGTACGACCGGATGGTGGCCACAGTCGCCGAAGCTGTTGACCCGCTCCGCACTGCGGCCAAGGTCGCGATTGCCGGTAATATCATGGATTTCGGCGCCCTCGCCGAATTTGACGTCGAGTCCACGATAGAGAAGGCCCTGCAAAGCGAATTTGCAATCGGCGATTTTGACATTTTCAAGCAGCGCCTCAGTGAAGCGCGCAATGTCCTCTACCTGGCCGATAACGCCGGCGAAATTGTCTTTGATCGCGTATTCATCGAGCAAATGCGAGATGTCGACGTAACAGTGGCGCTGAAAAGCCGACCGTTCATCAATGACGCCATGATTGAAGATGCAGTGGAAGTCGGGCTGGACAAAGTGGCAAAACTTATTACGGTAGCCCCCGGAGCAACGACCGGCGAAGAGTTCGATGAGGCATGGCAGGCAGCTGATCTCATAATCGCAAAAGGTCAGGGAAACTATGAGGTATTCAGCGAAGTCACCGGGCCGATTTTCTATCTGCTCATCGCTAAATGCCCAGTTATCGCCGGTGAAATCGGCGTAAATGAGTTTGAAATGATCCTGCAATCACAGATAAATCGGCGTGCGCAGCAGTAGAATGACACTATAGACATTGAAAAAGCCGCGCATGAATTCATGCGCGGCTTTTTATTTTGCGGAAAGCAATCACTCAATGATTTCGGCGACCACTTTCACTTCCACAAGGTATTCCGGCGCAACAAGCGACTGCACCTGTACCAAGGTACTTGGCGGTGGATTGGCAGGAAACGCCTCTTTGCGCACTTTCAGATACCCAGCCAGATCGCGTTGCACATCGGCCATGAAAACATCAGTATGGAGGATGTCGTCCAGCGTCGCTCCGGCAGCCTCAAGTATCAGGCGGATATTTTCGTAAACCTGCCGCGTCTGCGTTTCGATGTCCGTACCTACCAATTCACCATTGGCGTCATTTGCAACCTGGCCGGCCACAAATATAAGGCGCCCAGTTGCAATGGCCGCATGTGAATAGGTTGGCGAGACGGGCGGACAGACCGTGTCCGGATTAACTGGATTGCGCGCCATGGTGCCCTCCAAAAAATCATTCGTCCTCAGTTTCCCCAGAATCGACGTCACCATCAGCATTGCGTATGGCAATCGCCCGCAGCGATATAAATGTGAACCATGCAAGGAAGCAGAACATCCCCGCAATACCAACCCACGTGAGCGTGTGCCCATCCCCAACATACATAAACACGGCCGACAACGCGGCAACCAACCATGCAAATGATACAGCCACCCTGCTGGTGTAGCTGTGGAGTTCTGTCTTTCCCCACTCTTCTCGCGGCAGCAACAGGCCCGCATCTTCAAGATCTTTGAGTGCCAAACCTATCGCCCCCTATTCCTCATCGATGTCCCAGAAAAACTGAAAGAACCGTGAGACGCTGTATTTCATGTGGCCAGTGCCCATGTTGACAAGCATGACCGGTGTATCAAGCAGTTGCGAAAGTCTCTTCGTTTTATCGCCCCATACTTTGCGGCGGAGCCAGCTCTCTCGGGAAGCGCCAATGATGACGAGATCGAAATCTTTGGAGCTTTTGTTGATGGTCTCGACCACGTCGCCCGCCTGTATGCGGATTCTGAAACGGCGTTTGAGGCGGTCAACACTCGCGCCAGTGGCCTCAACCTGTTCGCTTATAGACCCCCGGATGGCCTCACGCATATTGCGTGCAGCCGCAGCGCGTTCAGCACTGGAAGTGTCTTTATCGACAACGTGCAGCATCTCGATGTAGCTGTCTTCTTCAGTCGTCATCGCAGCCGCAAATTGTGCGATCAGATTGCCATGCTGCGGATGCTGCACCGGCACCAGAATTCGACGCGCCGGCATCTGTACGTCCCCTCGCACGACAACTACGTTGGCATTCGCGTCCTTGACGATTTTATCGATAGTGCTACCAATAACTGTACGAGAATCTCTGGATCTGCCCGCCCATCCGAGCACAGCGAAATTTGCGCTCGTATCACTGACTGTGTCAATAATTGCATCAGCAGGCTTGTGCGCAAGCCTCACGATAGTATTCGGTGCCATGCCCATTCGCTCTGCCATCTCTGCCACGCGATCAAGCAGTGGGCGCGCCTCCTCAATGAACTCGCGCCCGCCGCTGAGCGGCGTCTGATCCGGCAAGGTGATGACATGTGCCAGCAGCAGATTACCATCTTCGAGTCGCAGGAGCCTGTTAGCAACAGTGAGCAGTGTTTCAGCAGTCTCAGGATTTGCAACTGGAACGAGGACGGAGAATTTCCCCCGATCCACCACGCTTGTCTCACGCGCAATAACAGGCGTGAGGTCCTTTTCACGCTCTCGCCTCGAAGCATAGAAATGGAAGATGCCATAGCCTGCGAGGACCCACACACTGGCGATGATTCCAGCTTTCAGAGAAAAAATGAACATGAAAACGATCAGCGCAAGCTGCAGAACGATCGCGACGATCTGCACATACGGAAAAAACGGGGCAAGATATCCATAGTGGAGTTTGTCGCCATATTTGCGGCGAATTGTGATACATGCCATATTGACCTGCAGGAACAACAGCAGGAACATGATATCTGCGGCTGCGGCGACATGCTCCAACGGCAGGGCAACGGCCATAAAGATGATCAGGGCCCCACTGGCGAGCAGTGCTATATGGGGAATCCGCGTCTTCGGATGAATACGAGCAAACGCATCCGGCAGATTGCGGTCGCGGCCCATGGCGAATGACACGCGAGTTGATGAATAGGTGGTTGCGTTGAGGGCGCTCATCGTGGAAAGCACAGCGCCAATCATCAGCAGGACCGCGAACGGCCCCATAAACGTCTTCGCTGCGCTTGCCAGCGCGATTTCCGGATCATGTCCACTCAGCCACTGCCAGGTGGTTGCCCACCCCTCTGGGACGTGGTAAGCCCCGAGCGCCACAAACGCCACCGCAATGTATGTCGGGATGACGATGAGCATGGCCAGAAAAACGGCCCGGGGGATATTAGCACGCGGATTTTTGACCTCTTCGCCCGCCTGCGCAATGATCTCATAGCCCTCGAATGCGATAAAAGTAAGGCCCATCGCAGTGAGGACACCCGGTATACCCATGGGCGTGAAACCACTTGCGCCAGCACCTGCGTTGGCGTTGACGAAATTGGCCATCAGTTCGGGATGCTGAGCGATCGCATACAGACCGGAGAAAACGAAGCCCCAGATGATGAGGAGCTTGCCAACCGTCACGATATTGCCAGCTTTGCCGGTTTCTGACGCACCACGATAGTTGATATACACAAACGTCAGAGCAATGGCAACCGCTAACGCCTTCTGCAGCAGCGGTTGCTGCAGCAGATGCCCAAACGGCCCCGCGTACTCAGCGAAAAGCAGCGCAAAGTAGGCCGCAAAACCAAGTGCGTATACGCTGCCGACAACGGTATGAGCAAACCAACTCATCCAGCCAGCTAGGAACGCGTTAGCGCCAGGCAGGCCCTCTTTGACCCAGAGATACCCACCGCCCGCCTCGGGAATTGCCGACCCCAGTTCGGCATAAGTCATACCCGTGAGCAGCGTCACGACACCGTTCACAGCAAAGGCCAGGAGCAGCGCAGGGCCGGCTGCACCGGCAGCATGGCCGGTGAGCACAAAAATGCCAGCGCCGATCATGCCGGCAACGCCAACCATTGTAACGTCGAAAAGCCCCAGATCCCGGCTTAGCTCGGTTCGGGGCTTCTCTTTACTGCCTCGCTTTGCTACTGCCATCCAAAAATCACTCCTGCTACGGACCAGTAGGGCCGCAACAAAACCACGAGAGCCGGAGAATGCGAAACGCGACCGTCCTACGCCAGAGCTCTGTCAAGCGCAGAGGCCAGTTCGTCTTCCGGCCGCACACCGACGATATTCTCGACGATCGCACCATTCTTGAAGACAAAAATACACGGGATACCGTGAACACCATATTTTTGCGCAAGCTGCTGATTGTCGCCTTCGTCAATGTTGACGCGAGCAATGACGCAACGAGGCTCATACTTTTCGGCAAGGCTATCGAGCACAGGGTGCATCATCTGGCACGGTCCACACCATGGAGCCCAGAAATCCACAAGGACAGGTGTGTCGGCATCGAGTACTTTGGCCTGAAAATCCTGGCTGGTGACATCAATCGGCATGTCGTGTCCTCCTCCGCTCTTTACATCATAAATGGTTCGCCTGATGCCGCTTGGCGGCATCACAGACGTAGCCTGTCTCAGTAATCTTCCTATCCGACGCCCGGCCTGATCAAAAGTTCACTGGGCAAAACAAGTCAGCGATTTGTTGTTTTCATGTGCGCAAAGCACCCCTATCAAATCCCTGCCTCTGCCTATTGTTAGTAGATTGTAACACTTTTGGTGGCCACGAGCAACCTGCCACCATGTTAAGATGTTGTTACCTCATAGGCTGTTTCATACATTGTCACGATGTTCTCGGCAGGCCCGACTGCCTGTAGATTATGGCAAGGGGCAAGAATATAACCTCCATTCTCACCCAGAATGCGCAGGTTATCGATGACCTCCTGCCTGACTTCATCGACTGTGCCGAACGGCAACGTGTACTGGTTGTCGACCGCCCCGTGGAAAACGACGCTGTCACCAAAATCATGCTTCAGACCTTCGCGCTCCATTCCGTTGCACCGCCATTGCACCGGATTGAGCACATCAATGCCCGCTTCGATCATATCGGGCAGTATCGGTCGCACTGCGCCATCACTGTGATGGAACACATACGCTCCTGCGCTGTGCACAAGATCCATCATGCGCTTCATCCGTGGCAGCAGGAACTCGTGAATCTGGGCTGGCGAGAACATCAGGCTTTCCTGTGACCCCATATCTTCGGCCACATAACTGAACAACACTCGCCCATGCGCCTCTTCCAGTACACGCTCAGTCTGCTCATAACAGCGCTCAAACAGCTTGTCGAGGCAGTAGTGCACAATCTCCGGCTTGAGCAGCAGGTCCATGAACGCTTGCTGCAGTCCGCGCAGTTTGCAGTAGGTCAGGAAAGGTTCCGAACCGCCGCCTCTAATCGGATTATCCGGGAATTGGTCAACCTGTGCCGAGATGTGAGAATAATCCCACCACTCGGATCTGGGCCATTCGTAGTTTGCTTCAATTTCAGCCACAGTCTCGTAATTGGCAAGCGGGTTGAAGACGCATTCGCTGTATTCGCCGGTATCATATTCAACGGTTCTGTGCACACATCCGAAAATATCGGTACGCGGTGCGAGTTCTGGGCCCACATAGCGTGGCCCAACGTTGATGACGCGGTCAATATGCAGCCTCTCATATAGGCCATCAGGACCGTCGAGGCCAAGATGAGCGACCAGCTTGGCCGTCGCCTCTGGTGTCGCCCAGTAATCAGTAGGCACACGGTCTGTCGGTTCACGTCGCAGTACAGCTTCCCATCGCTCTTTCGCGGACATGCTCTGCGATGCCATGCTTGTCTCCTGTTACGGTGTCGCTGCAATGTATGCGCTCTGCCGAATCTGAATTCGCCACCCACTGCCGAGCACCTGCCAGGGAATTGTCGTACGCAATCCCATGGGTGTATAATCAAATCTGCACCCAGACGACAGCCGTGTGAGAGGTCACCAATGGAGTCATTGCTCAGGCAGCTGGCAGAAATGGCCGAGCATCAACGCATGCTCTATGCAACGATCACTTTTGTGGTTGTCATCGGCTTCAGTTTCAGTTTCTCAAAGCTCGTTGACTTTGTCGGCTGGCTCTGGAGCCGTGGCCGCAGCACAGATACACAGAATGGAGCGGATGACTGAGTGGAATTTCCTGTAGCTGGCGTCCCCGTCGCTCTGTGGAGTTATCTGTTCGGGCTGGGGTTTGTCGTAGGAGTATGTGGCGGCTTCTGGGGCATGGGTGGCGGCTGGATGATTATCCCAGCGTTGCAGGCCATGGGTGTGCCGGTAAGCATCGCCATCGGGACATCAGTATGCCAGATCATGGGCAACTCTCTCATGTCTACCATGCGGCACTGGAAACTTGGCAATGTCGAACTGAAAATCGCATTTGTAATGCTGCCGGGACAGCTTCTCGGCGTGGAGCTCGGTGTACGCCTGATTGAATATCTGAAGGCAATGGGTGGAAGCGCAGTTGAGATTGTGGTCGGCTACTGCTATCTGGTGGTTCTGTTTGGCCTTGCCGGCTTCATGACCTATGATATCATCCGAAACCGCCGCAATGCGCGCCAGAACGGCGACAAAACATGCGCCGTCGGTGATGAAGTCAGCTGCGCGCTGTCATCAAGGGTGCAGAGCATCAATATCCGCCCATGCGTATGCTGCGACGTCGCAGGCATCCCCTCAATATCAGTATGGGTGATACTGGGCATCGGCATCCTGATGGGCATTATGACAGGTTTCCTCGGGGTTGGCGGAGGGCTCATCGGCATGCCGCTTCTGGTGTATGTGATTGGCTGCCAGACACCGGTCGCAGTCGGCACGAGTATGGCATGCGTGATTTTCGGCGCGGTCTATGGCACATTCAGCCACGCACTGCAGATGAATGTCGATCTGCCGATGGCGCTGTGCATTCTGGCCGGCGCAAGTACAGGCGTACAACTTGGAGCACTCGCCACGCGCTACGCGGAGGGTGACCGCATCCGAGGGCTTTTCGCCGCAATGGCAGCAGTCGTCGGCCTATCAGTCATCCTGAATACATATCTTCACATGAAAACTGCGGCTCTCGTATTAGTGCTCGGCTTTGCAGGCACCATCTGTCTGATTATCATCTACCTGCTTATCTGCGGTCTGCATGCCAAGAAGGCTCAGAGTCTCGGCAGCAGTTCACCATAGCCATGAAGCCGCAGATATATGCAGGCTCCGGCGACCACAACCACAGCGACCATGGCCACCACATCCGGCAGCCCGCTTTCGTGGCTCCGCATCTCCGTATGCTTTTCACCAGCCCACAGTCCCCGCGCTTCAAGTGCGCGTGACAGGCTGTCTGCTTGTCGGAGTGCATAGCCGAAAACTGGCGCAGCCAGACTGAGGTAGCGCCGCAACCTCGTAACAACACTCCCCCGGTCCAGCTCCAGTCCGCGCGCGCGTTGGGCATCCTTGACCGTCTGCACGGTCGTAAGAAAGTGCGGCAGCAGGCGAAATGAGAGCGTCAACGCAAGCGACGCTGGAATCGGCAGCCCCAGTTTGCGCAGCGCATAGGCGAAATCCTCGGGACGTGTCGTAGTGACAAACGTGAGCCCGAGCAGCATCAGCGACGTTATGCGCATTCCCATTGCCAGACCGTACATGAGAGATTCGCTGGATACGGTTACGGGAGCCATTGAGAACAAACCGCCGGCGGGCAGCAGATTATAGAGCAGCAACGTAATAATCCCCAAAACCAGACCGCTGACCGGTGAGGTAGTGCGCCCTGTATCGTCGCCCCTGTCCGCACGCACCAGACCCGCAAAATAACCGGAGAGCAACCACGCTGTGACGACGGCCGCTATGGCCACCACGACGCTGCGTGAGACAACCAGCGGGCCAATGGTAAACAGCAGATGCGGTTCCTCAAGGCCTTGGAGAAATAGCATCCACAGAAGCGTGCTCATACTGAAAAGCACGACGAAAAATGCCCAGAGACGCTGCAGATTACTCTGCCCCGCCGCAGCGAGCAGCAATCCGAGCGACAGCACAAACACCCCGAATTCCCACAGCGGGTGATTGAAAGCCAATGCAGGGACAAAGAGCACTGTCATCCCAAGCAGTTTCACCACTGGGTGCAGACGGTGCAAAACAGTGTCTGCAGGAACGAATAGAAATGTATTCTGCATGTCAGTTCCTCACTATCTCCTCATCCCAAAGCTACGAACTGCCTGAACTCCGCCACGCTCAGCAATGCCTCTCCAAACGCCTGCTGCGACACACTGACAACATCGGGCGCTGTCTGCCCGGCCTGCGCAAACGTAGCGGCATCTGCCACCACTTCACGCGTCGGGCCATCGGCCAATACTCGCCCGGATTTCAGCAATATAAGTCTGTCGGCATATCGGAGAGCCATCTCCGTATGATGGGTAACCATTATTACCGTGCGTCCCTGTTTCTGAAGCCGTTTGAGCAGCTCCATGATCGCTTCCTGCTGAGGAACGTCAAGACCCGTGGTTGGCTCATCAAACACGATGACGTCAGGGGCGCACGCCAGAATAGCAGCCAGCGCGACACGCTGCCTTTCACCACGCGTCAACGCGAATGGATCCTCGCTCCCATACTCATCAAGCTCGGTAATCTTCAGCGCACCAGCAACACGTTCTCGAACCTGCTCCTCGTCGCATCCAAGATTTCGTGGTCCGAACGCTACCTCGTCAAACACCGTATCCGAAAATATCTGGCTGTCTGGATTCTGATACAGATACCCGATTCTCGCCGCCAATTCCGGTGCTGTCATATCGCTTACCGAGTTTCCATCGACCGTCACCGAACCAGCGCCGGGCTTCAGCAAGCCCATGAACATCTTACAGAGCGTCGTCTTGCCCGCGCCATTGGGGCCCAGAATGGCGACAAACTCGCCATGGTGAATATCAAGTGACACATCCTCAAGCACCGGCACATTACCATAGCCGAATCTCACTGCATTGATGCCGACTGCCAATGGCGTGTGTACATGTTCCGCTTCTTCAGCCCGGATCTTCGCAAATGCAGGTCCGTTGATCCTCGCGCCCATGGACTTGAGCGTTTTGACCAGAGCGTCTGCATTTGCTGGAGTTTCATAGAGCCCGGCGACTTCGGCGAGCTCTGCAATCGGGTCAGGCTTCAGTCCAAGCTCACGCGCTCCAGCAATACTGCCGAGCACTCCGCCAGGATCGCCAACATAGGCCAACTCGCCGGCGCGCATGACCAGAAGCTTCTCGCCTCCAAGAGCCGCACCGGTCTCATCGGTCACAATGAGCATCGTGCACCCTTCATCGGCCAGAGCCTCAATTGCGCCCATGACTTGCTCGCGCCCAGCAGGATCGAGATCGGTCATGGGTTCATCGAGCACCACAATGGGAGGGTTCCCGGCCATCACTGAGGCGAGAGCCAGACGCTGCTTCTCACCACCTGACAACGTGTTCGGATCGCGTCCGACCAGTGCCTTCAGCCCCATCGCATTCAGCCAGTAATCCACTCGTTCACGAATAACTGCTGGCTCGACGCCTCGATTCTCAAGCCCAAATGCGACTTCCAGCTCCACATCGCTGCAGAAGAGCTGGGTCTCGAAATCCTGGAAGACGACACCTGTGACGCGTGAAAGCTGGTCGACGGTCCAATCATGCGTATCAAGCCCGGCCACCTGAACCGCGCCCCACATTTGCCCCCCCTGCAGGTGCGGTATCACCCCATTCAGGCACATGCAGAGTGTCGATTTGCCCGCACCAGTCCTGCCCATGACAAAATATCGCTGCCCGGCCCCCTGCGTGAAACTCACGCCGTTGATTGCAGGTTCTCCCTCCCCCTCATATGCATATGAGACATCTGC
>CAYSRY010000114.1:3714-10208 GCA_964433395.1 uncultured Armatimonadia bacterium | reverse complement strand
ACAAACGCCGAATCGAGGCGTTCGCTCAGCTTGCCGGTGTCAGCATGCATCTCGGCGTCCGTCTCGCGATCGAAAATGTCACCGATCGTGGCTGCGGTCCACAGGGAGCGCGGCGCTTCGGCTCTATCATCGAAGAGCTGCTCGACCTCGGCAATCAGGTCTCTCCTCAAGTCCTCGGCGTCTGTCTCGACACCAGCCATGCCAACATACAGGGCCTCGACATTCCTGCAGCGATCCGATTCTGTGGCGAACGCCTCTGGGCGTTACATATCTCCGACAACCACGGTATTTCCGACGAGCACCTCATCCCCGGATATGGCAACATCAGGTGGCAACCGATCGTAGACGCTCTCCGCGATATTGCCTATGACCGCCCATTCAATCTCGAAATCCCCGGCGCCAGACGCGGCGATGTCTCCTTGATGTCTCTGCGCTCTGCACACGCATTGGAGATATGCAAAACGCTGCTCAAATAAATAGAAGTGAGCAGCGTTGCGCGGCGGCAGATTTGTTCGTCTCGACTAATCTCCGGGGAAGTCGGCCCGCTTGCGTCCGGCCCGATATTTCACATATCGAATTGAGTACACGGGTTTATCCTGTGCCTCAAAATATGTTCGTGCCTGCAGTTCCGCCACATAGCCCAGCAGTACCGTCTGCAGACCCATGAACATCAGCATGAAGGCCAGCACCAGTGCCGGGTTGCTCAGAAATGCCGTCCCGATGGCAACGCGGCTGATCCCCAGACCAAACATCAACAGCAGACCAAGGCCGCTCAGCCCCAGTCCCCAGCGACCGAAAAGCTGCATCGGCCCATCGCTGTTCTTCAATAGAAAGCGGACTGTAGCCAGGTTCAGCAGCATCTGCATGGTTCGCGACAGGCCATATTTCGTCCGCCCGAACTTGCGCGGTTTGTGAGAAACTTCCATCTCAGTGACGCGCCCGCCCTCAAGAGCGCACAAGGCCGGGATGAAAAGATGCATGTCTCCGTACAGCTTCACATTCTTCATGACATCCGCGCGGTACGCCTTCAGGGTGCAACCATAATCGTGGATATGCACGCCGGTTACGCGCGAAATCAGCCGGCTGGCGATCATCGACGGGATACGCTTCTCAAAAAGTCCTTCCTGACGGTTTCTCCGCCAGCCGCTCACCACATCATAGCCATCTTCCAGCCGCTCCAGCAGCGCCGGTATATCTGCAGGATCATTCTGAAGATCTGCATCGATTGCCACGATGGCTTCGCCCCGGGCAATGTCAAAACCCGCCGACATTGCGGCCGTTTGACCAAAATTGCGCCGCAGATGTACTACCGTGAAACGCTCGTCTTTATCGGCGAGCTCATTGAGTATCTCGGCACTGCCATCGGTGCTCCCGTCGTTAACAAGGATCACCTCTGCAGGGCGTCCAAGCTCGCCCATGACCGAACTCAGCGCCTCATACAGTGGCCATAGTGAATCCGCTTCGTTATATATCGGGACGACTATTGAAACGCGCCCCACAATATTTTCTGCGCCCATTCTCCTGCAGGCTCCTTCCTGCTCAGCCAGTCAAATCATTGGCTATTCGCGGTTGGCTCCCGCGTTGTCAGTACTTCATAATTGCGACGCCGTGTTGAAGCGGATCGATCGGGATTATTCGTTTTGCATCATGCTCCTGCAGTCGTTGCGCCAGATAGTCCGGGTCCCCGTGTATTGCGATGATGGTGCCTCCACCGCCGGCGCCCGCAAGTTTCGCGCCGAGGGCACCATGCTTCAGGGCTGCATTGATCAGTGTGTCATTGATCTCAGAAATGCCGAAAAGCTCGCAGCTCACGCGATAGTTTTCATTCATGAGCGCCCCGACTTCTTCCCAATCCTGGCGCAGTACTGCGCGCTTGCCGAGACGAGCCAACTGTGCGATACGCTCTATCCCCTCAACCATCTGCTTGTCGCCATTCTCCCAACGCTGCCGGGGAGGGGCATGGTACGTCCCGGATGTGCCCTGGCGTCTCCCTGTGTTCGCAAGCACTATCGGCACTCCCATGTCATCCGGAAGATGATCCATCAGGCGCTCAACGGTTGCATAGGGCGCGGAGTCGTTATCCCAACCATATTCCTTATCACGGCAGTCAACGCAGTTCAGACCCCCGAAGACCACCATATACTGGTCCTGAAAGCCGCAGTCAACTCCAAGCTTTGTGCGCTCGATATGACGCGCCAGTTCCGCCAGTTGATAGCGGTTTGGCCGGTGCCCGAAATGAGCAAGAATCCCAGCCAGGATCGCAACAAGCATCGCCGTCGAACCAGCGCAGCCCGCGCGCATGGGAATGGTGGTCTCGGCACGGAGCGTAAAATTGCCGGTGGGGTCAACTCGCATCCCGTTCAGAAATCGCTGGTCATCTCCGGTCAGGTACAGCCACACGGCTTTTGCGACGTTCAAAAATGGCAGGGGGGTGTCAAATGTGAAGTCTTCCGGTCCGTGGATCTCTGTAACGTGCCCACAAATATCGAAACATAGTCCTTCGGCTTCACGTACGAAGACATCCGCACGCTCACCAATGGTGCACGAAATCACTGTGCCGCCATAAATATCCGACGGGTTGCCGATTACCCCAACTCGGCCTGGTGCGCTTGCGTGGATCATCTGCAGGTTCTCCCGGTGCGTGTCCGCGTATGTACAATTGCCTTCCGTGGCACAGCGCAAACCACTGCATAACCCGGCTGGCGGGCCCTGAAACATGCGCTGTACGTCGCGACATGGCAGTCCTTTCCTTGACCGCCGATTCGCACACATTGTAAAATATAACGTAGAAAGCCCGCAAGTGCAACATGGCAGGCCCAATGATGGCATTTTGAACACAGAATATGCGCCTTGAACGTGAGTTTCTGCATGCCGCCGGAAACGGAGATGTCGCACACATGAAAGCCGTTATTCTTCTGGCAGGCTATGCGACACGCATGTGGCCGCTCACGTGCTACATGAACAAGGGCATGATCCCACTGGCGGGGCGTCCTTTGCTCGAATACATTCTCATCAAACTCCGCGATCAGGGATTTTGCGATTTTCTCATCGCGATGACTGCATTTCCCGAGCAGCTTCAGCACTATTTCGGCGATGGCTCACGTTTCGGAGTCAATATCCAGTATTTCGCGCGCCCCGAACCGTCCCAGACCGCTGGCGAGATCGCCGCGATGCGCGATCTGCTCGCAGACGAGGACAATTTCCTCGTCCATTATGGTGACATTATCACCAATCTCGACGCGGCCGCAATGGCCGAAAAGCACATTGCCTCCCATGCGGCCGCAACAATCGGCCTCGTCTCAGGTATTCCCTTTCATGGAGGCGTGGCCGAGCTGGACGACGAGGAAAATCTGGTTGAGTTTGTCGAAAAACCACAAATAGACACGCCCACTCATGCCGCTGTGGATGTTTTTTCAAGCGCAGTATGTAACTATTGCGCGCCCGGACTCGATTTCGGAAATGACGTCATCCCCACTATGATGCATGCGGGGGAGAGGGTCATTGGCTTCCTTGACGATGATGCGTACTGGCACGATGTCGGTCGTTTGTCTGACATTGAGAACGTTGCGAAATTCCTGGGAGAACTTGGCCGGATATGGTGAGAACGCTGCGCGCAGTGCTGACATGTGCATTATTTGCCGCGTCTCTCGCGACGCCTGTCATTGTGCGAGCGGGTATCGTTGACGACATTGTGGCCCTCACCCCATCCCGCACTCATAACTACGATCGCTTCATCGCTGCGGTAAATGAGCTTATCAAATCTCCGCGCATCACAGTTGAGGTCATCGGCAAAACCCACGAAGGACGCGAGATTGTCCTGATCGCCTGCCACGCCTCACAGTATAAAGATTGCAGGCCAGATCAGATGCCACCCCGGCTCTTTATCGTTGCACGCCAGCATGGCACTGAAGCCGCCGGCACAGAGGCTGCGCTGGCCATGCTCAAATATTTCTCCACCACGACCGACGAAACCAGCCTCCAGATTCTCAGCCAGTTCACACTCGTATGTACTCCCATGCTCAACGCTGACGGCGTCGCTCATTCAAAGCGCCGCAATGCTGCGAACATCGATCTCAACCGAGATTGGAATCCCCCCTCGCAGCCCGAAACCAAAGCTGTCGCAGCTGCGCTCACAAAGTGGCAGCCACTCGCAGCAATTGACATGCACGAGTTGCCAGCTACCTCAAGCGATCCGGTGCTCCGTGATTATTTCGTCCAGACCATTGGCAGGGATGCTGGCGTTCCGTCACGGGTCGGCAATGATTGCCGCATATGCTCTCTGCAGCTTGCAGACTGGTTCCGAATGGCGGGCTATTCGCCGAATTTTTACTATGACCGCAGTAACGAGGCCCCAAATCTCAGCCATCGTTATTTCGGTCTCTCGCGTGGCATTCCAGGCTATCTTTTCGAAAGCAAAACAGGGGCTTCCCACTCATTGCGTGAGAGAGTTACCTATCATGTTCTCGGTGCGCTCGTGATTGGAAATTATCTCATCCACAACTACTACCAGGACACCCCGCCTGCCGATGTCCGCGTCGCGACTCGCCCTGCAGCCGATTCACAACCACAGGCCGCCCCACCGGCCCCGCCAGCGCCGGTGCCGCCCTCGCTACGGATCGTGCAGCCTGCCGAAGGCGACATTGTCGCTGACCTCATCACCATTTCGGCAGAAGCTGCGGGCGACAGGGCCGCGTACGTTACATTCTCAGTCGACGGTGTCCTCAGAGCAGTCACATCATCAGCACCTTACGCATACTCTCTCAATACTGAGGGGCTTGCTGATGGCGTGCACAGTGTCGGCGTCGAACTCTGCGATGCCTCCGGGCACCCGCTGCTCACCCGCCAATGCAAGTTCACCGTCTCCAATGCCGCGATGGGGGAATAGGTGACCTGCATGAAATCTCCGTGGGTCCACGCGGCGGCGTGGGCGTGTGGTATTCTTGTCGCCACGTCCGTACCGACTAACCGCATTGTGCTGCCTGCGGGGTTCGCCATTCGCGACGACTGGGTTCATTTCGCAATGTATATGCCGCTGGCGTTTCTGGTTTTCCGGGCCATCGGCGCCACGTGGCCGGAGCTCACTGTCGGCCGCAGATTTCTCAATGCCCTGCTCATTTGCAGTCTCTTCGGAGGCTTGGATGAGTTGCACCAGCATCCGATCCCCGGCCGCACGTGCGACATATACGATTGGATGGCCGATTCGCTTGGTGTTCTCGTCGCAATCTCAATCGCTGCCGTCGCAGCTTTTCGCCGAAATAGTGCTGAACGAAATGCGCCGTTTGAGACACACAAAGGGGATGCGCGATGAAAAATCACACTGCTCTGCGCCCGCCAGCTTGCTGGCGGACGGCGTTTGCGCGAGCCACCAAAGCTGCGGGAGCCTCGCTGCTCGCAGCCTTGGTGATGTTAGGTACCTCGTGCTCTCCATCGCTGCGTTCCATCGACGCAAAGGAAATGCGGGCTGTTGACAGGCATAGTATACGGGTTGCAGAGGAAACACTCCCGGCTGTCGTCAGTATCACCTGCGAACGGAAGCCTTCGGCCGAGAAGAACGCCCAGGAAGATCTCTATGAGTATTTCAAAAAATCGCCGTTCACTCCGTTTGAGGACCGGAAGGACGGCGAGGTTCCCGTCCCGCCACGACGGCAGGAGACAGACGCTGTACGCATGAGTGTCGGTTCCGGATGGATATACGATACTGACGGGTATATTGTCACTAATGCCCATGTGGTCCGTGATGCAGTTCGCATCAGCGTCCGACTCAACGATGTGCCCGGCGATGACCGCGAGTATACCGCCCAGCTATGGGGCATTGACCCCAGAAGTGAACTCGCGGTACTCAAAATCGAAGCTGACCGCAAACTCCCGCGCCTCAAACTCGGCCGTTCTTCTCACACGCAGGTCGGGGCGTGGGTCATGGCTGCCGGAAGTCCATTTGCTCTCCAGCAATCGGTCACGGTCGGCGTCGTGAGCGCCAAGGGTCGCTTGCTGCCGGGACAGGACGCAACCATCACCATTGGCGACGTTATCCAGACTGATGCATCAATAAACGTCGGCAATTCCGGCGGTCCGCTTATCAATCGAAATGCGGAGGTAATTGGCATCAACGTCGCAATCGCGTCTCCCAATGCGTCGCCCATGCCGGCGAATGTCGGCATCGGCTTTGCCATTTCTGCAGACACGGCAGCAATGGTTGTCCCCAAGCTCATAGCCGACCGCAGGATCGCTCGAGGATGGCTCGGAGTCGGCATTGGTGACCTCACCTATAACCTGCGCGATTTCTTCAAAGCACCTCGCGGTGGTGCGCTCGTAACGCATATTTTCGAAAATACTCCCGCGGCGAATGCAGATCTCAAAGTCGATGATGTGATAACCGAAATAGCGGGGATTGCCGTTGCTGACGCCTGGGGCGTGCAGAAGAATATCTCGTGGCACGAACCCGGCAGCAAGGTCATCCTCACTGTGATCCGTGATGGCAAAGAGCAGAAAGTCAC
>CAYSRY010000114.1:0-3704 GCA_964433395.1 uncultured Armatimonadia bacterium | reverse complement strand
TATACCGGGCTTATGGGTGTAGATCTCACGCAGGACGCAAATATCTCCGATGGCCCGGGCATAGAGGTAGGCGAGACCACACCCCGCATGAGTGCCGAGCTCGGACTGCCTGAGGGCACCGGCGTCATTGTCACAAATGTCGATCCGAATTCCGCTGCCCTTGGAGAGGTGCTCAAAGGTGATGGCGTCGTCCGCGTCGATCATCAGGCCGTCGCCACTGTCGCCGAATATGACGAAGCTCTGAGGCTTGCGACAGATTCCAAACGTGGGTATGTAGTGCTGCATCTGCGCCGTATGACTACTGATGGTCAGGTAAAGAATGTTGTCGTCGACTTGCCTGCCCCAGCCGGTAAATAACCAGCGCAACGCGCGTCACAGATACAAAAAGGCCGACCTCCAATGGAGGTCGGCCTTTTTACTTCACCATAGTGCGGCTTATTTGCAGCAGCCGCAGCAACCTCCGCAGCCGCCCTTCAAAGCGCCTGCAGCCTGGATCAGTTCACAGAATGAGTCTGCCTTCAAAGCGGCTCCGCCGATGAGACCGCCGTCGATGTCCGACAGCGACATGAGGCCCTCAACGTTGGACGGCTTCATGCTGCCACCGTACAGAATCCGCATGTCGTCAGCGATTTCCTGATTGGCAATTTCGGCCACGGCGCCACGAATCATGCCACAGACGCGGTTTGCTTCGTCAGCGTCACAGACTTCACCGGTGCCGATTGCCCAGACGGGCTCATAGGCGATGACGATCTGAGCCAGGTCGCCTTCGCTCATGCCTGCCAGAGCGGCGCGAATCTGATCGGCGATAAGAGCGTCAGTCATGCCCTTCTCGCGCTCATCCAGCATCTCGCCACAGCAGATGATTGGCTTGATGCCTGCCGCAAGAGCGGCCTTGGCTTTCGCGTTCACGGTTGCGTCGTTGTCGCCGAAGACCGAGCGCAGTTCCTCGGTGAAACCCTCTTCAATGACGCCGAAGCGGCCACGGCGCTCTGAGTGACCGACGATGACGAACTCGACGCCGCACGATTTCAGCATGTCGGCTGAAACTTCGCCGGTGAATGCGCCCGAGGCTTCCCAGTAGATGTTCTGGGCGCCAAGGCAGATCGCGCTGTCCTTGATGATTTCATAAACGGTGCTGAGTGCGGTCAGCGGCGGGCAGATAATCATTTCGCAGCCTTTTTTGTCGCTGGCGCATGCTACCAGAGCCGCGGCCAGTTCAGCGGCTTCGGGATTTGTCTTGTTCATCTTCCAGTTTCCGGCCATGATCGGTGTTCGCATTGTAATATCCCTTCCCGGACCCATCATCAGACGGACCGGATGAGCTCTGAAATCCTACTCTTCGTCAAGTGCCTCTACCGCAGGAAGCGTGCCGTTCTCGATGAACTCAAGCGACGCGCCCCCTCCGGTCGAAATATGATCAATCTGGTCTGCGATACCCATCTGAGTGACTGCGGCTACCGAATCGCCTCCGCCGACGACATTATAGCCCGGACAGGCCCCCATAGCTTCTGCGACAGCAAGTGTGCCTTCATCGAATGGTTTGTCTTCGAATTTGCCCATCGGGCCATTCCAGAACACGTTTCTGGCTGCCAGGATTGCTTCCGCATACAGTTTGCGCGTCTCCGGCCCGATGTCCATTGCGTCCCAGCCCGGTTCAATCCCGTCAGCAGAAGCATATTTATACTCAGTGGGATTCGCCATGTTCTGCATGTTTACATCGATAGGGAGAACAAGTTTCTCGAGCGTGTCGCCCATCGATTCGAGCAATGTCTTTGCGGCCGCGACGCTGCTCTCCTTGCACAGTGACTCGCCAACTTCCTTGCCTTGGGCCTTGAAAAACGCCCAGGACATCGCCCCACCAATCAGCATTCGTTCGCACTTCGGAAGCAGTGACTTGATAACGCCGATCTTATCTTCTACTTTCGCGCCACCAAGGACAGTGATGAAGCCTTTCTCAGGCGCATTGAGAATTTGTGCCAAACTCGCGAGCTCGCGCTCAACGAGCAGACCCATGACGCACGGGCTCAGAAACTTGGTGGCGCCATATGTCGAACCGTGGTTCCTGTGGCATGCGCCGAAAGCGTCGTTCACATAGAAATCTGCCGGAGCGGCCAGCTTCTCACCGAAAGCGATGACTGTCGCCTCATCCTTCGAAGTCTCTTCAGTATGAAAGCGTGTGTTTTCAAGCACCAGAACGTAGCCCGGCTGAAGTTTCGCCGCTGCATTTGCAACTTTGTCACCAATGCAGTCATCCACAAATGCAACGTCTTTGCCGAGTAGCTCACTCAGACGATCTGCTGCTGGTTTTACACTCATCGCAGGAACGACGGAGCCATCGGGCCTGCCGAGATGGGAGCAGAGTATCAGCTTGGCGCCCTGTGCGATCAGATACTCAATCGTGGGCAAAGCCGCGCGGATACGCGTATCGTCTGTGATAGCCCCGTTCTCATCAAGCGGGACGTTGAAATCCACGCGAATAAGAGCGGTCTTCCCCTGTGCCTCAACGTTGCGTACACTCGCCTTAGCCATACTCTTCACCCGTTCCTCTCTGAATTGCCGATGCGCAGATGCACAACGGAGGCGGACGAAACGACGTCCGCCTCCGAATCGGTTTGCTCATCTACATGATGGCTGAATACTAAGAGCCCGCAAACGAGACGCGTTGCTGTCAGCCAACATGGTGTATTGCGTAAGCCGACTACAGGGCGGCGCCGATCTTGGTGATCAGTTCCGCGGTACGGGTCGAATAACCGGCCTCGTTGTCATACCAGCCAAGCAGCTTGACCAGTGTGCCGTCGATGACCTTGGTGTAGTCGCTGTCGAAAATGCAGCTGTGTGGGTCGCCGACGATGTCGGTGCGCACGATTGGGTCCGTGGTGTAGGACATGATGCCCTTCAGATCGCCCTCGGCGGCTTCCTTCATCGCGGCGTTGATCTCTTCAGCGGTTGTTGCGGTCTTGACGTTCAGCACGAAGTCGGTAACAGAACCGGTTGGTGTCGGGACGCGCAGGGAAATGCCGTCCAGCTTGCCGTTCAGCTCAGGGATTACCAGACCGATGGCAACGGCGGCGCCGGTGCTCGTCGGGATGATGTTCTCGGCTGCGGCGCGGGCCCGGCGGGGGTCACTGTGAGGTGAATCCATCAGGCGCTGGTCCGAGGTGTAGCTGTGGACTGTCGTGATGATACCGTTCACGATACCGAACTTCTCGTTCATGACTTTGCACATCGGGGCCAGTGAGTTCGTCGTGCAGGACGCGTTCGAAATGATGTTGTGTTTGGATGCGTCGTAGTCGCCGTCATTGACGCCGAGAACGACGGTCGTCATGTCGTCAGCACTGCCGCTGGCCGGGGCCGAGATGATGACTTTCTTTGCGCCGGCTTCAATATGCTTGCGGGCGCCGTCGGCCTTCCGGAAGAAACCGGTTGACTCCAGAACTACGTCTGCACCAAGGTCGCCCCACGGAAGAGCAGCGGGATCCCGCTCGGCCATGCTCTTGATCGCCGTGCCATTTACGATGATCTCGCCCTCGCCTGCTTCGACGGTACCAGGGAAACGTCCGTAAATGCTGTCGTATTTCAACAGGTACGCCAGAGTGGTGTCATCGGTCAGGTCATTGACCCCTACGACTTCCACTTCATCGGCGAATTTGTCGACAAGAACCTTGAAAACCATCCGGCCGATGCGGCCAAAACCGTTGATACCT
>CAYSRY010000113.1:0-10340 GCA_964433395.1 uncultured Armatimonadia bacterium | reverse complement strand
ACTGTACTTCCGGGGTGGGAGCAATATGCTCCCAGAGCCCAGATATCTCGAGTTTGTAGAAAGCAAAGCCCTCTGCCAGAACTCTCCATGCAAGCGATCTCACCGCAGATTGCAGCTAACAACATGCCACGCCCTGCAATTTGCTTACAGTTCTCCAATACAATAGCAATACCTACCTGCTGGCGCAAATATTTGTGGCGGTAGATGCACAAAAAAGAAGGGCGCTTCGTGCGAGAAGCGCCCTTTTGAGATCCGAAATCGCGGTAGTGGCTATTTTGCGACGGATTTGCGGCGGCGCAGATAGCCGAGCGAGCCGAGGCCGAGCATGACAAGCGCCATTGTGCCGGGCTCTGGAGTTGTGGCGGCAGGCTCCCCGGAGATGCTGAAGTTGTCAATCCAGCCGCTGACGGTACCGGTTAAACCATCGCGCGTCCAGTAGATGTCCCATTCTGTGACATCAGTTAATGCCTCCGCCAGCGTGTCAGTTCCCTCACTCTGGGTCCAGTTGGGACTGTCAAGCAGCAGAGTGTATGACGTTTCACCGATAACCGGAGTACCTAGGTCGTATTGCCATTTATTCGAGTAGTTATCATCATGCACAAACTCGATCCACACAGAATCGACACTGCTACCAGCGTCAATGCTGAAATCAAACGAGATGGCCTCTGCTCCGGTCAGGTCGCCAAGATAGCGCGTACCAGAAGGATTGTCGTCATAGTAATAGAGGCAACCCTCGTTGAACTCGGAGTCTACGCCACTCCATAGGAGCCTGTCATTAATGTCGTCATGCTCAACGCCCAAATAACTATACCAGCCTTCGAGATCACCGTCATCAGACCATGTTTCGGTGAATGGGCCAACGTAATCTGCATGGGCAATGGAGGCTATAGTGAAAATAACAATAACGACAGCGCATCGGAGTGCGCACCGCGATACCATAACTTCTCTCCACGGGGTACTTAATCTCACATTCATAACCAAATAAAGATACTACAAATACAATCGATAGTCAATGACCAAAAATGCATACACATTATCTCATTGCAAGGCGAAATACGGCCATTTACAGGTGCAAAAAGGGCGCTTCGTGCGAGAAGCGCCCTTTTGAGATCCGAAATTGCGGTGCTGGCTATTTTGCGACGGATTTGCGGCGGCGCAGATAGCCGAGCGAGCCGAGGCCGAGCATGACAAGCGCTATTGTGCCGGGCTCTGGAGTTGTGGCGGCGGGCTCCCCGGAGATGCCGAAGTTGTCGAGGTAGCCGGTTACGACATCAGCGCTCGACCACGCCAAACTCAAAGCTCGTACATTTGTGCGTAAAACTCGTACAATTCATATTGATATGCGCTTCTTCTGCTCATTGTGGCTCATATCAGGTATGCATGGGGCGCCTGGCATTTGTCTCCAGAACGCAGCGTCTGAAGGTATCTCCGCAATAATTCAGCAGACCGACAACGTCAGCTGCGACATTGACGAACTGGTAGCCGATATCGAGCAGCTCGGCGAGATTGTCGGGCGAGCCGACGGTACCTGCGAATTTTCCATGAGCACGGGCGACCTCGGCAATTCGCCGGCGTGCATCGGCAATGCGAGGATCATTCATCTGACCGGGTACGCCGAGCGCATGACTGAAGTCGCCGGGGCCGAAAAGCAGCATATCGTAACCGTCGACCGCGGCAATCTTATCGATTTCATCCATGGGCTCCGGATCCTCAATCTGCAGGATGACGAAACGTTGTTCATTGGCCTGTCGAACGTAGTCGGCGAACGGAATACCGCAATATGCTCCGTCAGCATTCCCGCCATCACACGGACGACGGCCAATAGGATGGAAGCGCACCATGTCGACGATTGCGCGGGCGTCATCGGCGCTCATGCAATGGGGCACCATAATGCCGGCGGCATCCATCTCAAGCGGTTTGATGTAGTCGCTGTAGCTGCCGCGGGGGACGCGGACGACAATGTCGGTGTCATGCGCTTTGCCTGCCCAGACCTGCTGTTCGATGACAGACAGATCATTGGGCACATGCTCCATGCAGGTCCACACGCAATCGAAGCCCGCATTTGCGGCGATTTCGACCACGCGGGCGTCAGCAAGATTGGTTTTGAATGACAGAACCGTCTCGCCAGTCCGGAGTTTTCGGAGTACACGGCTCGGCCTCATCTGCATGGCAATCTCCCATTTTGCGGGTGGTATAGCGAACGTCCGTGCACATAGCAATTCCGGCCAAGGCAGTTCATACCTCTTGACGGGAGGTACATTCTGGCGGAATGGAATTAATGGTGAACGGCAGAGGTAGATTCCGCGGGAGGACTCCGGCGACATATCGTGAACTAATCTCTGTCAAGCCCCACGGGGCGGAATGATGCTTGAGGAGCATGAAAATGGGAATCGACTGTAACGTGGCACATATGCCGGACAAATCCGACGTTCTGGTAATCGGCGGCAGCGGACACGTGAGTGGTAATCTGGCAAGAACGCTTGTGGAATACGGGCATAACGTGTGGATCGTGACACGAGGGCAAAAAGTAGTGCCTCAGGGCGTTACCGCTCTCGTCGCCGACCGGAAAGATCGAAAAGCATTCGCCGAAGTCATAGCCGCACAGAACATGAAATGGGACGCGGTGATGGACTGCATCGCATACGAGGAAGACGATGCGAAACAGGATGTCGAGGTCTTCAGTGACCGGGCGGCGCAGATTGTCCTCATATCGACGGACTTTGCGTTTGATCCGACAAAGCGAAAATTTCCGCAGCCGACGGAATCACCATATACGGATGTGCCGGGATATGGCAACAGCAAGCGCAAATGCGAACTGATCCTGCACGCAAGCGACATGCGCTGGACCATCGTCCGGCCATGCCATATCTATGGGCCACCGTCGCAGCTCGGATGTCTGCCGATGCATGGGCGCGACCCGGAACTGATCAAAAAAATGCTCGCTAGCGAGCCGCTGAAACTGGTGGGCGGCGGTCACTTCCTGCAACAGCCGATTTTCGTGAAAGATCTGGCCGAACTGATGCACAGCGCAATCGGCAACGAAGCCGCATATGGCGGTACGTTCTGCACAGCCGGACCGGATATCATCGAATCGAAGTATTACTATGAGGTAATCGCGGACATTCTCGGCGTGGAACTGCACATCGAGGAAATTCCCGTTCAGCAGGCGATGGCGGAACATCCGGAGATGCTGCCTTTCTTCTGCCACCGCATCTATGACCTGGGTGAAATTACCGCGGCGGGCCTGAAAACCCCATCAACGCCGATCGAAGAAGGCCTGCGCATACACACACAAAGTCTTATGGGGTGAGGTGCCTTATGGACACAGTAAACATTGGGATGATTGGCCTTGGTGAATGGCCACGCACGGCTTACCTGCCAAATCTGGCGAAAATCGAAGCCGCCAACGTAGTGGCAGTCTCCGCACGCAGCGAAGAAACCCGCACGTTTGCCTCGGAGCACTTTGGCGGCAGCCTCAAGACGTGCGCCGACTATGAAGATATTCTGTCAGACCCGAACATCGACGCGGTGATGGTCGCAGTGCCGAATCATCTGCACGCCCGCATCATACAAGCGGCGGCGGCGAGCGGTAAGCACGTGTTTTTTGAGCCGCCCATGGGCCTGAACGAAGACGAAATCATGGATACGATCGCGGCCGTGGAAGACGCGCAAGGCATCATCCAGATTGATCATGAACTGCGCTATACTCCAGTCATGGGCAAGGCCAAGTCACTGATGGCCGAAGGCGTCATAGGTGATATTCTGATGGCGAAAGTACGCCTGTGGGCGGACTGGAGCTATGCCGGGAACGGTCTGGGCGAGGCGACGGAGTCACAGAACTACTTTCTGTGGCTCGGGCTGTGGTATCTTGATATTCTGGACGCAATTTTCGAGAAGACACCGAAAGCTGCCGCAGTCGCTGGCGGAAGAGCCAAATGCGGAGCCATGACTGACCACGGCTGGGCCGCGCTTGATTATGGCGACGGCCACAGCGGCGCGTGGGAATTTTCAATGATCTCACCCTTTGGCCAGGATACAAGCGTCCATATTCTTGGCACGCGGGGCGAAATGTCTGTGGACCTGTGGGAAGGTCAATTGCAATACAGAATCGCCGATGGCGTGTGGAAGGTCGAAGACGTTCCGTGCGAAGAGCCACACGGCTTTTCGGGCATGTATGAGTCTATCAACGGATTTGTCAAAGCGATTTCCGAAGGTGAACCGGTTGCGGCAAACATCGACGTAATCCGGCGCGTCCATGCGGCGGCGCTGATGTGCGCAAGGGCTGATAAGGACGCCCATCGTCTCCCCTGAACGACGACGCGTGGGCCTGAATTTGTGTAGTTCTGAATGTGACAGGAGTCTGGCAGATGAGTGACGAGAGATTCGTGTTTGACAGCGGTCGCGAAGACGGGCGCTTCACGACATATGAAGGATTCATACACGCTCAGTTGAAACATGCGCAGCCACGGCTGGCCTTTGATCCCACTATGAAGGCCGAACATTTTGAAGGCTGGCGATATCTGGTGGCGGAGAAGCTTAAAGAACTGCTGGCACTGCCCGAGGATGCCTGGGAGCAGCCGGAGCCAAAGCTTCTGTGGTCTGAGCCGCGCGATGGCTATGAACTGCAAAAATGGGAGGCCTACCCGGAGCCTTACTGCGTCGTACCCTATCTGGCGCTGATCCCGGACACCGCGACCAAGCGCACTCCGGCGGCCGGAGTGATGTGTTTCCCGGGCAGCACGCATACCAAAGAAATGCTTGCGGGGGAACCGCCACTTGTCGACTGGGCACCGGAAAATAAGTTTCCGGGACGTAACGAAATGGCCCTGCGATATGCTGAGGCCGGCTTTGTAGCGGTTGCGATCGACCACCCGGATACGGGCGAGCGGACGAACAATATGTTTGGCGGAGATCGCTATCCAGCGGGCATCAACGCACTGTGGATGGGGCGGAATTTCGAGGGCATATCTGTCGCGCAGAAGCTGCCAATATTGGACTGGCTCAAATCGCAGGGTTATGTGGACGCCACGAAAATTGCCGTGAGTGGCCATTCGCTGGGGGCGCTTCCCGCTCTGCATCTGGGCGCGATTGATCTGTCTGTCGCGGCGGTCGTGTGGAACGATTTCTTCGCCAACTGGCGCGAGCGCAGTGTCGCGCTGAATCTGCCGGGCTGGCACATCGGCCACTATATCCCCGGGATGCAGCAATGGTTCGACTATGTAGACCTGGCGGCAGCCATAGCACCACGGCCATTCCTGATTACAGAGGGCGGCCGCACCCCGGATATTGCCAAAACTGCAAAAGCGTGGGCCATGCTGGAGAAGCAGGAGAATTTCAGTGTCTCCTATTACCCGAAGTATGCGACCGCAACTGACAGGCAGCACGATACTGATGCACTGTTCGAAGGCATGACGCATGAGGAATACTTCGAATACGCGAATGTTGACGTGCCACAGCACTGCTTCAAGGAGAACATCGCTGTTCCATGGCTGCAACGAGTGCTGGGCGCCGATAGTTAGGGAATTCTGGCGCAAACTGGCACGTTATTTCAAACAATCTGTTGCATACAGTCACAATTGTCGTCTATGATTGCGTATGCCCGCTGGAGCGAACTATGAGCCAGCGGGTCTCATTGTGGCGGCGAAAACCGGGAAGTGGCGGAGAATATGGCGAACGCATACGCAGCACTTGAAGAGCTTATCCGAGAGCGTCTGGAGAACTGGCCAGCTCAGCGTGAGGGGTATCACTGGCCCGGATATACATACGATCATACTTTGCGTGTGGTAAATCTGGCGACACACATGGCCGAAGTGCTCCGCGCTGATGTCGAAGTCGTGAAACATGCGGCATTATTGCATGACATATGTAAAGCCGCAGGCAGAGACCATGCGAAAGTCGGGGCGGAGGAAGTGCGCCGAATCCTGCCGGAATATGGCATCAACGGCGAATTTGGCCAAAAAATCGTCTATGCCATCGAATGTCATTCGGGCGACAATACGCCGCTGCACCCGCTTGAAAACCTCTGTCTGGGCGACGCTGACCTGACAGATGCAAACTTTGGTCTGGTCGCCACATGGCGGTTCATTACAATTCGCAGCGGGCGTGGTGAAAGCCTCGAAAGCACGATTGAGGCCATGGACGAGTGGCTGCCCAGAAAAGATGAGCTTATGTCGCTGCTCAACACAGACCTGGGACGCATAATCGCCATGAAGCGCTCTGCACACATGCGGCAGTTCTGTGGAGACATCCAGAAGGCGTTACGCACCGGCGATGACAGCGATGGCATGCTGTGGCTGGCTGAATATATCGACCGCAACGCCGAAGTCGGCCGCATGCAGGCGCAACTGGCAGAATTGCAGGAAAGGAAGTGCGAATGTTCAGGAGCACTGCGAGACACGCTCTGGCACATGGAGCAGGAGATCGCCGGCCAGGAGTGAAGCGACGCACGAACACAACAAAAAGCGACCAGCTCATCTGAGCTGGTCGCTTCGATTCTTCGGTGGAAAAACAATGAACTACTGCCGCCACTTGTCGATATTGTCGAGGAACGCCATTCCCGCGCACACGAGATTATAGCGTTCGAGCGCGAACAGGCGTATATGCTCGGGCGTCGTGCCGCAGCATCCACCAATGACCACAGCGCCAGCTTCAGCCAGCATTGGCAAGTGCTGCACCATGATCTCGGGTGTCGCCTGAAAAACAGTCCGGCCATCGACGAGTTCCGGCGTGCCTGCATTCGGTTTTGCCCACAGCGGGGTGCGCGTGTGTTCACGCAGCGCCGCAACAGCACCAATGACCTGTTCGATGCCCGCACCGCAATTTGCGCCGATTAGATCGACGCCAGCCGCATCGAGTTCATAAGCCACCTGTTCAGGTGTCGCGCCCATCATCGTCGAATAACCGCGTTTGTGCTCCTCGAATGTCATTGAGACCACGACCGGCAGGTCGGAATTGTCGCGAGCAGCTTTGAGCGCAGCTTTGGCCTCGCCAAGGTCGGACATTGTCTCGATGACGATGCCATCAGCGCCGCCTGCAACAAAGCCTTGCACCTGAAGCGCAAATGACGCGATCATGTCTGCTTCGCTGACAATGCCGAGCGGCCTCATGAACGCGCCGGTCGGGCCAATCGAAGCGAACACCAGCACATCGTCACCGGCAGCATCGCGAGAAAGCTGTGCGCCGATGCGGTTAATCTCGATGACATCGCCAGCGAAACCGGCACGCGACAACCGAATGCCACTGCCGCCGAATGTATTGGTGAGGATAATGTCGGCCCCGGCATCAACATATGCCTGTGCGGTGGCGCGCACCTCGTCGGGATTTTCTATATTCCACATTTCAGGGACACTGCCAAATGGCAGGCCGCGGAGGACAAGCTGAGTGCCCCAGGCTCCATCTGAGATCAGGAGCTTTTTGTCATTCAGCAACTGGCGAAGTTTCTCCATCTTCCGGCTCCTCTGTCAGATCTACTGTCCGGCCATATTTCGCGACCATCTCCACATACCGTCCGCAGCTCATCTTACCCTCCGGGCAACGCCCCATCGCGATACATTTCGGGCCGATGCCATTGAAAAGTGCAGGCGCTGCCTCTTTGGCAAGCCCGAGCATCTGCCCCGCCACTTCGCGAATTTCCCACTGTGCCCTCATGCAGAGACGCTCGGCGAAAAAGTGCAGCAATTCGCGAGCATTCATCGTCACGAATATTTTTGTCTCACACGCATTGGGCAAAACGTAGCGCGCATCCTGATTGCTGCTCTCACCGCAGCGTCCTAACGCGTCATTAAGTTTTCCATAGCGTTCGGCGATTATCTGCATCGTTTCCGCGAAATAGTCGGCCGCGTCCACCTGCTCGCCATCAACTTCTATGGTCTTACCCTCAAATTGCGGCGGAATAACATAATCGAAGCTGTCCTCAGCGACATAGCGCTGGCTGCGCTGCGAATAACTGGCCATTCTGTGGCGCACGAGCTGGTGCGTCATCGCCCGCGACACGCCTTCAATATAGAATGTGAAAGAGGCGTGCTCAATAGGGCTCATGTGGCCTATTTTGACCAGCATGTTCACGAAATGCCCGGCCTCGGCACTATCTTGTTCCAGAATGCCCTCGGTATCACTGGCATAGCAGAGTCGGGCGGCTGATGCGATGGCCTCTGTTGCGTCTGGCGTAGCGCGCACGAGCGTAACTTTCGGCGTAACTTTCCCCATCTGACATCCCTTCGGCGGCAATCCGCCCTGACACACGATGCGCTTCGACCGGACGCAGTATGCGCTCCGGCAGACGCATAAATCAGTCCGTTCGGTAACGTGAGGCACTCCCGCAAACGGAGGCGTTGCTTCGTGGCATTATAATCTGCCCCGATGCACGGAGCAAGCAGCCGGACGGGGTGACACAACAATCCCGTTGGACAGATTACTCAGATGAGATCGGCGATATGGAAGAAATTTGTGAGAATCTGCCTGCCATCGGGGTACTCGTCATTCCAGCCCTCAGGGTGGAATTGCGTACCGTACATCCGGCGTTCCCGGTGGCGCATGGCCTGAATTTCGCAGCCTTCGCTGCGCGCCAGATGCATGAATCCCGGCGGTAATTCTTTGACCTCGCACATGTGCGATTCCCGCACCATACAGTGGCTGTCAAATGTTGCAAAGAGCGGATCCGCGGCGGTTATTTCAACATGATAATAGCCTTTTTCGCGGAACCAGCCAGAAGGCTCGTCTCCAACCGCCAGATCCGGCTCAAGCGGGCCCAGTGAACGAATGTGCTGGTCCTCAAGCGTCTCAGTCTGCCGGAAATCAAGCGAGAAGACGAAATCCAAGAGCTGATGCCCGGCACAGAGGCCCAACGTGGGGATTTCAGTCTCTCGCAGGACATCATACAGCCCCAGCAGTTCTTTCGGCTTGAGCTCTGGCCAAGGGGCTGGTGACCCCGATAGTATAATGGCCTTGATTGGCAGGCGATTTACGAACTCGGGCGTCACCTGTGTAAAATGCTGGAGCAGAACCGGCAGGCCGGTCAACTCCTCAAATCGGCATTTTGTCTTGTGCGGCGGCCCACTCAGGTATTCCTGGCCCGGACGAAGCAGTGACACAAACAGAATCATAGTTGGTCTTCCCAGCATGTTCGTTTATTCGATTAGCCCGGCGATACGGAAGAAATTCTCGAGCAATCGTTTCCCAGCGGGGTAAGGTTCCGTCCAATTTTCCGGATGGAACTGGACCCCATATATGCACTTGTCCCGGTGCTTCATGGCCTGTATGTCACAGTTGACATTGCGCGCCAGCCGCACAAATCCCTCTGGCAACTGCTTTATCTCCCGCGAATGCCATTCAAAAAAACGCGGCATTTTTCCCAAGCCTTCGAAAAGCGGATCAGTAACGGTTATTTCCACCGGCCACATGCCAAGTTCCTTCAAATAGCCCGGACATTTCTCGGCCATGGAGTCATATTCACCCTCGCCGAGGGGCCGTATGAGGTCTACGACCGGATTATGCAGGTCAAGCGGATTGTGCGAAAACAATACGCCGAGCAACTGGTGCCCGCCGCACACACCAATAATCGGCACATCAGTAGTCCGTACCAGTTCATACAGCCCCTGCATATGCTCTGGCTCAACTTCCGTAAACGGCACTGCAGTACCTGCGATGAAAATAGCATCAACAGGCAAACTGGTCACAAGAGCTGGCGAGACTTCGCTGTAGTGCTGAACCAGCACAGGCGTGCGCGCTATTTTCTCCAGCCGCACCTTGATTTCGTGATGACCGTTGGAGTTAGCATATACGTCGCCCATTCTGTGTTGCGAAACCAGCAGGATCATGGCGGCACTCTCCCTCCATACGGCATTTATATAATGACGGCGGCGACATCTGAAGTGCATTCGACTTCGCCGCCGTCACTGTGTTCATCAGGTACGCATCATTGCTCAAATTACGCGTTCTGCCAATTATAGCGCACAACGTATACGTTCGAACCGAAGTAGATGCCATCTTCGGTCATCGCCCAGCCACAGTTGATGCCGTCAGGATAGTCGGCAAGCTGCGTGACTTCGTGCGTCGCCGGGTCTATGCGCAGAACGGAAGTCCGCGTCAGGCCATAGAGCATGCCATCTGTGTGCTGCTCAAGCGAAATATCGACTGCCGCGCCGCCTTCGACGATTTTCTGGTCGATAATCTTCCGCTCCGCAATACTGTAGACGCTCAAGGTGTTCGAAGGGCGCGAAAGAATGAAAACTTTTTCTCCAGCGACAGCTGTTGACGCGATGCTGCCATCGCCTGCGACAAGCACAAGGTCCTCAATTTTCTCTTTTGCAGTCGGATCCCAGATGAAGAAACGGGCCTCAGTT
>CAYSRY010000112.1:5403-10341 GCA_964433395.1 uncultured Armatimonadia bacterium | reverse complement strand
GCATGCCAAGAGTGCTAGCGAGTCCGCGATGCTTGGCGGTCACTTCGCCCTGAACCCTGACGCCTAGATATTGACGCGTTTGCCGTAAACAGAAATGCCCACCACTGTCGAGTGGCGGGCATTTGATTCTCGGCCTATAGGGCTGCTTACTGTTTCCCCGTCAATCGCTCCAGTACGTCGATGCACATCATCAGAGCGCGCGGCAGATGGAATGGATCCTTAATTGGCACAGGAAGCAGGCTCAGCACGCCGTCAGGCACTTTGCCTTCGTGGTCCAGCCGGTTATACCATTCGCCGTGTCCCTTCACCGGGAAATGCGAGTAGGCGTATTCGTGCACCCGTCGATGCCAGTCCAGACACCATTTCTCTTCTGTATATTCATATGCCAGCAACAGTGCGTACATCGCTTCCGTATGCGGCCACCAGAATTTTTTCTCATGGTGGTCCCATTTAGGCTCCTGCGTACCATCCACATCAACCGCCAGCAGCATGCCACCGAATTCTTTATCCCAGCTTGCTTCGATGTGCCAGCGAATGGTTTCTATAGCCTGCATGATCCGGTCAATTTCGCCGCGGTCTCGGAAGATGTGGATCATGAACCACATGCACTCGATGGCATGTCCGGGAACTACAACGCGCCCTTCCGGTATATCCAAGGCCGATCCGTCAAGCGCCACATACTCCAGTATCCGCCGGAGTTCTGGCTTGCGGAACTGGTCCATCACCTGCAGCGCATGGTCATGTCCCGCTCGCAGGATTTCCTCATCGTCAAGCAACGTGCCGAGCTCGTGGAAGACGCTTGAGAAAATCATCGATACGCCGTGAGCTTTCGCGCCATCCGGCACGACGTAGGGGGCGGTCAGGTACGAACCCGGGCGAGTCAGTCTGCTATTGGCGTTTTCAAAGGTCTCAAGCGCTATGTCTATGGCCTGTTCATCACCGGTGGCCCGCGCATACTCCGTCATGCTGAGGATTGCAAAGCCGTCGCTGTAGATGCTGTTAGCGCCTTCTTTGACGTTCCCGTCTTTATCCACCCAGTACACCCACTGGCCATCCTCGTCGCGACCGTGATCTACCACGAAATTGAAGATATGCTCAGCGACTTCCAGCCATTCCCAGCGTTTTCCCATGCGGTTATACAGGGCCGACCATGTATAAAGCGCCCGCAGTTGCGACCAGAGGTATTTATCTTCGCTGACCACTGTCCCGTCGGGTTCCATGAATTGATATATGCCGCCATTGTCCCAGTCTATGGCGTGTTTCATCCACCATGGGATGACGTTGTCAAGCAGCTCACTTTTATAGAAATCGAGAAATTCCGGCAGAGTGTTTGGGGTACTCATCGTAAGCCTCCTGTAAAGCCAATGCGTGCACTATACGCAGGGCATGCACTATCTGCAAACTATCATTCGCAGAGCGCTGTTGGTATCGGAGTATTAGTTGTCGACTGCTGCTAATCCTTTATCTCGCCCTGCCGAATCAAAAAGGCTCTCCGAGAAATCTCGCAGAGCCTTTCCAGTTCATCGAATGTGCGCGAATAAACACACTCTACGTTTGGTAGCCGCACAACCGGTGCTCAGACTGGCGCAACCGCACTATTTAGAATGGAGGTGGTGGCGGACCCGTTATGATTGGCCAGTAGTCCAGACCCAGAACGCAACGGAGAACCTTAATCGCGTCTCCGGTGTCTGCATAACCATTCTGATTGACGTCGGCAATCGATGTGTATGTGTCCAGACCAACAATAATACGCATGATCTTGATGGCGTCGCCGCTGCTGGGAGTCCCGCTTGCGTCCATATCTCCCAGGTATACTGAGGCTGTCGTGACCGAGCCCTGAGTGTCTACGGTTCCTGCCGTTGCAGGATTGTCGGCTGGGGATGCTGCAGTGGTGTTAACGCCAGTAAACTGACTGACATCGCCACCCCCGCAGCCTGCAAGGCCGATGACAATGATAGCGGCTGCCAGTAGCAGAGCGATTTTGGTGCTGTGCACGTTTGCACCTCCACGATTGTGGCCAGCGGATGACTGCAATAGTCTCTCAGGCCTTACTATAGCACACACATATTCCTCAAATCCAGAACGTTACCTTCATCCATCTTTGCTGGTAACAATACATAATAAATCTCAATAGATCGCACCACCAAGGGAACCTGCAGCTTTGACGCCACTGCTGGCCTTATTGTTCCATCTCCCCCCGAGAAATATATAATATATTTTGCAGACTTTGTATTCGCAAATCAGAAATGCCCTATAGGCCCCACTAACCGGGCTTTCACCGCCTGGCTCTGACAGTCTTTCAAATGTATTTGAAGGTCGCGATGCGTATCGTTCGATGCCACGTGTGAGCCGGACGCGGCTGTGGGCAATTGTCTGTATTGAGGACACCTGTGTATGGTGGAAACGAAAATGCTTACAATCGCCACATTAAAGGAGGTATCGCCAATATCGTGATGAATAAATGATAGTATTTGCATTATCCATAGTATGTCATTCCTCATCGGTGTTTGCTGAGTAGTAACTGCCTCCACCATGGTTTCTCTGCCGGCGACATTTAATGGGATAACTAACCTGGATCCGCGACTTCATCACCGCTGTTGGTCTCTGAGATCTGGTGTGCATGGGGTGCTTGAGGCACGAAGCGGTTTGCTTTAGTGGAGGTTTCGTTGGCGTGGCGCAGATGGATAGACGCCCCAATTCAAACGATCGTGTTGTTCCCATTGCTGACAGTAAAGCCAGGCTTCAAACGCTGTCACTGTGTGAGCTGAACCTGTCACCGAAAAGCGAATGTTTGCTCCGGGACGCAGGCATTAGCACTGTGAATGCATTGCTCGAGTGCACTTCACGTGATCTTTGGAATATTTGCGGTCAGCTCCATGACGCACTGGTTGAGATTTATATGCGGCTTGATAAGCTGCGTACCGAACAGGCTGTGGCTGTAGCCCCAGATGATGCTCAGCATGAGGAGATTGATGCTCCCTCTCTTTTGAGAGTCCTGTTCGATGAGATTCTCTACCTTCATCCAACGACGAATGACGCGCAAAACGTGGAAGATCGAACCCCGGAAACGATGGATCTTGTTGAGGAATCCTTGTCATCCTCTGGAAATCCTGCGCCTCCACCGCCGCATGCAAAACCTGCGGAAACCGAGGCTTCCCCACCACTTGGTATGTCTCCATTCCCGGCCGAACTACGCGAACTGTCTCTGAAAACACTGCAACTGCACCCTGTTTTGATACATCGTCTGAATTTGGCAGGCGTAAAAACCGTTGGAGACATCGCGAATTTGCGCGAAGCGGATCTCCGTGCCATAGAGGGTGTTAGCAGACGATACGCAAAGATAATTGCCGAGAGGTTTCGTCACTTTGTCTCTGCTCGCAGCTCAATCTACAGTGAGGGGCGCGCACCTATTGCAGAGGCTTCGAAGGTGCTTACGGCAGGCGCGGCGGTGAGGACGTCAGGAGAGACGCGCAAAGCAGAGCCGAGGGCCGAAGCCAAAAATGCACTGATGATTACGAGGCCTTCACTTCCAGTGTATATGGCCCAAGAATCTGTGTCCGTCTTGGAGTTGTCATGCCGGTCTCGTAAATGCCTGAAGCGCGCTCGCATACGAACACTTGGTGAGCTGTCTCTGTGGACGAGACAAGCGTTGGTATCCCTTCGAAATATGAACGATAAACTGGTTGACGAGGTGCTGCTGCAGCTATCGGACTATGTCCATGACAATGCGTCTGCGACTTCCAATGATAAGCTTTTACTTTCAGCGCATGTAGCGCAACAACCGGTGTCCGTGCTTGATTTGTCGACTCGTTCTCGCAACTGCCTACATTCAGCACGCATCGAAACAATCGGTGAATTGTCGCTGTGGACACGGGATGCTCTACTGGCCATCAATGCTATGGGTACTGGATCTGTTGATGACGTGCTGCGGCGGCTATCGAATTACATTGAACATGGTACGCCGATAGTTGCTAAGCAAGCGCAGAATCGCGCTGGCACGTCGACACGACGCCAAACAACGGGCACTATAGCGCGGAAAAATTCGCGGCCTCGAGTGCCGTGCACTCCATTTCCATGGGATGGACGATCCATTCTCGGGCGAGCTGTAGCTGAACTGTTACCAGTCGAATCTGATGAACAGAGCAGTGAACAGGAGCTGGTGAAGCAGCTATCTCTGAGTGACCAGGTCATGCGTCGTTTGCGGGCATTGAGCATCACGGCTGATGACGAAGTGTCGGCAATCGGGTGCAGCACGTTTGGGTATATAGCGCAGGTATTGCGGGGCTGCGACCTGACTGAGCTTTTGACGCGTTGGTCGGAGCGGTACGACCTTGATGAGGGAATGTTGTTGGCCGCGCTGGAGAGTGAAGATGTCGGTGTATTGAGCTCTCAGGAAGAGGAGGCAATTGCTCCGTTCCCTGCACTGCAAAACAGGCCGTTTGACTATTGGGATTTTGAACCGGACACGGTCAATGCATTGGCAAGCGCAGGTTTCCATTGTCTCAACGACATAAGGACACTTCGAGAACACGTGTTTCTATCGCGGTTTGCTGACATAAGCGATGGCATATGTGTGCTGCGAAATCTGCATTTAATGGTTGAGCAGCAAGTTGCCATGATCGAGGCATCAACTCATGGCGATTTCTGGCGGCATGCGTCATTGCGGGAGGCGTTTTTGTCACTTATAGAATATGCCTGCAGTAGCCGTGAGGGCTCTATCTGGTTGCAGCGATATGGCTTGGATGGCAATGCGCCCAAAACTCTTGAGCAAGTGGCCTTGGCTTTCCAAATAACGCGCGAGCGCGTCCGCCAGATTGTCCTGAAAGCTGATCAGAAAATCAGTAAACGTGTGTGGATCGCTCCAAAATGTCGCGGTGGGGCGAGCATCAGTGAGCCGATTACTAGAACACTTGAGCAGTGTATGGGTAGAGCGACTGT
>CAYSRY010000112.1:0-5371 GCA_964433395.1 uncultured Armatimonadia bacterium | reverse complement strand
GACAGAGACCCCCAGCAAGGTGGAGCTCAAAGCGCTGAGTGGCATATTGCAGCAGGGGCGGCCGTTGGCAGCTGAATGTGAGTTCAACATAGATAGGTTACCTGGTGGTGCTCGAGCGGTGACTGCGTGTAATGCCTGTGAGGTATTCTATGAACGGGTGCAATGTGCCATGGCTGATGCGTTATACAATATGGCTGATGACATGCATATAGCTGATTTTGCATATGAGGTTGGACAGCGTCTATGGGCTGAGGAATGTCCCAATGCAGAGAATTGTCCTCGGGAGAAACGCCAATGCCTTCGTTGGGCGGAGACCAAAACGCTGCCACTTGCCTATTTGCGCGTGGTACTCCTGGAAACATGGGCGAAACGGTTATCCGGCGACACAGTGCTATCGCCAGTGCGTGCAGCGGCTGAACGAGGCTTTACTATTCCTGAGGCCGCGCGGGGTGCACTGGAAATGCTTGGCAAACCAGCGCATTACAGTGAGATTGCCGCGTGCGTGAGAAAGAACAATCCGCGCTATGCAGGCACAAATGACCACGCATTACACGCACGCCTTATTGATGCGGATTGGTTTGTGATGACTGACGTTGGTACATATGGATTGCGTGAGTGGGGCGTGAAAGAGTACAAGAGTGTAGCCGATCGCATCGAGGCTTTGTTACGCGCTCATGGCAGGCCCATGGCGGTGCGAGACGTGGTTGAGAGATTAGCAAAACAGGGAACGCGAGAAGGCACCGTGTTGGCAAATCTGGCCAAAGGAAGATTCACGCATCCGAGTTCTGGCATGATTTGGCTGGATGAAGAAGTGACTGCATCCGGAAAGAAGCGCGTGCAGATTGTACTCCAGGGCAAAACATTTGAGGCAAATGTGGACCGCAAAGCCGTGTTGATCAAATGTCAGCCTGGTGATGAACTTTTTCAGGAGCTTGCCGAATACGCTTATTCACGAGGCGTTCTGCCCGATGTATGGGAATGGAATGTAGCCGGTGAATTACAGCCGGAGCGCGACCAGTACAAAGATGAGAAGTCGTGGCTGAGCGCGTGCCGCAGGCATGTCGAGAGCGGTCTGTTCAAAATTGCGGAGGAGGATGGCCTGCTGGTTCCAGAGCTTGAGGCCGACGCGGAAGAGGATTGTAGTGTTCCAGAGAACACTTTTGAGGAGGAAGAAGTCGGAAGCTTGTTTGATCTGGATGATGACGATGACGTTATCCTTTTCTGATCTGCAAAAGTGGACACACAAACAAAAGATGCGGCATAGATGCAACACACAGTCATAGCAGAGAGAAAGTAGGAAACAGATGTCAGAGACGGCGGGGCACATGCGGAAGGTATCGGTGAATTGGTGTCCGTCGTGCCATGTTCCAACGACGCGTCGCACGTGTATCACGTGCGGTTCAAAGACAGTGCGACAAGCTGGCAATGGATCATACCGACCAGCATATAAGCGCGAAATTGAACTTATCGGAAGACTTGCAAACTGCGAGTTGATGGCGGAACCGCGAGACTATGTCGTCTGGCGCAGCGGTCGAACATACTATGCCGGAGGCGAACGTTTTGCCCGCGTTAGTGGTGGCAGCTGGTTCGAAAGTCCTCGCATTGAAGTGCTGAACGAAAAAGTATTGCGGCGTCTGCAGGGACACATTGGGGGGCGAAAGCCAAAATGGCTTACTCGCCCTGAGACAGAGACGCTTGATCTGCTACGGGCGTGTAATGCAATCAGGTTGTCGCAGCTTGAGGAAGAAGCAATTGCCTTTCTTGTGCAGGTGCGCGCCGAAACTCCGAACCTGCCAATGGTAGTTTCGTGGTCTGGTGGCAAGGATTCAACTGTCGCTTCGGTGCTTACGCAACGTGCATTTCCGAATGAACAGATAACGCACATCTTTGCGGACACCACAATAGAGCTGCCTTGCACACACGACTATCTGAGCGAATTTCGCCAAACTTACCCGTGCGTGCCATTTATCGTATCTGCTCCTGCTCGTGATTTTCTGGCGCTGTGCGAAGAAATTGGTCCGCCAAGCCGAATTCAGAAGTGGTGCTGCACTACACAGAAAGCGGCACCACTTGCCAATGCATTACGGCTTGCCGGGCGCAGAAAACGCGTGATAGTGGTTTCCGGCCTGCGACGAGCGGAATCGGCACGTCGCAGTGGCTATGATAGGGTCATGGATGAAGGGAAAATCGGAGTTCAGCGCATGGTAAACCCGCTGCTGGACTGGGTAGATTTTGACATTTGGGCCTGGCTCGTCACTCAAGAGATACCATTCAACAGTGGCTACAAGGCGGGACTTACAGGAAGGAGTCTTTCACATGCGTATTCCCGAGGTTGCGCAGTCTCTTCTGGACAATTTGGAGGCGCGACGCATGAGCTTCTCCTACAAAGCAGTCATGGTGAAAGTGTTCATTGAGCGAATGGATATTGAAACATGCGCCCTGTCACAAGAGCGCTTGGCTAATGCATTTCTCAATTTTTATGCCGAGCGGTACAGTGCAGGTAAAGATGTTGAGCGGACGTGTCCACAGAATAATCCGCGTGTCCATGATATAGATGGTCTCCGAAACCATCCAGAGCTGGTTTGGAGGGTATTAGAACAGGGACCATTATTCCATTTGACAGATGTGCCTAACGGACGAGCGTTATTTGAAGTAGACGAGGACGAAGGCATAGTGCGAATGCGGCATGATCTCTGCCTTGCCTTGCAGGACGAGGGCGTACGGATGATTGTCCAAGAGGCTTGCGATAATGCCATCATCGATTACTATGATCAATACACACTAGGGTATTCTGCATATTGCCCTTTTTGCAGTGTGATTGACCGACCAATTATAGCTGAAAACCATCTGGCATTTGCTGTAATGGACAAGTATCCAGTACGCGAGGGGCACGTGCTTGTCATACCCAAGCATCATGTAACGAGTTTTTTTGAACTTGATACTGATGAAGTGATTGCCGTTTTCAGTCTCGTTCGTCACATTCGAACAACAATGCTTGAGGATGGTGCCGACGGCGTGAACTTTGGTGTAAATGATGGTGTGGTTGCTGGTCAGACTATCATGCATGCTCATGTTCACATTATTCCGCGACATGCGGGAGATGTGGAAAACCCCCGTGGTGGCGTCAGGAATTTCATCCCAAGTGATGTTATTTATACAGAGGATGCACCCCTATAGGAAATACCCCCGAGCTTCAGCATACTCCGATCTTGTCGTTTGCCCGTCGCATTGGCATTCAGAACACGCCCAGTGTCACCTCCTCGTGAAATATCCTGTTCTATAAATTCGCATCCATATCCCAGTGCCCGTACCTACCGTAATGCACGACTTGCGGTGATACTTGCCTTGCGGCAGACGCCGCTTGGCAATGACCTTGGGCTTGTGCAACTGGAATATTCCGGGAATAAAGTAATCGGATTTGAGAAATGTCAGGTTCGGCACCCAAATGCACCCCTTGCTGGCATTACTTACGGCATTTTGGCTTGGGTGCAGCGGCATGGTGCGAGTGGCGCTTCGCTTGATGAACTCCTGGCTGATGGCGCGCCAGGAGCTGCTCTCCAGTTGACTGCCGGGGAGTTGGAGAGATATTTGATGGACATCCACACGAGCTTTGCGGGACGCGTACTGACGTATAGCCGGACTGCCGGGCTCGATCAGGCATATTTCCGTGAAGATGTGACGGCACGTGCGGTGTATGTGGCGCATTTTGTCCGGCGCGCTGAGGGTCTTTCATGGCCAGATGCGTTAGCAAAAGCTTTGGCGGAGGTCGGTTGCAATGGAGGACGATAGGTTAGATAGAGATGTGCGCAATGAGTTGCGCGATGCCGTCTCAACCCTGAAGAGGAAGCGCTATCCAGTGTTGATAGCGTTGTCCATTCTTTCGCAGATGCGCCCGAAATTGTGGCGCGAAGTAGCTGATGAGTGTGGGTTGACGTTCACTGACATAGTGGATGACGAGGCACATCCCGGTCTTGCGGACGCGTTGAGTTCGTGGGAGGGATTCGCTGATTGGCTGCGTGACTATGCGATCGAGCATAGGGGTGCGTTGTTCTATGAAGTGGACCAGCATGTTACTCGATGGGAAGATGCACAACGGCAGGCTTTTTTCCTCAGGCTGCTCCACACTGAGGCATTGGATGGTGCGACTCATATGAGTATTCCGATTGTGGTTCCCAGTCTGTTAGCTCGGCAACTGGAGCTTCCGGAGAATTCGCGAGATTTTGGTTGCATCATGGATATTGCGGAGTAATGGTTCTCTGATTGTCGCAATGGTTCAGGGGGACAAATGTGCGGGGTGGATACGGTTGTAATATGGTGCCATATTTGCAGCGATGGAGAGAAATATGACTCAGTTTTTGTCTGAATTCATCCATACAGCCCCCGCATTTCGCGCTTCTGTAAGTTTGCTTCGCGAGAGCGAGAACATTGAAAAAGCTTCGGGATACATTCCGACTGCGTCTGGAGCAGAAGTACTCTTCAATTTTGGCCGCCAGTTAGAACCGAATGCTGTCGAACGTGCGCGACTTTTGACAGGTACCTACGGCACAGGAAAAAGCCACCTTGCGCTTGTGTTATCAACGCTATATGGGGGGCATTCGAGGCAGCTCGAAGCAGTGAAGGGGCGATTACAGTCACGCCATCCTGGACAGACGGAGCAGCTTGAAAAGCAATTGGTGCGGCTCGAAGCGCAGTGCCCATATCTGGTTGTGATGCTGGAGGGAGATCACGAGGATTTTGACACAGCTCTTGTGCGAGCTTTGCGGAATGCCCTTGAGCGGAGTGGGCATGAAGATATTATGCCCGCGACTTACATTTCGGCAGCCGAGGAGCGCATGCATGAGCTTGCTGAAGACCCCGGAGCAGCGGCCAGCCTTGCGAGCGCGCTTGAGGAAAGAGGCTATAGCTCAAGCGAACGGTTCATAAAAGATCTGCACGGAGGATCGCAGAAGCATCTGGAGGCTTTCAGAGGGATACATCGTGAGGTATGTCACGGCGCTGATTTCGCAGCAGACACGCGTCTGAAAGCTGATGAAACATATGCAGCTGCAGTAAAGCAGTTGCGCGACGAAAATCTCTACAGTGGTATCGTGGTTTTCTGGGATGAGTTCGGCCAGTTCATGGAACAGATTGTCCGCGACCCCAATCTGGCTGGGGCGGCTCTCCAACGTTTTGCCGAGGTCTGCAACAGCAGTGGCACCAATGCATTGCAGCTCTATCTGATAACGCACCGTAACTTGTCCGCATACATCGCCCGTGCACAGGCGCGTGGTGATGCGGCACAAGAGTGGGTGGCAGATTTCCGCAAGATCACTGGCAGATTCAAAGAATTTCATCTTGAGACCGAGCGCGATGAGCTACTGAATCTGTTGTC
>CAYSRY010000111.1:0-10502 GCA_964433395.1 uncultured Armatimonadia bacterium | reverse complement strand
CACACAAGATGAAATGACAAAGGCTTTTGAGGCACGCGCAGCCACTGGTCAGGGACAGCCAGACGCTGGCGGACAGCCAGGTCAGCAGGGCGCCCAAGGTGGGTGGGCTGGACGCATGGGGCAAACACAAGACCCCAACGCCGTCCCAGTCGGTCTTTACCAGGCATGGCGCGAGCTGATGCAGACCGGCCAACTCACCCGTGAGGACAGCGACCGCTATTCCATGGCGGATGTGCTCACTGATCTTTATGGCGGTCGCAGAACCGACCCTGCTACTCTTAAACTCGACAACGCGTCCTTTGATGATTTCCGCAAAGAGGTGCTACTCAAAACTGGCTTCACGATTCTCGGTGATCCCGAAAGCCTTGCTGGCACAGTTTCATTAGATCTCACAGAGAAGAGTCTCGATGAGGCCGTTGCGACCGCCGCGGACGAGCTCGGCTGTAAATGGTATAGGCTCTATCTGATCGCCTATACAGAGCCGCTTGATGACGAGCAGGTCGAGGCAAAGCGAGACGAGCGTACTCGCGGTCATTTGCAGCGCTTGATTGATATGCCTGACAACGAACGCCAGCAAATGATCGCTCGGATGACCGAGCGAATTGAGAACATGCCAGACCGCTTCAAGGAAAGAATGCATTCGTCCAGACGCATGAAGAGCATGCTGACGAGGTCGATGAAGGTCGCAAACACAATGTCTATGGCTGACCGAGCCAAGATCGCACCGTTCCTCCAGCTCTTCGCCAAGATGTCCGGAGGATAGTCACCAACCAGTTCGCAGAAATCCAAAGGCCACCCCGATTCTCGGGGTGGCCTTCTCTTTGTGTTGCGTGGCTCGCTGCGCGATCTGCTCACCAGTCTCAGTACAGGTCAGCTTCTACGTCGAGCAACGCCTGCACCAATTCATCGTGAATATTGCTGAATGGCAAAATTCCATGTATCAGCGGCACGACGTCCGCTGCGTACCCGCCACGAGCAGCCGCAGTATGATCGGGAGCATATCCCATTATTTCGTTCGCAAAGCCCATCACCAACGGCACCGGTGACTTTGCAGCCGCTTTCACATCATTTTTGATGGCCTGAAAGATCTCAAACGGCGCGCCGAGGAATGCAATCGGTCCGATGCGCAAGCCCTGCACCCATGCCGGAGGCTTCAGCGTCTCACCGCGTTCGACCGCGGCAATCAATTTCCTGAAAGCAAGCGCATTCACGGTTGCCATCCGCACTGCTGCATCTGCGTCACTTGCGCCGGGATTGCGAAGGATTGCTTCCTGCTCAGATAGCGTGTTTCGGAAATCGGCAATCGTCATCTCGCGGCGGCTGAAAGTCACCGCGTGCTGCGCCCAGGCGATTTCATCGGCATCCACGGGTGCAGCGGCTTTGATGCCAGCACGTACGCTGCGCGCATAGCGCCCCGCAATCACGTCCAACGCCAGAAGCGAATCATTTTCAGGCTTGTGTACCACACACGAATTCACATCGCCCTGCGCACCCTGCAGAAAAAGTCCAACACTCCCGGGATGTTCGCGCTCGAGCAGGTTTGTCGCCACTCCTGCATAATCCCCGTGGATATATCGTGTCTGTGCACAGCACACCACCGGATGGCATCCGAAATAGCTTGCAAAACCAATGATTTCATCGCCAGCACGAGCCACCAGCACATGGCAGGTTATGTCGGTGAGCTCAGGCTTGGCTGGTCGCCAATCTTCATTCAACACGTCGTCAAGCGGTGGCGCGTCAATATCATACTCTCTATTAAGCCCTATGCCCTCGCACGGGACCTCCGCGTGAGAGAGCATCGCATCGCGGAGGTTTTCCACTGCGCGAATACACGCATCGGCAATTCGCCCCGGCAGCACCTCGACATACGGCGGGTCAATCTCGCCCCAACCGCTTGTCGGCACCGTATTCGGTCCAGAGTGCGTATGGATGGAATGCACCATAATAGCATCTGAGGGTATACCAGTGGCCTCAGTCACCAATTCGCGAACACGTGCTGTGATATGCCGTGGCAGGTAAAGCAAGTCATTACTGACAAGAACAACCGTGCGCCCATTTTTGGACAATGCCATTGCTCTCGACCAGAGGCGATCACGGACTGCGATGGAATGCCGATTAATAAATGCTCCGAACCCAGTGAGTTCGACACCCACACGGGGCGTCACATCCGTCTTGGCGAAACCGATGCGCATGAATATGCCCCTTCACTCGCAGTACGAAGCCGCTACATCTTGCCCGACATAATCTTGCCGACTATTTGCATCATCGGTGTGAGCTTTGCTCGATCGGCCATGCTGAGGGTGTTGGAATAGATCATAAATTCCTGCATGGCTTCTTTGAGTTCGCGCGATTCTCGAATCATCTTTTTGGCTTCGTCGGGGACTTCTTGCCAACCTTTCTCCATGTCATTGACGATTTTCGCGCGCTCTTCGTCACTCATATCGAGAAATTGGCGAATACCTTCACTCATCATCTCTTTGCGTTTGGCTTTGACGCCTTCATCGTCCAGGCGTTTCACATGGCCGACCGCATAGAGGCGATACCATTTGCATTTGAACTGCTCCGCGGCCGCGGCCACAATCTCATCAGCCGACCCGCTCTCGAAATCCATCGAGACCATTCCCTGCATGGTCTCAGGATCACCAATGATGACAAACCCTGTTCGCAGAAGCGCGCGCTTCCGGAACTCAGCAAAATCTACTTGATCAACTTTGAATGGCACTGGCTCACGCTTCGTGAAGTTATTCAGTCGCAACAACGGATCACCAAGCATCCACCGCTGATATTCTTTGTTACGTTCCTCGGAATCCAGTGCCGGGTCTTGCCCCATCGCTGCCATTTTGTCCTGCCACGCACGATACGCTCCGACAGGCACATCTGATGTGGGGACCTCAGGAACATTTTGAGCGACAGCCGGTGCTTCGTCCTTGCTGGGCTCGTCGACCTCTGGCCCCGCAGCCTCAGTTGGTTTGCTGTCGCCGGCCCCCGCATCCGTTGCCGCCTCTTCAGCTTTCTCCGTTTTAGGGGGACGTCCCATCAGCTCTGCGCGATCCTCATCGGTCAGATTCTCAAGTGATTTCTGTTGCGACGCCTCAACCAGCTTGGTGAGCGCCGCCAGGGTCTCCAGATCGAGTGGGGCGTCCGGCTTTTCCATCACGTATATGCGTACCCACGAGCACCCCGTCTGCTTTGCAGCTTCATGCAAAGCACTCTCAACAGGGACGTCACTCACACTCATGGTGACTGCCTCGGACGGAGGTTGCACTACGAATATATCCGTACCGCTCTGCTTTGCCAGACTTGCGGCTACCTGCTGCATCGACTGGTTGGCAGCGGTCAGACTCACATTGGGGACCAGGGGAGCTCCATAGGCTGAAACGCAGACTGCCAGCGCCGACCATAGCGCTAAGGCAAGGACGCGCACCGAATTTGCGCGCAGCATCTAACATCCCTCCTGTATGAACGCAACTACTATATTAACTATGACTCCCTGACTATACAAAGAGTTGCAGCAATTCCCTAAATATGTGTTTCTACGTCTCTGTTGAGCACACATGCAAAAAAAGGAGCTCGCAGTAGCGAGCTCCTTCATTTTTGCTACCAGTTGTCATACGGAACTCACTGCGTTCCCGATTCCGGCCATGGTAATCAGAGAACCGTCCCGTTGCCGATCTGTTTCGGGTTCACCCCACAAGCCATCTGGCTTCTGTAGTCACAGATAGCTCGACCCCTTAACTTCCGGCAGTTGCAGCAGGAAACCAGGTGACCTACAACATGCGGCGCCCCTTCATGACTTTATGGACGCGCTGCATTGCGATTTCAATGGCGGCCTCGACAAGGCCAATGCCCTGCTCCTCTGCCAACTCGCGTGACAGTGTGAAATTGTCGCCGATCTTCTGCTTGATAATGTCATAGACTTCCTGCTGCGACGGCTTGCGTGCCGATAGCGAGCTGGAATACTCGATCTGCGACGCGATGACACCGCCAGCGTTGGCCAATATATCTGGGCCAACCGCAATGCCTTTCTCGCGCAGAATCTTCATGCCGCCGATGGTTGTGGGCATGTTTGCCGCTTCCACGACCGCTTTCGCCTTGATGTCGCCGGCGTTGAATTCCGTAATAACTTCACCAGCCGCAGCGGGAATCAGGCAGTCTACGTCGAGCTTGAACATGGTGTCGCTCTCAATAGGCTTACCACCAGCAAACCCGCCAACGGTTGCGTTGTCTGCGAAATGCGCGAGCAATCCGTCAATGTCAAGACCGTCCGGATTGTAGACCCCACCGTAGAAATCGGTGATGGCGACAATCTTGACACCTTTGCCCATCAGGTCAACCGCAAGTGGTCGACCAACGTTGCCGAAGCCTTGGATCGCGACGGTCGCGCCGTCTATGTCCATGCCCAGAACATCCGTAAGCACACGTTCAGCCATGAACGACACGCCTATACCTGTGCTCTCCTTGCGTCCCGGCAACCACCCATGGACGCCCTCTCCTTTGCCGGTTACCGACGCGGGATCCTGCGTCTCATTGTAGATGAATGCCATCTCATCTGGCCCGCTCCCCATGTCAGGAGCGGGGATGTACTGGTGCGAGCTGAAGACATCACGGAATTGCGAAGCATAGTACTCGACGGCATCGATCGAGATGATTTTCTCAAACGCGAGATCTCGCGGCGTTCGCCCGAAACGCTTGTACATTTCGGCCATATCCACACGGATACCCGTTTTGCCACCGCCAAATTCCACATCGCAAATTGCGCACTTCAGGGTCATCAGGCGAGCGAGCTCGGTAGTCTCCCAGACGGTTACATCCGGCGCCAACCGGATGCCGCCTTTGAAGGGACCCCGAGCTGAGTTATGCAAGGCCAGACAACCAGAGAAATTCACGACTTGTCCGAGAATCTTGCAGGGGATGCGAAAGAGACGCAACTCCTGCGGAGCCACGAGCTCATTAAGCTCGTTACACGGCAACCCCATTTTCTTGCCAGCCTCGCGCATCAACCAGATCGAGCGCGTTTCCGGCTCCGAATTCTGGAGCACTACTTCCATTTCGCTGCTATATTGCGTTACTTCCATGCACGGCACCTCCGATACGGCACGTTTTCACCACTGCGCTGGCAACCCGGCGCGCTCTGAACGTGAAGCTCAGCAGCTCGCTCAAGGTCACACACATAAACCGGGGGCTTTGCTGTGGGGTTACGCATTGTCCCCGTTGGCTATTGTACACCAACACCACAAAGAGTCCACCATTTCCTCGCAAATCGCTGAAGACGACGGTACACATAGCCTTGCAGGTAGCCCGGCGCCCATTTACAATGCTCGCAATGAACGCATTGAGCGAAGAAAATTCAGTCCTAATTTCGCTATACTACCTGCATAAACCTCCAGTGCCACACATTCTGATATCAATCATGACGCCGCGCCGCTGAAGAACGCAGATGCAATCCCGAAAGTCCCGGCTGCCGCAGCAGTTGGCACGCTCGTTCTCACGAACGATCCGACATCACAATAAGCTCGCCTCTCCCATCTGCACACACGAAAATGGCCACCTCGTGACGGATTACCCGCATTGAGGTGGCCACACGTGTCATTCTGAATTGCGGACTGCTTACAGCTTTACTTCAGTGATACAATCGCCCCATTTGCAGACCAGGGGTACTCGGTTCCGTTCACTGTCACATCGCCATTGGCTTCCAGACGCAAGCCGCCATTTGCTGCGGCCAGCGAGCACTGACTGTAAATTGTGAACGTATCGCCCTGCTGCACATCATAGTAATACAGCCTGTCACCCGCATGGAACCCTGCGTCGAATCCACTTCAATCCGGAATGGCTGGGCGAAGTATGTGCTGCGAACATTGGTGCTGCGCGTCAAATCCGCAGTCCCGAGCAGCTTACCGTGGAAGAATCCACTGTCCGGCCGATTGAGTGCCCGGCTGTATTCATGAGGACTGAGCGTTGTAAGCGTTGTCTCATCAAGTGCTTCATCGTCGAGATCGGCAAACCCCAGCACCAACGACGTCTCCCCAAGCTCAATGACTGTCTGCCCGTTTTCTTCGATAATTCCCCGGATCGTATATACCGTATTGCGCGAATAGCCGGGATTATCTATGTAGATCTGCGCTCCGACGAGCCGTCCGTCAGTCGGCAATTTCGCTGTGGTATACAAGCGATTCTGCCCATAGTCAACGCGGCTCAGACTTCCCTCATATTGCTGCTGCGGCATTGTTACTGTCAGACCGTCGGACTCCAGGCGTGCTCCTCCAAGCATATTCATCGCAAGCACATTTTCGCCATCGACCGAAAGCATCGCGAAGCCAGCATCGGTATCAATATCACCTGCTGCGAACTCTGTACCGGGCGTTGCACTCCATGCCAGATGATCTACGACACCAGAAAGATGCTCCACGCGCATTGCGGCCATACCATCCGGCGTATCAAGCCGTTCGATCTCTCCCAGGAACGGCTCTGCTGTCGGTATCTCTGCCTGCATTCCGGCCGGGGTCAGCATAACTCCCTGCAACCCCATCCAGTAATTGCCCTCTTCGTCAGGAGCGGTAACGCGCAGACTGAATTTGTGCTCGCCAGCGGCAAGCTTCCGCGTCCCCAGCGAGACAGGATCTGCGGGACTGACATCTGGCGCAGTCCCTGTGAATTCCTCTCCCACGGCTTCTCCATCTATCAGAAGCTGTGCGGTGCCATAATCCGGTGACATGTAGTGGCATATGCCAATCTCATATTCACCGGCTTCCGCAACATCAAGCGTGAAGTTCATCACGTCATCCGCGGAGTTGGCTTTGAAGAGCAATACGCCAACATCCGGCAGATGCCGCATCTCTCCACCGCTCACAGTCGCGCTCCGAGCCAGTTCAAGATGCTCCCGCAACCCAATTACAGCCGGGCGTGCGTATGGCTCATAGATTGCTGCAAAAGTGCTTTCCAGCCCTTCTGCTCCATTTCTGCGCGCAAATACATACTCAGACTCCGGCAGGCCGCCTACTTGTCCGTATGCCCCCTGCACCATCGGGTAAATACCTGGCGCCCATGCGGTAATGAGCTCTGTATCATCCCCCGGGAACAGCGTCATACGCAAATGGCTGTCAGTCTGGCTGATGTTCCATGTCGCAGCGACTTTCTCTGCAGATTCGCCTCTGCGCGGATTCATCAGGAAACCCAGACCATTTCCTGGAGGTGGATTCCAGTATGGTTTTCCCGGATATCCTTTCATGTCACCGTCATTAAGCTGAAGAGCTCCCCACTTGATATCAGGTCCTGCCAGCGACCCTTCTGCCTCTGGGCTGAGCTCCGCGCCATCCACGCTGAAATCACGCGTCGGGCAGTGCATGATATAGTCATGCTGCTGACCGCCTGCGACCGTGAAAACATCCCACAGATACGTCTCTCGCCCCTGCCCGATAAGGGCTGTCATGCGGCGATATGTCTCCACTCCCTGCGACTTGTACGTGTTTTCTGCTGTGCAATCAGACACTTGCGCCCCAGGCATAGTTCCCAGAAGCTTCAGGCTTCCGCCGCTGCCATCCACAGCCGCATCAGCGCCCTGCGTCTTCTCATTGACCAGCACCAGATTATGGCTCGCGGTCTGCCTCGCCCATCCGACCTGCGTATGCGTGCTGCCCAGGCTATACCCTTGATCAAAGGTAAGCTCATAGCCCAGCGCGTAATAATTCAGGTTTAGATCGTCAAAATGCCCGTGATTCAGAGATGGTCCGAAGCGAACCAGCGCGGCCTGCGAATCTGGCCCGGAAAGCGAACGCAGCAACGCCATTCCCTTGTTCCCGAAGTACGTAGTCCCCTGCAGGCGCTGGCGCAGTTGTTCTGACAATTCCGCCGTCTCTGTCGGCGGCTCACCCGCATGGAAAAGCAGCCACAGACGATCACCGGACTTCGCGCGATATTGCTCGGCATCTCCTTGTGTCAGCCATGCGAGGATTGCTCCGAACTCTTCTTTCTGTTTGCCTTTGCAGCGCGTGTACATACGCTCGACGAATTTATGATCGATTGACGAGAACGGATGAGCTGGCAGGAATTTCTGATATTTGTCGGGGCTGCTGTCGCCATAGCGTGGGCTATGCCCAAGACAATCTATCGCCAGATCCGGCAGACGATAGAATGATAGCAATTTCGCGTTATCATGTAGATCTACGCCATTCGGATATTTCGCGCTGCGATAGTTATATAGTGGTTCTGTAAATGTCAGGTACAGATCGCGTGCATGAAGTGCGTAACCGATTGATGTCTCGAAATATCGCCCGTCGCGATCTGCGCAGTTCTCCGCAAGGGCCAGAATCCCGTATGGACCGTCATACGCCCAGTCCACATAGCTGTCGATGCCAAGCAGGCAGCCGACCGACAATGCCCCACGAATGTAATCGGCCTCCCCATTGTTCAGGCCGCCCTTCAGCGACTGCTCATAGCAGTACGACGCACCATCCTTCAACATGCTCTCCACAATATTTTCGCGGCGGGTCATTCCATCGCGAAGCGACGATGCATCGAGGCTCGCCGAGTTGAAAATCTGATCATAAAAATCAACCAGATGCACCAACACTCGGGCCACCTGATACCATGGCCGCGCAAGTCGGCCACTGGGCGGATCTGACGGATAGTCCCACGAACCGCCGTCACATTCTGGATAGATATTTGCGATTGCATCCAAAATAAATGCACATTTTTCCGCATATTTCTCCTCGCCGGTCAGTGAATATGCCCGCGCGAGTTGCCCGGCAAAATCAAAAATCAGATGCTCGGTAACCCATGAGTTCCATGAGCCCACGAAATAGTGTATCCGCCCGTCGGGCCCCACATATCCCGTGCCTTCATCCGGATATTTCTCGTTTGGAAGCACATGACCGTTGCGGCATTTTACATGCCCAGGATTATCCCAGGTGCAGTTTGCGCCTGCCCATGTCCCCCAGCTTGCCCCACATTCCGGACAGCCGGTGAAGCCATATGCGAAAGCCGCGCCGCGCTCCGGCATCATCTCCAGAATCCATTCGTCAGACCGCTCCAAAGCTGCATCCGCATCGGCAATGATCGTGGCAGCATAATCTGCTGCCCATTTCTCATTCTTCATACGTTCGCGAGTGGCTTCAACATCCTCGGGCGTCAGGAATACGCATGGATGCGCCTCCCGGCCCTGCTCTGTAAGGTCGATTGTCCTCCACCTCTCCTTCGGAGATACTTCTTCGCGTATCCGTCTGTCGGGGTCCAGATAAGCCCCCGCCTCGGAGCATACAACATACCCTTTTGCATCCACCACCTCGGTGATGGTCACTTTGAACCACTCAATCTCCGCAGCATCAAACCGGAATATATACGGCCCCGTACCCGGTTTGACCTCCTCGTCAGTGCGTTGTCCATCGGAAAGCTCAACCACCACATGCTTCCATGTTGCGTAGAGCGTTGGATTCTCCGCCGACTGGAGGGCCACGGTATCAACTCTTGCCGGTCGCGGCAAGGTCACCTGAAACCATTGTGGCAGCGGCGCATTCAACGAACTCGCCCACCACGTTCCATCATTGCCATCCGACAGCATCTCCGCAGAGTATTTCTGCCCAGGCACTCCTGCAGCAGACGACGACGTAACGCTGCCGCCAATCGCCACATTCGTCATGCCGCGTGCCAAGAGCTTCCCCGCAAACGCAGGTACCGCCAGGCACAGCAACACGGACAATATGATAATCACAATAGACGTTGCCTTCATCATCCACCTCTGTAATTCATGCCTGGCCAACAGACGCTATGCGCATGCCATTGTCCAATATGCACTGGCCGGGGAGGGCGCAGATGCTCTCCCCGGCCAAAAATGCGCAAACAATACTTTGATGGCTAAAGAGTTCTGCGCACCCAGGCAATGCCACTGGGGAAATACCACAGATCCTCGTCTTTGATTGCATTCTCACCAAGCCATTTTGCGTGACCATCAGCGAAAACAGAATTAGCGCCTTCATTGTGCCGCATGTCAAGCAGATAATAGCCCGAACCATAGCTCCACCAATACGGTATTGTGGCGAAATTATCGCTCTCAGTTGCAAAGATGATTTCAGCCGGCTTTTCAATGCTTGCCATTGTCACGCAGTAGCTGCCTAATGGCGTGCCGGAAACGCTCCAGTTCGAGCCACGATAACCGAAATTCTGGTTTATGGCGTAGGCGTAGTAGATAACCCGAGGTATGGTATCACCTGTCAACAGGCTGGTTACGTTTGTTGTACTTTCACTCGGACAGAGTAGTGACTGCCAGTTTTTGATATACGGCTGCAACATTTCCTGCCACCATGAATACGTTGCATTGTAATGTCCTGGATAGTCCATTTGCGTCTGGCAATATGCTTCATCGTAATCCTGACAATACATCATCGCGGCAAGACCAACTTGCTTGAGGTTGCTCAAACAGCTTGTTTGCCGTGCTTTTTCGCGTGCTCGTGCAAAGACCGGGAACAGGATTGCCGCAAGAATCGCGATAATCGCAATGACAACCAGCAGCT
>CAYSRY010000110.1:0-10512 GCA_964433395.1 uncultured Armatimonadia bacterium | reverse complement strand
CCTGGCGTCGTCATTCCCCGCCTTTGCCGCTTCGGACGGGAAACCGCTCCGCGTTGGATTGATCGGCACAGGGGTATGGGGCGAGACACACCTGATGGCGTACACGTATGATCCGCACGTGGAGCTCGTCGGGATCTGTGACAAGAATGAGGAACTGCTTGCGCAGAGAGCCGAGGAGTACCCGGTTGAAATGGTGACAACAGATTACCGTGAGCTACTGGATCGCACTGATATCGACGCGGTTTCTGTGGTGACGCCGGATTTTCTGCACAGGGAACTGGTCCTTGCTGCGGCAGAAGCCGGAAAGCATATTCTGGTGGAAAAGCCGATGGCGACGACCGTAGCAGAGTGCGAAGAAATGGCTGAGGCAGTTGAGGACGCCGGTGTGACATTGATGGTTGATTTTCACAACCGCTGGAATCCAATTTTCACGCAGATCAAGGACAAACTGGATGATGGAGCCCTCGGCGATCCATTGATGATCACCTTGAGGCTGAACGATACGTATTTTGTGCCGACGCAGATGCTTAGCTGGGGAAAAGATTCAACGGTGGCGTGGTTTCTGGCGTCTCATGCGGCAGACCTTGCGCGATGGCTCTTTGGTTCTGAAGTGAGGAGAGTCTATTCTGTTGCCCGCTCGACGTTGCTGAAGAGCGCAGGATATGACACGCCGGATTTCTTCCACTCGATTCTCGAGTATGAGAATGGGGCGGTCGCGCATATTGAGAACTGCTGGATTATGTCGGACAGTATGCCCTCCGTGTGTGAGTTTATGGGCGAGCTGGTGTGTTCGCAGGGCACCTGCAAGATGAATGCAATGACAAACCGCGCACTGGAAATGTATGAGAATGAGGCCGGAGCGAGCCTGCCCTCCCCAATCGCGCTCATGAATATACACGGAGAAATGCGCGGATTTGCGATCGAAAGCATCCGGTATTTTGCCAAGTGTATCCGCGAAGGGACAAAGCCAATGATCGGGCCTGAAGACGGCCTGCGGAATACTGAGGCAGTTGTAGCGATTCATGAATCCGCTGCGACTGGTGCACCTGTAGAGCTTTAGAAGGCTGCAGAAAAAGCGTATAATGGAGGGGCCGATATGCTTTGTCATGTCGGCCCCGCGTAGTATTAGATTTTGGAGGGCAGATATTGCGGCGCTGGGCATGGTTGATAGCAGTCTGTGCCGGGGTGTTCCTGACAGTGGTCGGACTTTCTAACGGCCAGTGGAATACCGTGTTGCGCTGGGCGCAGACATTGTGCACGGCATGCATAGGGTTGTCTGACTGACATGGCAAATACGAGCAATCGTGGAGAATGCACGCTCAAAGGCCCGCGTTTTGTATATTGGCGCAACTGGATACAGCTCGCGTTCGTAGTAGTGATGAATTCGTACTTTTTTCAGTGGGCAAAAGGGTACTGTGTCCCATCGCTGAACTGCTGGTCGTGTCCGGGGGCGATTTTTGGTTGTCCCGCCGGGGCTCTGCAGCATCACGCCGGTTCTGCACCGATATTGTGGGGCCGTAAGGCATGGTATGCGATTTTGCCGCTTTATGTAGTCGGGACGATCGTTGTATTTTGCGCATTGTTTGGACGGATGGCCTGTGGATGGATGTGCCCTTTCGGATGGGTGCAGGACCTGCTCACGAAAATGCGACGAAAGCACTGGAACATTGCGGTGCCGCTGGCAGTCTTTCTGGTGTGGGGCACGGCAGCAGTCGAAGCAGGCAGCGCCATCATTCCGTTTTCATGGGAAGCATTGCAACACGGTCTGGCGTTGGGTGCGCTGGTTTTGGGCCTGTACGGGTTGGCTGTAGTACGCAGCAGGCATTTGAAAATTCCGAAATGGCTTGGATACTTCCGGTATGTTGTTCTGGTGGTTCTGGTCGGGATAGTCCCATATCTGACAAATGAGCCGTGGTTCTGCAAGCTGTGTCCGCAAGGGGCACTTCAAGGCGGAATTCTACAGCCGATATTTTTCCCGGAACTGCGGGCGACAATCGGGACAATGTGGTGGATCAAACAGGCTATTCTTGTAGCATTTCTCGTGCTGGCAGTGTTCGTGCGACGTCCATTCTGTGGTGCAGCCTGCCCGCTGGGCGCCATATTCTCACTTTTCAATCGCTGGAGCGTTTGGCAGACAGTTTTCGATGCAGACAAGTGTATTAACTGTCTGCAGTGCGTGCGTGAATGTCCGGCGGGGATTGACCCGCGTACTGAAGTGAGCAGCCACGCATGTATTGGGTGCCTGGAGTGTACAAAATGTCCGTTTGACGCGATTCATTCGCAGCCAATCTGGGCGAGCCGCAGCGACCTGCAGACCGCAGGTGTGGCTGAAATCTCAAGGAACTCCGGGTGTTTATGCGCGGACGAGGTACAGGAGGATTAGATGGCTGCGTCAGTCAGCAGTACTATTGGTTTCACGCGTGCTGACATACCAGAATTAACAGTCAAAGTCCTACGCGCCGGGGCAGGCTCGCGTCCGGATGTACGCCTTCTGAACGTTGACGGGCGCCTGGTTGTCATCAAGGATTACGCAGCAGGGGCGAACCTGTTCAAACGCAACATTGGACGGTATCTTGTTGCTCGTGAGTACGCCGCCTACCAGCGTCTGCAGGATGTGCCGGAGGTCCCGACCTGTTTGGGTTGCCTGGACCCAGAAACCCTCGTGACAGAGTATGCAGAGGCGGAAGAGACGCCCAGCGTGGATCCGTCGCGCCTGACACCAGAGTTCTTCGCACAACTTCTTTCGCTCATCGAACGATTGCATGTGCGCGGCATAGCGCACGGTGACCTGAAGAAGCTGGAGAATATTCTGATAGATAAGGACAATCGGCCCGTTTTGATCGATTTCACAGCTGCAATCCTGACAGGTTCAAGCCCACTGGCGGCGATAGCCCTCCCGTATGTGTTTGAAGATGATTTGCGAGCAGTATACAAGCTGAAGAAACGTCGTGCGCCAGCACTGCTCACTCCTGAGGAGACAGCGTTTCTGGAGCGCATGAGTCCGGAAGAACGAGTGTTCCGAAGCATTCGCGGGTGTGTTCGTCAGCCTGTGAAACGTCTGTCGAGGAGCGAACAATAAACGCTTGCCGTCCGTCATATTCAGCGGTCGACTGTGCGTGGAATCCAGTACGCCAGCTGTCAATATATGGGGTGGCGATCAACTGGCGTAATATATTGGCAAGAGATGGGCGATCCCATTATGTGTCGCACCTCTGAAGCACCCATCGCATCGTAGGACTGTGCTTTTCGTTGGGAGACGACCCTCCAGATGCGTAAACCGACATCGAAGAATCCCTCGGGAGAACGCCGCCGGGTTTTTGAAGAGCTGGTGGCAAGTAATCAGCGGTATCTCTTTTCAGCCGCGATGCGCTTGACCAGTTCGCCCACTGAAGCGGAAGATCTTCTGCAGGAAGCTCTCATAAGTGCCTATCTCGGCTTTGACCGCTTCGAGCTGGGAACTAATTTTCGTGCGTGGGCGTTGCGGATTCTGAGGAACACCCATATCAACCGTTACCGCAAACGGCAACGCCAAGTGACAACGGTAGAATGGGATGAAGTCGGGACGGATGACCGGCCACCGACAGGCATGGATCCTACGCTTCTTCCAGGTATTGAAGAGGAAGTTATGCGTGACATTCCTAACGAAGCGATCATCCCCGCCTTGAAGCAGGTGCCTGACGAGTTCCGCACAGCGGTAGTGCTGAGTGACATTCATCACTATTCGTACGAAGAAATTGCGGAGGAACTTGATATTCCGTTGGGTACAGTCCGTTCACGGATATTTCGAGGTCGGCGACGGCTTAGGGAACTTCTAGAGGACTACGCCCGCGAGCACAGGTTATTATGAGATACGCGAACTGTCCTCTTTCTGAAAATGAATTGACGCAACTCGTTGCCGGTGAACTACCGGACGAAGATGCCCGCGAGATGGCTCATCACATCTTGGCCTGCCCTCGTTGTGCTCGTGTTCTCGGGCAGTTGATGGCAACAGATATACTTGTGCATACACCAGCCCCCGGTGAAGCCTCGACGGCACCATCGCCAGAGTTCTGGGTAAAACTAAGCGCACGTCTGGACGAGATAGACAACGTAGCTTCGGCGACATCTTCCTGTTCAGTGGCCCCGCGGCCGCGGATGATTCCCCAACTCGTCGCAGCCGGTATCGCGTTAGTGGTTTTCACATTTGTAGCCCAGCAGCTGGCTTTGCAACACTTCTCAGGAGTAACTCCGCCGCAATTGGCTCAGATACACCGGCAGGCGGTGGCCAACGTTATCAGCTCCGCTTCTCGCTCAGGTATGGCGTCCGTGGCCTACGGTGCCGCGCAAGCCCCCCAGCGACTGGGGAACGTGCGCATGATACAGGTCGGTAACCAGCCCGCCCTGCTGTCGACATACATGGTGGGCGGCATTGCAGTGAGCGCACTCTGCACACGGCGCAATGGCATCAATCTTCGTGGCTGGCACGCGCTGACCGGTTCAGATGGGCGATATCGGGCCGCTCAGTTGACAGACGGGACAATAATGGTTGCAGACACCGGCGGAGAGATGTGGACAGTCGCAATGGGTCGCGGTCCAGTCGAGGCAATGCTGGCACTGTTGACGAAGCTGCCGAGGTCGACATACGACGGAACCATGTAAATATGCGTGGTGGTTTCATCAGACACTGCCGGCGTGACCAAGGTCACGCCGGTTTTGCATTGCCTGACTGCTGCTCAGGCGAAGGTTCGAGCTTGCAGGAGGGCGAAATGAGAGGAAACTGATATTCGTATACACCGGTCCTGTGCGAAGGAGGCATGGTGACGATTTGAAACCCGCCAGATATGCTGGCTTGTTGAACGTTGCACTCGCCGCCATCGCACTGGGAGCTGGTATGTGGCTCGCTGGAGCACATCCTGCACCTGTTGGGCCAGAGCAACCCGCTGCGCCCCACGGAGAGGCAATTGATGCTCCTGCCGCCGAATATGCCAACGCATGGGCGACCACACCTGTAGAAGTCAACGGAGGGGTCATCCCGTATCTTCCGTTGGGCAGTAAAAGCGGGGGATACGTGATTGCAAACGGTCTTATTCGCCCAACTGATATATACCAACTGCCCTCGCAGGGGGCATTGACCTCTTGCGTGCCGGAAGGTCGCTGCTCACACGCCAAAGCACAGAGCGTAGACTGGCTGACACCTGATGACATGGTCTATGGGGTGCGCCTGCACGGAGAATCACGATGTTACCCGCAGAATGTGCTTGCCCGCCATTGCATAGTGAATGACAGACTCGCAGGTGAGCGCATTGTGGTATATTACGACCCTCTAAGCAGGGGGGCTGTGGCGCTTGTGGTCTCCGCATCGCATGCAGACGGGGACGGCTTTCGAGTTGTCGGCTATGGCTACGGTGGAGCCGCCCTGATGGGCGACACCGGAAGCGACAGCCTCTGGGATGTACTCGGCTCAGCAGGCTTCTTGCCCGGAACAGCTGTGACCGGACCGGCGGCACAGCGCAGTGAGCGCCTGACTGTGCTATCTGGGGAACAGATGCGCTTCAGCGCATGGGCAGAGCTCTGGCCAGACACGAGTGTAATGTCGGTAGCGCCAGCGAGCGGACTTGAGGGAATGCAGGCTGAGTATACATATGATTCTGACCCTTATACGCACGTTATTGCTCCGAACGGGCAGACCGTGAACTATTATCAGAGCGATCTGGTGGTCGCCCCGGCAGAACTTCAGAAACCGGATGGCCTGCGGGGCAAGGAAGAAGTGCTTGGTGTACGACTGGCTGATGGCACAGGGTTAGCGATACCGTTGGTTGAGGCGTTCGGCGCTGCAGGAGATGGGGAGACTGAGTTTGTGAGGGACAACACTTCAGGGCAAATTTCACTGCTGGTTGATCGGGCCTCAGGACGCGCACGGGTGACCATCGAGGGTAATGTTGTACCATCGCAGATGCGTGTTTTCTGGTTTGCATGGCATGCACACTATCCAGACAGCGCCATCTGGCATGTAGTGGACAAAGAAAACTGAACCCGTGACATTGCGGATGGGACGGTGATAGTGATGAGGGAACTGGCGGCGATAGTGCTTGCTGCAGGCGCAGGAACACGAATGAAATCGGAACTTGCGAAGCCGTTGCATACAGTCTGCGGCAAAACAATGCTCAGCCGAGTCATAGAAAGCCTTGCTGCGGCAGACTGTGGGCGGGTAACGGTTGTTGTTGGCGTTGACCGCAATCAGGTGATCGCCTCGCTTGAGGGCAGCGGTATCGAGACAGTTGTGCAGGAGGAGCAGAAGGGTACCGGGCATGCAGTTGATTGTGCTCGCTCGGCCTATGAAGACTTTGATGGCGATGTAATCGTAATGTACGGCGACATCCCCCTTGTCCGGCCAGCGACTTTGCGGTCGCTTGTAGATGCACATCGTCAGGGGAGTTCCGTGGCCACAATGCTGACTGCACACATGAGCGACCCAACAGGATACGGACGAATCGTGCGCGACGAAGATGGGTATGTCGTGGAAGTTATGGAGCAAGCGGATGTCGATGCACAGCGAGAAGTGCGCCCCGAGCTTGCCGAGTTAAGTGAGATAAACACCGGCATATACTGCTTTCGTGCCTCATTTCTGTTCGAGGCGCTCGGGCATCTGAATTCGGACAATGCGCAGGGCGAGTATTACCTGCCCGATGTTCTCAAGTATTTCCGGCGAGAGAAGATGGCAGTCGCCGCGATTGCGACACTCGATTCGGATGAAATCATGGGAGTGAACGACCGTGTGCAGTTGGCACGCGCAGAGAAAATCTGCCATGATCGGATTGTAATACAATTGATGCGGGACGGCGTGACGATCGTTGACCCGTATGGCACCTATATAGAAGATACTGTCCGTATCGGGGCCGATACCGTGATTCGTCCAGGTGCGCAGATTTTGGGAAACACGACCATTGGACGCCGATGCGAGATCGGCGATGGTGTGCTGATTGAGGACTCCACACTGGGCGACAGATGCAGAGTGCTGCACTGCTCAGCAGTTCGCCAGAGTACAGCCGAAAGCGATGTGGAGATTGGACCCTTTGCGAACGTGCGCGGGAATTCCACGCTGCGGCAGGGATGCGTTGTGGGGCTTTCTGAAGTGAACCGCTCAGTTATCGGTGAGTGCAGCAAGTCGCGGCATTTCGCCTATATCGGAGACAGCGTTGTCGGGGCGAAGGTGAACATCGGCGCAGGGGCCATTACCTGTAACTATGATGGTGTAAATCACCTGCATACAGAGATTGAAGACGGTGTTTTCATCGGCAGCGATACCATTCTGGTCGCGCCACTGAAGATTGGCAAGAATGCCTATACGGCCGCAGGCTCAACAATCACAATGGATGTTCCCGCGTGGAGTCTGGCGGTTGGCCGAGCTCACCAGCGCAACATCGCCCGCTGGGCCGAGAGGATGGCGAAGAAGCGGAATGGGCAGTAGAGAGTTGAAAAATAGTTGGACTATGAGCTAAAGTAAGAGCGTGCTTTTGCCGATGTGAAGAATGAGTTCACACAGATGAGGGGGACGTTGCATCAGCAGCGTTAGGAGGGTAGCCCATGCGTATAGAGCCGACACGACCACATGGAGTTGGCAACAGCCCGTCGCTCGACAAGCTGCGAGAAGCTGGAATGGCCCCTGCTGCCCCCAGCCAGGCAAGCCAGACCGCAGGGGACCTGCAGTCAGACCAGGTGAATCTCAGCCAACAGGCGCTGGACATGCGGGTCGCGCGCAGCGCACTTGCTGAGACACCAGCTGTGAGACAGGATCGTGTGAGTGCGGTGCGGGCACAGCTGGAATCTGGAGAGTACAAAGTAGACAGCCGCGAGGTGGCGCGCAAACTTCTTTCAGGGGAGTAGAGCGCGGGCGCCCACCACGTGAAAGCGCCCACGCAGCAGTTGAGAGCGTACAAAGGCCGCCACATATCTGTGGCGGCCTTATTTTATTTGCGCAAGGTCATCCGCGTGCCATTGAGTAGAAGAAAATCTATTGTGCACGAGAGAGACGGAGCATGTTACCTTCAGGCGATGTAATGCTGAAACGTGTGACTGTGAGCAAGCCATCGTCGCCAACAGTGAAGACGGATTGCTGCAACCGCATGCCACTCGTTGGATCAGCGTTTGTAACAGTAATGTGGTCGCCAGCTGCGAATTTGAATTGCTGCAGGCGGCGCGGAGTGATGTCGACCGTCACCGGCAACGTGACAACCGTGGGATCTGCTTTGACGAGTATCTCATAGGAATCCGTAGTATCAACCGGCTCTTCCCATGAGAGGCCACGATTGATGAAGCCAACTATGTCGCCATTATCCTTGTCGCCATTGCCTGGATCCTGATCTGCAGAGCAGGATGTAAATGCGAGATAGCTCTTGTTGAGGGCGAGATTGTGGAATGTCGAAAGATTGTCGAAACGTTTTATGTCTGGCGGCGTGTTGGAGCCACAACCGCCATGATCGCCATCATTCCAATGAGCAATGAGTGCCTGTCGATTTTCGCCAAACGCGTGGTAAAAGTCCGGCGCTTTCCACCACTGCATGATTGGATCGTTGCGGCCATGCGTGACGACTACAAGAGGCAGATTTTCCTTGGAGTTGCGGACAAATGACGTTCCATCAAACCGCTCGCGCATTACGCGACCGTCGCTTGTCACCTTGTCTATCGGACCGCACCAGTCCTGGAATCGGCTGGCTTGACTACTGCGTTCAGGCACACCTGATTCATTGTAGCTGACAGCCGGGACATTCAGCCGCAGAGCTGCGAAGATCTCGGGATGGCGCAGCGCGAATGAGACGCCACCAGAGCCCCCCATGGAGCTACCATACCAGTATGTTCGGTTTGGGTCAGTCTTATATGCTCGCTTGGCCCAATCGATAAGCCAAAGCAGCTCACGCTCGGCATAGTTTGTTGCGACACCTTCAGGGACACCGCCTGGCACGTTGATCTTGTCGCTGTAGCCGAACCACCATGTCTGGATCGCCAAACGATCTTTGTTGGCATAGTATTTTGCCTCAGTCATTGGTCGGCCAATGAACTGGCGGTTAGTAGGCGTGATGTATACGGCGCCGTTTCGAACCGCCAAACCGAAACGCATCGGCAGGCCCTCACGCCACCCCATAGTTTTGTCTCCGAAGGCCACATATTCACGACCTCCGCGGCCAGTGGAACCGTGGCAGCTAAGCTCGAGGGCGAGGCCCGGTTCGACAATGTCGCGAGGCTCCGGAGTGGTCCAGTACCATATTGCCTCAATGGGCTCGACTTTCTGGGCAACCGGAGCGGTGAGGGAGTTCACACCTGGCATGATTTCATGGTTTGGTGAGCCGTCGGCATTTTTGGCGATGACTGCATAGTAGTAGTCGCCGGTATCGTCCGCGGTCACAGTATGCACAAAAAGGCCCTGAGTGGGTTTGAGGAGCTCAGCGCCTTTTGCAATTCGGAATCCGGTTGGTACGTGCTCGGGCCAGTTTTCTCCTTCCCGCTCATCACGGTATAGACGCGGATTGAGGAAAATATCGTCTGCAAGATGAGGGCCAAGGCCTTCGATGAGGAGTGTTGCGTCACCAATGTTCTCCTGAGTAATGGGGTGCTGCGAAATATATACATCCGCATTACCGTTCCAGTCTTCAGCTTCATCCCAAGTCAGAAAGACCTGACCGGAGCGGTAGAAAGCCTGAAAGTTGGAGAACGCCGGTGCGGCCACAACGACAGAGGCAGCGGCCAACAACCCGACAACAACGATCGCTTTGTGCATGTGGGCCTCCAGTGCAAAAGACGTGCAGATAGCAAAGCGGGGAGAGGGCCATGTCGGCCGCCTCTCCCCCGTTTCACTGCTGTTTGGCATCGGGCTTTAGAGAGGCAATTGAACAGGTGCGCCCTCGTCAGCGGATTTGTACATCGCCAGCGCGAGTTCAAGGCTACCACGCGAGCTTTCGAGGCTGACGCGCGGGCTGCGGTCATTTTTGATGGCATCAATCATGTCTTCAACCATGTACATGTGCTCGAAATATGCGAAATCCGCGGCGCCGCCTGCGGCAGTCTTGATGGCACCGGTACCGATATTGCGGATCTCTTCGTCGCCGGGCTGTTCGTCTCTGAAATCCCAGACTACAATGCGCTCGCCCTGCATGATGGCAGTGCCGTTTTCGCCGTTAATTTCGATGCGGATATCGGTGCCTGGCCACATGGCTGTGGAGCCCTGGACTACCCCTTTTGCACCATTCTTGTAGCTGATGAACGCAAGAACGGTGTCTTCGAGCTCGACCTCTGGGTGAGCGAGGTTGTACATCTGAGCATTGACCGTGTCGATTTCGCCCATCAGGTGGTGGAGCAGGTCAATGTAATGGAACGCATGCTGGATTGTGACACCAGCGCCCATGTCGCGCTTGCTGCGCCAGTCGTCCATGAGGTAGTAATCGGTGGGGCGGAACCACTTCATGTATGTGTCGCCCTGATAGAGGCGGCCAAAGCGTCCGGATTCGATGGCGGCTTTGATTGCCTCAATGGGTTTGCGGA
>CAYSRY010000109.1:1651-10523 GCA_964433395.1 uncultured Armatimonadia bacterium | reverse complement strand
CTGTTGCCATACCCAGAATATCACCAAAATCCGGTTCGTGCTCCACTCCAAAGATCAGGCGATCTTCGCCTGCCCACTCATGCTCAAACAAGGTCGTTTCACCGGGCGCAAGCGTCACCCCCCGCAACACTCCACCCGGCACACGCTGCAGTTCCCGCGCCTCTAAAGCAGCGACTTTTCTCTCTTCTGCGCTACTCAATATCGCCGAACGCACCGCGAACGAACCCGCGATGACGACCAGCAATACCACCAATGCGCATCCTCCACATCCCCACACTACAGGATGCAGTGGCCGCTTCTCTGTTTCCTTACTCTCCATCTGATTTCCCCTGATTTGCGTCATAGCATATATATTGCACATTCATGCTTCGCCATGCTCCCGCGCGCAACCTGTCGCGACATCACATATCGTCTGCAACCATCACTCCACTGCACTGTCAAAACTATAGCGACACACATTACCGTACGCCCCAACCATGATCAACCAGAAGGAAAACCATACTTTGCCAAATACAAATTTGCCAAATATAAAGCTGCACTCGCGCAATCATCTTATAGTAATTATTCTGGCGGTTGCCACCGCTGCTGTGGCCATGGCCAATCCTTCGCCGGTACCGTCCGCCACTGTGGTTGTAAGCCGCATTGATCGCATTCTCATTGCTTCAGAATGGACTTCTCCCGAAATACTATATCCTGCGGGCCGGGTCGATTTTCGTCAAGCCAAGTTTGTGCTCACCGACGGCGTCCGCAAACTCACGAACACTCCCGAAGACCGCAATCCATGGCGAAATATCGCGTCCCCAAATGATCGCGTCGGCATCATGCTTGATCTCGACACACCGCCGGCTTCCATCGAAACCGTAAATGCCATCATCGACGGGCTTGTCTCTTCCGGCGTCTCACAGGATAACATAATCGTATTCGCCGCTGATGAAGCCCAACTATTCCGCGCTGGCATCGCTCTCAACCCGACTGGGCGCGGCGTCCGCACCATGGGCGCGGAATCCGAAGGTTTCCGGGAGGGCCTGAGCCGCATAATCCGCGACTATTCTGACGTCATCATAAATGTTGCCCGCCTCAGAGCCGACGAAAAACTCGGCATGAAGGGATGCGTCGCAAATAACCTCACACTCGTTCCGCTGGTCGACCAACTACGCCTCCTGAAGGACGAGGCATCGCTCCCGGAACCCGCTGCCAATCCCCTCGTGCGCCATAAAACTTCTCTCTGTGTCCTTGAGGCCTATCAGCCCATTCTCCGCGACACTGATGAAGATTTTCCGCCTATGTGGGAGTACCGTGGCCTCATCCTCTCCACGGACCCGGTAGCGGCTGACGTCGTTGGCTTGCAGATTCTGCAGGCCAAATATGATGCAACCGAGGGTAGCAGTGATTGGGAGGGCGCAAAGCCGTCGCACGCTCTCAAATATCTTAACCGCGCTGGCAGCGACGACTACCGCGCCGGTCAATGCGATCCGGACAAAATCACAATCCAGACCATCGGCGACGCGGCAGACCGGCTCATTGAGCCAACTGACTAAACGCTTCCACCGCAATTCTTCGCGTGCAGCACAATCACCGTCCCGGCGACCATGGCCATCCGGATCTCATCATCGCACGTCTCGAGCCTGTCCGCACAGTCTCCGGTTGCCTCCCATTCGCCTGCAAACGGATTGACCAGCCGAAACTCCCCGTTCACGCTTGCCTCTATGCGGACTGCCACGACCTGCCCGGCCGCCATCTGCGCTGAGACCACCCAGCCGCCTTCACCGCGTAATCCCACAAAACTTGCGTCCTGCCATTCATCTGGAATCGCTGGAAACAGTCGCAGTTTCCCGCCCCAGCTTTGCAGCAACATTTCCGGGATTGTGCCGGCTATCCCGCAATTTGTCTCCAGCGTAAACACATCGGTATGGAAAATCGACATTCCCGTATGTCGAAAATCGTTGTTGATATGCAGACTGTGATTCCAGAGCCACGTGTCATGCAGTATATGCGCCTGCCGCTCCGCCATGTTTCCTTTCCCGGCACGCGCGGCAAGCGCCAAGCTTTGCGGATACGTATGTCCCGCCCAGCGCCCCATTCCCAGCTCCATATATTCCGCAATCGATTGCTCAACAATCCGCTGCGCCTCCGGCCCACCATCGACGTTCACATCATCATAGGGGTGTATCGACATGATGTGTGACGGGTGGCGATGACTTTCATCATACGCGCGCCCGGGCCACAGCATCATGCCACCGCGCTCATTCACCGCATAGTCAGCCAGCTTCTCTGCCACATATTCTGCCCGCTCTGTGCATTCAGAATCACCGGCAGCTTTTTCCGTTTCAATAACCCATCGGCACAGATTCCGCACTCCGGCAAGATCGCAGTTCGGATCATGGCACCAGGCTTCCGGCCGGTTATCATGCATTTCCGGGCTTGCCGACAGCGGTATATGTAAGCGCCCATCGTCCCACTCTTCCAACAGTCCGTCATAAAATCTGAATACCTCCCGCAGAAATGGCACAGTCTGCTCCCGCAGTTGCTTTTCATCACGCTCATACTGCCACTGCATCCACATGTGATGTGCAAGCCACGCCGGGCACCCCATCCAGAATTGCACAGTGCTCCACCCTGGCACAAAAGCCATTCCGGGCATGAATGCTGCCGGGAAAAATGCGCCCTCCCAGCCGAAGAAATCGCTGCAGAATTTCTTTGCGGCGGGCAGGCATTCCATTAGAAAATCACTCAGGCACCGCCCCAACTCTGGGTGATTATTCACATACACGGGCCAGAATGTCTCCTGCACATTCATATCCGCATGATAATCCCCATGCCACCCAGGCTGCTTTCCATCCTCAGACCACACGCCCTGCAACCCCGGAGGCAGGCACCCTTCCTTCGCCGCCGAAGCGATCAGGTACATTCCAATATGCCACATGTGCGAAATCTTTTCATCCGGCACACAGATGCCGCATACTCGCCAGTATTCCGCCCATTCTGCCTCATGCTCAGCCAACAACCCATCCCAGCCAACTTCGCGCGCTTCCGCCAGTGTCTTCTCTGCTTTCTCCCGCGCCTCAGCCGCATCCGCTGCACTCTCAAGCGCAAGCAAAACGGTGTCCCCATCGAGCACGCTCCACGCCGCAGCACATGACACGCCGTCCTCAATGCTCTGTACCAGCGTCTCACCACCATCACAGCGCACTGAACGCTCCAGACTGAAATCCCCCAATTCGGCCAGAAATTCATTGCTTTCCGCCAAACCAAGCAGCCGTCCACTCACGCGTGCCCCATCACCCCGCACGCACACCACATTTCGAGCTTTGCTCACAAATGATGTCACCCGGCAAGTACTCTCGCCATCACAGAGCTCCACATCCGCCACGCCTCGATACAGCGCAGTTTCACCGGAGCATGCCGTCATCCCATCACCAAACTGCAGTTCCAGACGTCCGAACATGAGCTTGGTTGGCAAAATCGGATTCTCCGCCCGGATGCTATCCTCAAAAAGCCATTGGAAACGCTCCCAGTCTCCCGCTGCAGCCAGCTTGCGCATGCTCACGTAATTCCGCTCAGGATCTTCCGGCCACTCCATGCGCGTATCCCACAGATCCGACTTGTCCAGCGACAGCCGCAGCCCCCCATCGCTTTCCCAGAGCATACAGCCCACATCGCCGTTCCCCAGGGGCAACCCGCTCAGCCATGCGCCGTCCCCAACCTTCATTTCCATCGTCGCGGACTGCGCGCACATCAATACTTCTCCACCAAAATCTGCCTGCTTCATCGCAATCGTCTCCTCGACGCATTCAGCCCGTATGATGCTGGTAGGTTCTCGCCATCCAACTCGCATCCTTCCACGCAAAAAGAAAAGGCAGGGCCTGTGAGGCCCTGCCTTTGTCTCTATATACATACGGCCCATGCGGGGGCCATTGCAGCTCGATTCGCCTAGGCCAGGAACTCTGCGACTTTCGGACCGGTCTGCCAGCTGCCAGTCGTCGCGTACCGCTCGACGGCGCTATTGTAGATGGCTTCAACATAGACATGCGTCTCGACATTGGTGCCGCAAATCTTCTTGTCGCCACCTTTGACTTTGTCGATGTCCTGGTTGAACCAGTCAGCACGGGCGCAGCTGCCGGCCACGAGGAACGCCGTGTTCACGTTGGTTTTGCCAACGAGACCCTTGGCGACTGCGGCGGCACCAGTGCCGCCGTGCTGAGCGTATGCTGCATAGATGCCGGTCTCAGCGATGACCTGACGCTGAACAGCTTCCATTTTCTCTTCATCGGCCGGGTGCTTCTCAGCGGCCAATGCGGAATGTTTCATGCCGATGTCATAGGCCATGCCCTCGGCGCCGGTGAAAGCGACGAATGCTGCGGCCAGATGTGCGAACTCCTCAAGGTCGGCACCGCGCATCGGAACGTAGCCAATGCCGTCGCCGGAAGTACCGGTAGCGCCGAGCTCGGCTTCGAGCATCATATGGCTGTTGCCCAGACCTTCGCGAACGCCGATGGCGAAGTCGCGGGTCACAGCAAAGTCCAGAACGAAGGGGATGCCCTCGGTGTCAATCATGCCCCAAGCCGGATCCATGAGGTCAACAGTGTTCATGAAGTCGGCGCGGAAGCCCTGATATTCAACACTGTTCATGTAGGCAACGTAGCTGTTGAACTCTTCCTCGGTGATGTTAGCGGCAGCATCGAGGCCTTTGGCAGCCATGAATTCTTGTGCAAAGCGAATCTGCGCGCCATAGTCGAACGGGGTGGCGCAGGCTGCGTAGGTCTTGTCAGCGGAGTATTTCGGAACTTTGAAGTGGTCGAGGGAAACGGCGACATAGTCGGCGCCCCAGTTATCCGCTTCCATGGCGACCCAGTCAGCGTTGGCTTTGGCACCATTGACGACTGCATTACCGTGATTCTTAAGACCAGCGGGGGTCCAGATGGTGCTGGCGTCGCCGCCGATTTTGACATTCGAATTGTAGGAGAACTGAATGATGATCGGTGACTGCTCGCCGGTGGCTGCGGCCATGATCAGTGCACGTGTTGTCATCCAGTTATTGGAATTTGCGGCAAGAATAGTGACCTGTTCATCCTGCGGTTTCAGAGCCAGATCTGCGCCCTCAAACGGCACGAAGCCGTCGAAAATCTTTCGCAACTGGCGCCCGTCCAAAAGTTTGCCCATTTGTAAGTCTCCTCCAGTGTAATGAAACTATACCTCAATAATCATCTGCACCATTAGGTGAAACGGGCCGACAGCGTGACACATCTAATCACGCCTGTATTTTTCGTCCCGCATTACGTCTGCAACAACATTTGCAAGCGCGAGGCTCTCATCCATCGGTACGCCCCAAAGATTACGACCGATGATGCGTCCTTCTCCGCCTGCTTCCATGATAATTTCAGTCGTCGACTGCAGGGCGCGTGCTGCATCGCCCGCGACTTTCGGACCGCCTGAATATATCACAAAGGTTCGTGTTCCGGCTCCCGTCACAATTTTCAACCGCTCGATGTGCTCTTCCCGGCTCAGCAGACCGTCGTAATTTGCTTGCTCTCCAGCGCCCAGAGACGCCTCATACTCCTCAAGCGCCTCCCGAGAAGGCTCAAGCTCCAGATATCGGCCAGCCTCGGGAATCTTTGATGAATATTCATCCAGGATAAAACTCTCATAATATTCCCGCGACTTCGGCTTGACCACTGATGGATACTTCGTCTTTACAATATCCGCGCCGAGCGACTCACCCGACGAAACCGCGTAATGACACCACAACAAGCTGTCTGCCTGACATTTCGAGACCACTGGCCCACGCGGATAGCACCACAAAACCAGCGGCAGCCCGGCATCATGGGCCGCCTCACGCACTCGGCCAATCCGCTCGACATCCTCACCGGTGCGAGCGCTGCCAAGATAAAATGTCAAACCTACAGCACTGGCTCCACAATTTACAGCTTCGGCAACGGAACCAAAATTGCTTTGAATTGGATAAGCCGCTTCGTTCTCTCTCCCGGTATAGAAATGACCGTCCAACTTCACAATGAGAGGAACATCTATATCATGCTGATATTTTTGTGCCTGCCCAAGCGAAAGCGCTATAGCAGAAAATGGCCCTCGGTTGGCCAGCTCGACAACCGCTGCGGGGTCTGCCGACCGTTCCCATTTGAACGTGTGGCCGGGCCCGTGCTCTACAAGTTGGTCAAATGGGAGAATCAGCATCGCACCATGGCCAGGACCATTCTCATACAGCATCCGGCTCAGGTTTCGCTCGATGGGTTCGTCGAGGTAAGTCAATCCTGAAAGAATTGGCCGACTGACAGACATGACGCTCTCCCCTTATTGCCGAATACCACTACATTCAGCATAACAATATGCTCTTTTCTCAAGTGCGAGACAACCTCAACACTACCCCGGTGAGGTCAAGCCTCAATTATCTCCGCGGCATCAGCAACATTTTAGCACGACAAACCATGCATTACAAGGCGCCTTCACAGCCTAGCAGCAACTCCCAAGCAGTCGCCTTCACAGCCATCCGAGCCACCGCTTCAATCTCATTCAGCGAACTCTCTGAACCATTCGACGGTCTCACGCAGCCCATCGCGCAGCGCTACCTTCGGCGCCCATCCAAGGTGTTTCTGTGCCCGCCCAATATCTGGGCGCCGACGTTTCGGGTCGTCCGCATGCAGCGCAGGCACAATCTGAAGTTCAGATGTACTGCCCGTCAACTCGATCATGACTTCGGCGAGCTCGCGGATCGTGATCTCGGCCGGATTCCCAATATTACACGGCTCCTGATAGTCCGAGCGAAGCAGCCGGTAAATCCCATCAATCAGATCGCTGCAATAGCAGAAACTGCGTGTCTGCTCCCCGCCGCCAAACAGCGTCAGCGGTTGGCCAGACAATGCCTGCATTGCAAAGTTCGATACCACACGCCCATCGTCGGGCCGCATCCGCGGGCCATACGTGTTGAAAATGCGGACGATGCGGACGTTGCCGTCATAGTGCCGCCGATACGTGTGACACAGCGTCTCTGCGTAGCGTTTGCCTTCATCATACACGGCACGTGGGCCTGCGATGTTCACGTTGCCACAGTAGTCTTCCTGCTGCGGATGAATCTCCGGGTCACCATACACTTCTGACGTGGAAGTCTGCAGGAAAACCGCCTTGTGCAGGCGCGCCAGTTCCAGCAGATTCTGCGTACCAACTGCGCACGTGCGCATAATCTCCACGGGAAGACGGTCGAAATCGACCGGACTTGCCGGACATGCAAAATTCAGTACAAAATCCAGATCTCCGGCGATATGCAGGGCCTCGTTGCAGATATCGTGCACGATGATCTCGGCACCAAGCTCTGTCAGGTCACGGCTGTTTCGCCTGGTACCCGTTTCGTAGTTGTCGATGACGTACACGGTGAAGCCCTCATCAAGCAACCGTTTCGTCATATGGTACCCTAAAAAACCGGCGCCTCCGGCCACAACTGCCTTGGGTTTCATCCTTGCTCCCCCATTTGCGGCTCTATCCTACAGAACATATTGAGCACATTATATCACATAATCCAGGCGACTTGCGGTCATTTTGGGGCACCTCAGGCGTCTTCTGCACACACACCGAGAGCCACGCCCGGCCGGTTGCTGACGATTGCGTCCACCCGCAATTCCCGCAGGAAGCGCACCTGTTCCGCCTCGTCCACTGTCCAGACCAACACGCCCAGACCGGCCCTGCGGCACCGCGCCAGCAACTCGTCCGTAAGCCGTCGCCCGTGCACACTGATGGCCTGAATGCCACCATCGAGCAGCATGGCCACGACCTCCGCGTCGGAGCGTTCCTCAATCGGTGCGCCATAAATCCATGCAGTCGGTATCCGCGGATTCTGCGCCCGCGCCTGCGTAATCACGTCATAGCTGAAGCTGTGAATCGACGCCCACTCGCAGGCACCCATGCTGTCGATGAGTTCGACAACCTGACCACCGCAGGCGTAATCCTTGACTTCAATGCAGAGCTGGCCGCGACCAATGTGCAGCGCAATTACATTCTCAAGCAGCGGGACCTTCGTTCCGGCGTACTCAGTGCCTTTCCAGCTCCCCGCGTCGAGCTCGCGCATCTGCGCGAGCGTCTTCTCACGGATCGGGCCGGAGCCATCCGTCGTGCGGGAAACATCGGCATCGTGCATGACGACGAGATGCCCGTCTGCGGTGGCATGGACGTCGCATTCGGAGCCGTCCGCCCCGAGCGCCAGCCCCTGTTCAAATGCCACTATTGTATTCTCGGGCGCAAACCCGGAATTGCCTCGATGGGCGTAAATCAGCGGTCTGCGCGCCTGTTCGCCAAACTGCGGTATCGCTTCACTCATCTTCAATGCGCCTCTTCTCTGAATATATCAGCATATATCCGCGCGCTGATAGCGAGTTCAAAATGCCACACGTAAGTGAGCAATCACATGCGTGCTTGTTATAGAAAATCATACCAGATTAAGTTTCACTGACCTCCCCCATCAGTTCCTGTCCAATGGGCGTCAGTTCCCCCTGAGCAAAAGTGCCGCACAGCAGCTGCGCAACACAGCGAGCCCAACAGTGTCAGGCTCTTACGGCGAAACAGGCAGTGCAAACACGTCCCGCGACCAAAGTTGTACATCCGAGAACCTCAGGAGGGGGGGACCTGATTTTGCGCTGCGTATGTGCGACAGCCATAATCAGCGCGGATCAATAGGCAGAATTCTACGCGCAACGTCTGCTTTTCAGGCGAAGGCCACGTCATCTATACAGCATATCAAAGGCCGCCTGAATATATAACTTCATAGATGCCACTGTGCCCCACCAACTCAGCCTCAATGGAAGCAAAATGACAGTCGCCAATGGCGCGACACATACATTCGCGAACGCTTACCGGCAAAGATTTTGTTCCA
>CAYSRY010000109.1:0-1641 GCA_964433395.1 uncultured Armatimonadia bacterium | reverse complement strand
TGGCACAATACGGCACGCGAAATTCTCGGTAATAAAGCCGCATCAAAGTCACACCCAAATATTCAATTGCCCTGACTGAGGCTGCTCACGCTGTCAGTCAATTTCGAGTATTGACCCAGCCACGTACCTCGTGCTCCTGCCGCATTCCATAAGCCAGCGTTGCGCGTTGTCAATTTCGGGTATCGACTCAGCCGCATGCTTCGTGCCCAGATCATGATTCATATAATAGGCAATGAACATATTCCCGTCGGCAGTCTGAACCGCCCATGGATAGCCAATGTCGCTGCTGCCGCCATCATCGCGAATAGTGAATTCCTCGGCAGCGTCGAGATTGTCAAATTCGGGATTGACCAGTTTGCATCGGATGCCAAACGGTTCGCGGCGGTAGCCGTAAGCGACCATAACGCGACCATCCGGGCAGGTGGCAGTGGTGAACGGGTGCCCCCAGATCGTAGACGGCGTCCACTCTGACCACGAGGCCCCGAGATCGTCAGAATGGCACCACGCAAGGTATCCGCCCAACTCCTGAGTGCGCAGAAGGCAGATGAGCCGGCCACTCGGCGTCATGTGCAGATGCGGCTCGTGAAAATGCACCGTGCTGTCCGCAGCAATGATGGCTCCCGGCCTCCAGGTCTGTCCGCGATCGGCTGAGCTGTAGACCCGCGCAACATTTGGATGATCCGTACCAATGGCGATCGACACCGGCATGAGAATGGTGCCATCGTCAAGTTCTACCATGCGGCCTCTGCACGCCCCACGGTTGGGCTTGCCCGGGAAATGCTCCGGGTATTCCGGGCACGGATCAATGTACCACGAGCCGTCCCACTTCGCGCCACCATCGTCGGAACGGATTACATTCACTCCAAGACATGTCATGACCCAGCCGGTGGGCGTTTCCCGTGCGCCCTCATGTACGGCATCGTCCTTGCACAGCAACTCCCACGAATAGGTGGTGCAGAGCAGCGTACCATCACGAAGCTGCAGCAGGCACGGATCCTGATTACCAGCAGATGGATGGATGAAAATGGCCGTTGGATCAGAACTCCACGTGCGGCCATTGTCATCAGAAGTGACGGCCATGAGCCAACTGTTGGGATCGGAATGCGTTACTTCACCATGCGGGCGAATCCTGCGTTCGGGTGCACGCCTGAACGCGCAGATGAGCTGGCCATCGGGGCGACATACTACGGACGGAAACGTCGAATAGTACATCTCGTCAGAGTAGATGACGACATCGTCACGCTTACGCAGGGTCATCAATATGCCTCCAAAATCGCGACTTATGCGATGGAACAATACAGATTTCCATATCGGTGGCGATATCCCTTGTGCAATATCCGAAAATGAACGCCCGGCAAGTGTACTTGCCGGGCACAGGGAGCAATTCCGCTGAGAAAACTCATCCCACCCACGGGACGGGATAGACATTCAGCACTTCGAGATCCGGGATGCACGTGACATTTCCAGTTTTGGCCTGCTCGCGAACGTCAGCCAATTGATCGCAGAGATCAGTGAGGAAACTGCGCAGGAATGTCATCTCGCGCAACACATGCGGGACCTGATAGGGCGCCCGCCGAGTTTCCATGAACTCAAAGAGCCCATCCATCGCGGCAACCTCTGCCGCCAAGGCTTCGTCACTGG
>CAYSRY010000108.1:9007-10524 GCA_964433395.1 uncultured Armatimonadia bacterium | reverse complement strand
AAAGTACGCGAAGCACAGGCACATCAAAATCTGCAGGCCCCTTCGGATCGGGCGACATTTTCCTGCATTTGGCATCCGCGTCCTTGCGGCGCCGATTTATCCCCAATGTGCAGCAGCCGACAGCATAGTCAACCACGGCTGGCTGCAAATCTGCAACTGCATGGCGCAGAACATCACACAGTTTGTCCAACATGTGCGCGAGGTATTCCTCATCAAGCGGCCATGCTCCGCGAACAACTCCTGCAGATGGCCCACAGTGCGTGTGGCTGCAGTTGATAAGCATGCGCTCACGCGTAATACCCAGCTCATCCTCCGCGACACGGCGGATGCGATCGATGCACTCCCCTGGAAGCAGCAAAACATCAACCGCCAGAATTGCAGCCCTCGCAGCCCCGTTGGCAAAGACCACCGCGGATGCTTCGAGGTCCATGTACACGCCCTCAGAGGGCCTGTTACGTGATCCAAAACCCGCTAACCAGATGCCCGGCTCTGGAGTAATCACCACATTCGCAATGCCGACTTCCATCGTGCTCAGACCTTTCATGTCTGTAACGAAGTGTCAGTGCGGCGGTGTCTGCGGCTATTTCAGGGTACTCACAAGCTCGATCCCCTTATCAACAATTACGGCCACCGAATCAGGGGTATAACCAAGCGGTCGCGGCTCTGGAACGATGGAATACAGGAACGCGCGTTCAACCTCATAACCGCCTTCTTCATATGCCTGAAGTGATGGCACATATGAGCGCAGAAGATTGGAATAGCCGAGTGTCCAGACCTTCATTCCCCCAAGCTTCTCTTTCAGCTCCAGGCCGATCTCGCAGCTCACTTCGCCCCCCATACAGATGAAGAAAAGCTCACCAATGCGTAAAACCTGAACCTCAATCGGAAGAGTCTCCGCAAGGCCACCTTTTTCGGCGATGACTGCGCGCGCTGCCGCAGCGTAATCCTGCTCCCACTGCGACCCATGCTCAAGTTCCGCCAGTGTCTCTTCCGATGGCGTACCGGTGGTGGGCATGTCGGCAGTTGCGCTGATGGCGGCAAGTTCTTCGCCAAGCTCAACGAGCTCGCCACAGAGCGTGGTCTGCACCGCTCGGCCGAGTTCATGGCCGATCTCATAGACAACTTCAATCGGTCCACTCGCAAATGCTCCGGTCAGCGGATTCACATTGCGTGGCTTCACGTCGCCACCGCACCCCTGCAGGAAGATCGGAACACAGCCGGGGATGGCTTCCCGAATGACATCGCGCGCTGGGCCAGGATAGTCAGTCCCAATCTGCTGTCCACCCATCGTCGTCGGATGCGATGCGTACGAGAACAATATGGCGCGGACATCCCCATCAAGCGTACGCACCCGCATGACCGGCACAGCATTGTCGACAGGTTTGTCTGGATTCGGACGCATCGAAGCCATCGAAGGCACGACTTCCGGGGACTACTTCCCCATCCCTATCCGTGGCTTCTATGTGGGTTCTAAACTCCACGGCAACTACGATGCGAAGGACTACAACCTCATCCAG
>CAYSRY010000108.1:0-8997 GCA_964433395.1 uncultured Armatimonadia bacterium | reverse complement strand
CGCCGACTGCATAGTCAATTTTCGCTGGCTGAAGATCGTCCACCGCCGCCTTGAGCAGGTCGGCTGCGGTGGTTTTCAGGCCGTTCAGCCAGTCATAATCGAAATGCCGGTTTGAGCCACGCACGACTCGGCATGAGGGTGCGCAATGTGTATGGCTGCAGTTCACCAACATACATTCAGGGGCAATGCCGACTTCCGCAGCGGATTCGCGAATTGGATCAAGGAGCCATTCATCTACCCCGACAAGATCCAAAGCCAGAATGCCGACACGGGTGTCCCCGTTTTCAAAGACGACGACGCTGGCTTCCAGATCATTGTAGACGCCATCGGCGGGTTCGGTGCGAGCCGCAAACCCGGTCATCCAGATTGGCACTTCTGGTGTGATGGTTGCGTTGGCAATACCAACTTTCATGGCGAGCATGTCCTTTCACCTGGCAAATTTATCTCTGCCCACTCTGGGAACACATGTGTAACGGATCTTCTCTACTTGCAACTGCAGATCCTCGGCTTCAGGCCTTCAGCCTGCAGGCCTTCGACGAGCTCCTGGATACTCTCAAGCATGATGTCTTCGGAATCATCAGAGAAGCCCAGCGGCTGCGGCCAAGGCCATATAGTATCTACGAAGCTCCGCTTGACCTCATAGCCTTCCGTATAGCCATCTTCCGTGTGGGCTTCGCCGGGGGCAAAGTAATCCCATGCTCCGTTTGTGTATCCCAGCGTCATGACTGTACGCTCGGGGAACATATCCTTGATATGCAAGCCAACCTCAACACAGACTTCGGCAGCAATAGCGACTATGTCCAGTCCGCCAATGTTAAAAACCTGTACCTCTATCGGCAACTGGTATGAGAGTTTGTGCCCCATGTCCCATACGCTGCGGACTGCGTCGCCCCATATCCGGGCACAGGAACCTTCACCATCTTGCTGCGCCTCAGCAACTTCCTCTTCCGTCGGCTGCGGGCCAAACGGTATCTGGACGAACTCGCTGTCCGCCCGAAGCGTCTCGTCAAGAGGCATCGGCTCGCCACACAATGCTGCCTGAACCGCACGTCCGAGCTCATGGCCGATCGATTCGATGGCCTCAAGCGGACCGATCTTGAAATTGCGCAATACCGGATCAATGTTGCGTGGCTTGACGTCGCCGCCACAGCCCTGCAAAAATGCTGGAATACAGCCGGGGATGGATTCGCGCAGCAGATCCTTCGCATAGCCTGGGTAATCCGAGTTTATATAGGGGCCGCTGATTGCGCTCGGATGACAGGCATAGCCAAACAATATTCCGCGAATATTGCCCTCGCCGTCCAGCACGCGAAGCACAGGCACATCAAGGTCGATTGGTTTGTCGGGGTTGGGCAGCAGGCCGGAACTGCCATGCCGGCGTCTATTACATCCGAGAGTGCAAGTGCCAACCGTATAATCAAGCGTTACCTCCTGCAGGTCATCAACCGCATCGGCAATAAGCTTGCACAGCTTGTCTCGCGTAGCTGCCAGATATTCATCCTCATAGGCGCGCATAAATGTCCGACACGGTGTAACATTCGGCGCTGCATGGGTGTGGGAAGTGTTTACCATCATGTTTTTCGCCGGAATGCCCAGAGCTTTCGCTGCCTGGCGAATTGGCACCATCATATAATCGTCCATTGCGAGCAGATCGAGAGACATGATGCCAACACGAGTCTCGCCATTATCAAATACGAAGCAGACGCCTTCTATATCATGTGTTATTCCCTCGGAAAGGGTACCATTCCGCGCCCCAAAGCCATCAATCGTTACAGGAATATCGGGATTCAGATTGACTTTTGCGATGCCAACTCTCATTGTTAGATTTCCTTTCGGAATTGTTGTCCAGTATCGGACACACGAACCATTTAAGGTTCTTTCAGCAAAGGACAAAGCCCTTCACTGATCGAATGATTGTGAAAATGAACAAAAAACAGACACCCGTAATGCCCGCTCGCGAATGCGGCGGCGCCGGCTGTGGAATCCTGCTGCTGATCGCCAGCCTCTGCGCACTGATGGCCAGCGGCCTCGCCTACCAGCATGGGCCGTACTGGTATCGTACCGTGCTGTGGCGTCCTCCCGGCGTGATAATCCATCATACAGCAACCCCTGCAATCGTCAGTGGACAAATAGTCGATCGAGATCTGATAGACAGCTCACATGCTAGGCGAGGTTTCCTGATATGCGATGGTCGGCATGTTTACCACATAGGATACCACTACCTGATATTGCCTGATGGAACTGTGCAGAACGGCCGACCTGAGTGGCTCCCGGGCGCACATTGCATGGGTGCCAATAACTATATAGGTATCTGTCTCGTTGGTAATTTCTCCTCGGAAGCCAACCCAACTGGCGCGCAGCAACCTGCGCGCCCTACAGAGGCACAGCTATCTGCACTGCGTGAACTGCTGCAGCGCTTAGCTCAGCGATACAAATTCACAGCCAAGGATATTTACGGTCACCGCGATTTCCGCCAAACAGAGTGCCCGGGAGACAGATTCCCAATGGAGCGGGTGCGAGGATGGCTTGCACAGAAGAAATAACCACACATTCTGGTAACAAAGCAAATTTCGGGGGGGATAGAGGAATACGGCACATGGTGGAAGAAATAGGCATCCATCATGTACATGGTTTGTGCCCTTGTTCCCATCAGGGCTGTAGTTTGGGAGGTAAAACATGGAAACACGTGTAAGTCCGGCTGTTGTTGTAGTGGTGCTCCTGCTGGTGGCGGCAATACTCGTGGCACTGTACTACATCGTCGTCTTGGGAGACCAGCAACAGCAAGACGACGGTTCGGCAACGGGAGCAATTGTCGCCCCTCCTGGCGATGAGGTAATTGGGGCTGATACTCCAGCAGCTCCTGGCGCCGATGCAGAGAGCACAACCAATGCAGAAGATGCTCCACAGGCAGATGCGGGCACCGACGCCGGTGTCGTCAAAAATGCAGATGTTGATGGCAATACTTCAGCAGCGGGCACAAGTGCCCCCAGCACTGCAGAATCAACTGATTAGCAGGCTGTTTTACCGCCACACCCGAATTGATATAACAAAGCGACCGCCCCATTAGGTGAAGGCGGTCGCTTTTTCCTGCCTGAATATTAGACTACCCTATTTCTTACCCGGCCGCCGTGCCAGGTTGGGTTATAGGCTGTTCCTCTTTGGCTTGTGGGGTAGTTGAGGCCCCGCCAGCGTTTTCGCCGGTTGTGGTCGTCTGCTGCACTTCCTCGGCGGGCTTCTTCGGCTGCGGTTCCATCTTCAGGGCCGTGTCAATCTGCGCATTCATAAGAAATCCGCCGAGATCGAGTTGGCCGGTAAATGACGCTTTACCTTCAGCTTTCGTTACGACGCTCTCCTGCATGTCGAAAACGCGCACGAGGTCTTTGATCTTCAGAACTGCTTTGGTCACTGGAACATCATCGCCATATCCCATGGGATTGGGGGCCTCAAAATTCGGAACATGCACAACCATGCTCGATTGGACCCAGGCATAGCGTCCATTCTCGACTTTGGTGAGCTTCGATGTGACCTCAATGGGTATCGGAGCTTCGTCTTTTCCCATGTTGATGACATCTTCAACGGTCCACGTCTGGCCGATAGCGACCTCTCCCTCAGGGAAACGAACGACCTGACAGAGTAACCCGAGCAACTGAATGGGGACACCGGTCGAGCCGGTCAGCTTCATCTCATCGCCAAGGGCCTGCTTCGCGTCAATCTGCCCTTTGGGCTTGACAGCAAGCTCAAGCACGGCAGTGCTGTCGCCCTCAATGGCTTGCCCGTTGAATTCCTGCTCAATCTCGGAGAATTGAAGCTTCATCTTGAATGTCTTTGTCTCAGGATCAAATGGGGTACCAGTACGTTGAAGTTTGCTGTTCACCCAGCCATCAATGCCCAGAGGATTACCCTCCAAGAGAATCTGCTCGACGCGTGCGTGGAGCTGCTGCTGGACGACACATTCAGCGCTCGGACTATACTGAAGCGCATATTTGGCGATGGTTGCCTGTTCCTGTGCAAAAGCAGCGCCAGTCATGAAAATTACGAGTATCATGCAGGCTGGGATGTGTTTCATGCTCTTCCTCCGTGGCAGTCTGTGGTAAGATGTGAACTTGTCCAACACATACTGTCCATAATATAATGCACAATGAGTATGTGATGTTCCCAAGTCGTGCGGCCATCCACCACAGCTTACACCCCAGCTGGCCTCACTGTGATGCTATTATAGCATGTAGTAGACAAAGTGCAAGGGGAATATGACATGAAAGCGGCAATTATTTTCACCCATGAGATTGCTCGCTCAGCAGATTGGGAAACTCTGCGCAACATGCTGGCCTCACTCACCAAAGACAGCATAGTCATATGCCCGGAGGAAATGCGCATTTCGACGCAAATCCCACGCAGGAATATTCAACCTGCAAACGAGCTGTCTGCGCTCAAAGAAGCGCTTGTATGGGCACAGGGGGAACCTCTCCTGCTGGCCGCATGTGACCTTACTGCACCATCGGCTGAACTGGCTCGCTATATGGAATATGTGCGCGCCGGCTTTGACGCAGTGGTACCCATGGTTGATGACGAGGCAGAGGAACCGCTGTTCGGCCTCTACATGGGTGAATGTATGAACCAGATTAACTCAGCACTGATTGCCGGCCAGCAGTTTTCGATCGCCGACATCCTGCCGCAACTGAATGTGCGTTATGTCAACCGTGCCGAAGTCATCAAATTCGGTGAGCCTGAACGGATCCTTGCGCGCAGTCGATAGAAGCCTGCCAGAAGTACAAAGCGCCCTTCCTGGTGGAAGGGCGCTTTTCAATTTATGAGCTGCCAGCGGTTCAGGCCTCTTTGAACTGTGCCACCACTGCTTCAATACTGGCCTTTGCATCACCGAAAAGCATACGCGTGTTCTCTTTGTAGAACAGCGGATTCTCAATGCCTGCGAAGCCACTTGCCATTGAGCGCTTGAGAACAAAAACAGTGCGCGCCTGATCCACATTGATAACCGGCATTCCATAGATCGGAGAGCTTTCATCTTCGCGAGCAGCCGGATTCACAACGTCATTCGCTCCGATGACGATCGCAACATCCGTATTCGCCATCATGGCGTTGGCATCAGCCATTTCGAGCAATTGCTCATATGGAATATTCGCTTCCGCCAACAGAACATTCATGTGCCCCGGCATTCGTCCGGCAACGGGATGGATGCCAAATACCACACTGGCGCCGTTGGCTTCCAGAAGCTCGGCGAGTTCCCGAACTGCATGCTGTGCCTGTGCAACGGCCATACCATATCCCGGCACAAACATAACCGAACTGGCGGCCTCCAGAACATAATATGCACCCTCTGCATCGATAGGGTTCGCCTGTCCACCCTCACCAGCCCCACTGCCTCCATCACTGGAACCGAAGCCTCCGAACAGAACATGGCGCAACGAACGGTTCATCGCTTTGCACATGATTGTGGTCAGAATAAGACCACTCGCACCGACCAGAGCACCGGCGACGATAAGTACCGTATTACTAATCACAAAGCCCGCCGCACATGCGGCAAGACCGGAATAGCTGTTCAAAAGCGAGATAACAACTGGCATGTCTGCTCCGCCAATGGGGAGTGTGAAAAGCAGGCCAAACACAAGTGACAAGCCGACGAGAACCAGGAATGCCACGTATGCGGCTGTCGGAGCTATAATGAACATGACGCCCAGTACAACAGCCGCCACTATGACCAGCGCGCTCAACACTTGCATCCCCGCAAAGCCAATGGGGCGGCCCGGCAGCTTCCGCGAGAGTTTCCCCCACGCGACAAGACTCCCTGTGAATGTGACGCCGCCGATAAAGACAGCCAGAAAAATGCCAATGAGCATCACAATACTGAAGGGGTCGTCACCGTTAATGTTGTCGCTGAGAGCCTTCTGGTATTCAGCCCAGCCGACGAGCAAGCTGGCTGCGCCGCCAAATCCATTGAAAAGTGCTACCATTTCAGGCATCTGCGTAAGCTGCACGCGCATAGCGGCAATCGCACCGATTAGCGCACCTACAACAAAACCGATGATGATGTAGAGATACCCCATCGGCTGACTGAGCAATGCCATCACAACTGCCAGAAGCATCGCTAGTGCCGAAATCTTGTTGCCCGTGCGAGCGGTTTTCTGCTTGCTGAGCATTTTGAGACCAATTATGAACAGCACCGACGCGACGATGTAGCCAAAATTGACCAAGGTGGCATCAATCATTTGCCTTCACCGTCCTTGCGCGTGCTGAACATGCCAAGCATCCGATCGGTGACGAGGTAACCGCCAACGACATTAATTGTGGCGAAGGTCATTGCTGCAATGCTCAGAACCATCCGAATTGTCTCGTTATCGGTCGTTCCCGCCGCTATAAGTGCACCGACAATGGTTATGCCCGATATTGCGTTCGAACCGGACATCAGCGGGGTATGGAGCTGCGATGGCACCTTAGTGATGAGCTCAACACCCAGGAAAATTGCAAGGACAAATACAAAAAACAACAGCATGCCTTCAGACATGAATACGCACTCCTCAGCGGCTTTTTGCCCGAATCTCGAGCAGCAACCTGTTCACGACTTCGCCGCCGTGTGTAATGACACAGCCGCTGATAATTTCATCTTCGAAGTCGAGACTGAATGTATCGCTTTCGCCTGTGTAAAACTCATCGAGAAGAGCCGTCAAATTGGCTGAATACATCTGCGACGCGTGTACGGCGACTTCACCGGATAGATTTGACAAACCGATGATTGTCACGCCATTGACTTCTACTTCTTCATCTGCAACCGAGCCTTCAATGTTCCCTCCGGTCGCTGCGGCCAGGTCGATCATGACACTTCCAGGCTTCATCTGCGACACGACTTCACCCGTGACAATCCGTGGCGCTGGCCTGCCGAAAAGCTGCGCTGTCGTGATGACCACATCAGACTGGATGCAGACTTTCGCCATAGCCTGACGCTGGAGCTCCTGCTGCTCAGGCGTCAGTTCCTTCGCATAGCCACCTGCCGTCTGGCCTGTATCGCCAAGATCAACTTTGACAAACTTCGCGCCAAGCGATTCAACCTGTTCCGCGACGACCGGCCGGGTGTCAAACGCCTCCACACGCGCGCCAAGCCGCTTGGCCGTCGCAATCGCCTGCAATCCTGCCACCCCTGCACCAATTATAAATACGCGCGCCGGAGCAAGCGTACCAGCAGGTGTCATCATCATCGGAAAGATACGATCAAGTCGTTCCGCGGCAATGATGACCGCGACATATCCGGCCAGCGAGGCCTGCGAACTCAAGGCGTCCATCTTCTGCGCACGCGTCGTCCGAGGGATCATCTCCATGCTTATTGCGGTGATCCTCTGTGCGGCGATTGCGTCAGTCAGCTCAACCTCATTGAACGGATCGAGATAACTGATATGTATCGCACCTGGCTTCATCTGCGCCACTTCGTCCAACGGTGGCTTGCGCAACCTCAGAACAATATCAGCGCAAGCGAGAGAGGCCACGCGATCCGATGACACCGTTGCTCCGGCCTCTTCGTATGCGCTGTCCTCATGGCGAGAGAGGGCGCCCATACCTTTTTCTATAGTGATATCCAAGCCCTTTGCGCAGAGCTTCGCGACATCTGCCGGAATGAGGGGTACCCTCCTCTCCCCATTTGCCAGCTCCCTGGGAACGAAAATCTGCATATCATATCCCTGCCTTCACGTGTACTTCGAGGCGTGCTGCTTATGGCACTGCGACATCAAAAGGCACCGGCAAAATTGGCAAGCCGCTGCTGATCAATTCACACACTCAAAAATGCAATTGTACAGGAATCCGCCCCTGTTACGCAAGTAATGACTATAGAATGGTATAGAATTGACAAAGGCTGTCTCAATATGCGTATGTGGAGGCAAACTATTTGACAGGCAATTCACCAGCAAATATAATAAGTATACAACTGGATGCTGTATTGGGAGAAGAGGGGTTGGGAAAATGCAAAGACGTGGATTCACGCTCATTGAGCTGTTGGTTGTAATCGCTATTATCGCGATCCTCGCCGCAATACTGTTCCCCGTATTCGCACGCGCTCGCGAAAAAGCCCGTCAAACAAGCTGTCTGAGCAATGTCAAACAGATAACCCTCGCCGCTCTGATGTATGTGCAGGACTACGATGAGTCACTCTTCGGAATGTACCAGGGACGCCGCAGTGACGGCGCAACGCCTCCCACCAACATTCTCTGGCATGAAGCACTCATGCCCTACATGAAGAGCGAACAAATTCTCGTCTGCCCCAGCTCACCTCAGACTTATACCCCAGATACCACCTCGACAAGTCTCGTGTGGGGCTCCCGCACTCCAGACACCTCATTCGGCTATGGCCTCAATTACTGGGTCTCCTATTTCTATAACTACATCACGCTGGCAGACATCAAAGTCCCAGCTGAGACCATCTGGTTCACTGACTGTGACTACTACGTTGTCTACCCGACATATTACCTCGCCACTTACCCGACGAACGTGACGTATGGTATTGACGGCTATGCCCGCTATCAGAACCGCCACAACGATGGCGCCAACTGCGGTTTCATTGATGGCCACGCAAAATGGATGAACAGGCAGACCGTTGAAGGCGACACCGGCCTGTATTCAGCCTCCAAATTCTGGTATGGCCGCTAGAATTCTCATCTGAATATCGGCTGCAACAAGCATAAATGTCAAACGCGCAAAGCAACATAAAAATCAAGAGATTTTTCGCATCTTCACCTGTCGCTCGACGCTGTCATTATTGTTGACATAGCTCGACTGATAGATTGGAGGTATTGTATCTGCATAAACTCCAGCTTCATGGTGGAGAACAATCCGTTTTGCTCTATGGGGATGGAGAATTCATATGTTAGGGGTTGGGAAAATGCAAAGACGCGGATTTACGCTCATTGAGTTGCTGGTTGTAATCGCTATTATCGCGATCCTCGCCGCAATACTGTTCCCGGTATTTGCACGCGCTCGCGAAAAAGCCCGCCAAACAAG